>NZ_JAAFZA010000251.1 GCF_015356865.1 Catenulispora pinisilvae
GGCTTGGGCAGCTGGGCGTCCTTCAGCTCGCGGGCCTTGGTGAGGGCTTCGAAGTAGCGGGGCACGTCGCCGGAGCGCATCCGGCCGCTGAAGCCGGGGATGGCGCGCATCTGGGCCGCGGTGGCCGGCAGGCTCAGGGCCGCGTCGATGATGGCCTGGTCGGGCAGGACCCGGGTGGGGGTCATGTCCCGGCGGCGGGCCAGGTCGTCGCGGGACTCCCACAAGGCGCGCACCACCGCGAGCTGGCGGGGGCGGCGCACCTTGTGCAGACCGGAGGTGCGGCGCCAGGGCTCGGCGCGCGGCTTCGGGGGCGGGGCGCTGGCCACGGCGTCGAACTCCTGGTGGGCCCAGTCCAGCTTGCCGGCCGCGCGCAGTTCGTCCTCGATGATGTCCCGGACCTCGACCAGGACCTCGACGTCCAGCGCCGCGTAGCGGAGCCAGGCCTCGGGCAGCGGACGCGTGGACCAGTCCGAGGCCGAGTGGCCCTTCTCCAGTTCCAGCTTCAGCACCTCGGCGACCAGCGGGCCCAGGCCGACCCGCTCGTGGCCGCCGAGCCGGGCGCCGAGTTCGGTGTCGAACAGGCCGCCGGTACCGTCGGCGCGCCGGGCCGGCGGGTACATCCCGATCTCGGCCAGGCACGCCAGGTCCTGGGAGGCGGCGTGCAGCACCCACTCGGCACCGGCCAGCGCCGGCCCGTCGCCGGCCAGGGCCGACAGGTCCGGGCAGGCGATCGGGTCGATGAGGAAGGTGCCGGCGCCCTGGCGGCGTATCTGGACCAGGTAGGCGCGCTGGCTGTACTTGTAGCCGCTGGCCCGCTCGGCGTCCACGGCCACCGGGCCGGTGCCGGCCGCCAACGCCTCCACGGCGGCGGCCAACGCCGGCTCGGTGTCCGTGACCGGCGGCAGTCCCTCACGCGGTTCCAGCAGCGGGACCAGGCCGAGCGGCGGCTCGGCGACCTGCGGCATCTGCTCGGGGCTCGCCGGTCCCGCCGGCGTACTGGAACTCGTCACGCCCTTACACTAACGACCGCCGTCAGTGAATGGTCCCGCCGCGCAACGCGACCGCGACCATGCCGGCCCGATCGCCCGTGCCCAGCTTGCGGGCGATGCGCGCCAGGTGGCTCTTCACGGTCAGCGCCGAGAGCCCCATCGCCTGTCCGATCGCCTTGTTCGAGCGGCCGTCGGCGACCAGCCGCAGCACCTCGATCTCGCGCGCGGACAGGTCCCGGCAGCCGGAGTGCGCGGCCTGGGCCGCGCCGTTGGCCCCGGCCAGGGCGGCGGCCCCGGGCGGCAGGCCGCCGGTGGGGCGTACCCGGTTGGCGCTGGCCGCGTGCACGCCGGCCATCGCCGGCCGGCCGGCGGCGACCGGGCGGGCCCCGGTGATGACGAAGCCGCGGACGCCGGACGCCAGGGCGGCCCGTACCGCGCCGGCGTCGTCGGCGGCCGAGACGGCCAGGCCGCCGGCCCAGCCGGCCGCCCGCATCTCGGCCAGCAACTGCAGGCCGGATCCGTCGGGCAGGTGGATGTCCACCACGGCCAGATCGCGGGTGGCGGACATCCGGCTGCGCGCCTCGGCGGCGGTCTGCGCCTCCAGGACGTCGCGGACGCCGAGCGCCCACAAGTGCCGGGTCACCGACTGGCGTACCCGGGGGTCGGCCACGACGACCATCGCGGTCAGCCGGGCCGGCCGGTATGCGATCAGGTTGGCGGTGTTGTCGACGAGTACCGACACCGAACCTCCTCCTGGGGGTGCTGCGAGCTTGTGCTCAGCGACCGGGTCCACTCGGTAGCGGATCGGTCCATTCAGGTCATCGGCAGATCAAGCAGGCACCTTTAGGGCTAATGCTCGCAAGTTCACCGAAGGCGGCCGGGTCGGGCATATGAAGATCAGACAACAAGCCCTGAGCTGGGCGAGTGTGACCCGCGCCACGTCGAGTGACTGAGCGTGAGATCTAGTCACCCAACGTCATGTCATCGGCTTACAAGCGTCCGACGTGCGGTTCCGCGACTGATGGGGCGGGACGGGTCAAAGGGGTCGCGGAGTGGGCCGTCCAGGGGAAGCGGCTGGGCTGATCAGGTGAGCCCGACGTAACACAATGAAGCTGGAGCGCCCCGAGATCCGGAAGCGTCAGAAAGTCACACCAGTCACCGGCGGGACCCGGCGGGCGGCAGGTTCGCCACGCCCTCGTACTCCGGCGGCAGGCCGGCGCACATCATCATCAGCGCGCACCAGGCGTTCAGATGGGCGGCGAAGTCGATGTCCTCGCCGGCCGGGGTCCAGGAGGCGCGCACTTCCACGGCCGTGGTCGCCGGCCGGCCGGCCAGGCCGCCGAAGCCGCGGGAGGAGGACCGGGAGACCGTGCCGCCCTCGGCGGTGAACGGGGCGCCGTGCTCGGCCAGCGCGTCCATCAGCCAGGACCAGGCGACCTCGGCCAGCAGCGGGTCCTCGGCGATCTCCGCCTCCAGGTCCGCCTCGACCAGCACCACGAACCGCCACGCGCCGCGCCACTCCTCGTGGCCGCCGGGCCGGTGCAGCAGCACCAGGCGGCCGGTGGCCAGGTCCTCCTCGCCGCCCTCCGGGTTCGCGGAGACGACCGCGCCGCCGACGGCGTGCGCGAAGGGAGCGAGGTTCACCGGGGACGGCAGGGCGTCGAGTTCGATCGCGGCCGGCAGGGACGCCGCCGACATGGCGGCGACGGCCTCCGCGAACTCCCGCGGGTCGCCCGCGCGGCTGGGTGCCATGGGTGAAGAGTACGCCGCCGCGCCACAGGCCCGACGGGAGGCGCGCTGGCACGGGACGCGAGGCGGACGGCGATGGTGCGTCGCGGGTGTTCGGTGGTGGTCCAATGCCCGACATCGGCGGTGATCCGATGCCCGATGAGCGACGACGGGTGATGACGTGATGCCGACTGATGCCGAGTGACAATGCTCGCGGCCCGCCTGGAGGCACTCGCGGCCCGCCTGGAGCTGAGGACAAAGCGCCTGGAGGTGAAAACAAGCGCTGAAAAGCCGCCCCCGCAAGGGAATCTGTCCGACCGCCGACGCGGCAGGTGCCGCCGGGGCGCGACCGGAGCGCCACCGGGGCGCCGTGGCTCGCCCGCGGCCACCGCCGACGCCATGCCGACACGGCGTCGGGAACCCCTCGCGGGCAACCGGACCCGGGCACCGAAGACGCCCTCGAACGTGCGACCATCGAGGGGTGACCGATGACAGGAGCGATGCCGTGCACGACAGCGTGACCGAAAGCCTGAACCCCACGGCAGACCTGGGCTCGGCGGCCGCCGAGAAGCTCACCGAGGTCCCTGGCCCGCGCGGCGAGACCGCGCCGGACGCGTCACGCAGCCCGGTCCAGGACAGCGACCTCCTGCGCGCCGCGCGCCGCGAGCCGGTCCGCCGCACACCGGTGTGGTTCATGCGTCAGGCCGGACGCGCGCTGCCGGAGTACAAGAAGGTGCGCACCGGGATCCCGATGCTGGAGTCCTGCTTCCGGCCAGACCTGGTGACCGAGATCACCCTGCAGCCGGTGCGCCGCTACGGCGTGGACGCGGCCGTCTTCTTCAGCGACATCGTGGTGCCGCTCAAGGCGATCGGCGTGGACGTGGAGATCGTCCCGAACGTCGGCCCGGTGATCGCGAACCCGATCCGTGACGCCTCCGGACTGGACCAGATCCGGCCGGTGGACCCGGAGACGGACCTGGCCGTCATCTCCGAGGCGACGCGGCAGCTGGTCGGCGAGCTGGGCTCGACCCCGCTGATCGGCTTCGGCGGCGCGCCGTTCACGGTCGCCAGCTACCTCATCGAGGGCGGCCCGTCGAAGAACCATGAGAAGACCAAGGCGATGATGCTCGGCGAGCCGGAGCTGTTCGCCACGCTGCTGGACCGGCTGGCCGACCTGACCGCGGCCTTCCTGCGGGTGCAGATCGAGGCCGGCGCGAGCGTGGTGCAGCTGTTCGACTCCTGGGCCGGCGCGCTGGCGCCGCGCGACTACGAACGCTACGTGCTGCCGCACAGCGCGAAGGTGCTGGCCTCGATCGCCGACCTCGGCGTGCCGCGCATCCACTTCGGCGTCGGCACCGGCGAGCTGCTGCCGCTGATGGCCGCCGCGGGCGCGGACGTGGTCGGGGTGGACTGGCGGGTCCCGCTGGACGAGGCCTCGCGGCGCATCGGCCCGGACTACGCGGTGCAGGGCAACCTAGACCCGGCGGTGATGTTCGCGCCGTGGCCGGTGATCGAGGCCAAGGTGCGGGAAGTCCTGGCCGACGGCGCGAAGACCCCGGGGCACATCTTCAACCTGGGCCACGGGGTGACCCCGGACATGGATCCGGACCGGCTGGCCCGGGTCGTGGAGCTGGTACACGAGGTTTCGGCGCGCTGACGCCGACGCCGGACGAAAGGGCCACGGCGGTGGGCGCGACACAGGGGGCTGCGATGGGTTCGGAGCAGGCGGTGTCTCAGGGTTCGACGGGGCCGGGTTCGACCGGTCCGGCCGGCGCGAGCGCCTCGGCGAGTGTGTCGGGGCCGGCCGGTCCGGCTGGCACGGACGCCTCGGCGAGCGTGTCGGGTCCGGCCGGTCCGGCCCACGCGAACGCCTCGGCGAGTGCGTCGGGTCCGGCGCCGAGCCGGCGCCCGCGCTCGGTCGCGGTGATCGGCGGCGGCGTCTCGGGACTGGCCGCGGCGTGGTACGCCAAGCAGGCGTTGCCCGACGCCGCCGTGACAGTGTTCGAAGGTTCCCCGCGCCTGGGCGGCAAGCTGGCCGTCGGCGAGGTCGGCGGCGTGCGGGTGGACCTCGGCGCCGAGTCGATCCTGAACCGCCGCCCGGAGGCCGTGGATCTGGCCCGGGCCGTGGGGCTGGCCGACGACATCGTGCATCCGGCGACGGCTTCGGCCTCGATCTGGAACCGCGGCGAGCTGGTCCCGATGCCCAAGGGCCACCTGATGGGCGTCCCCGGCGATCCGCGCGTCCTGGCCGGCCTGTTGTCGACGGCCGGGCTCAAGCGTGCCGAGGCCGGGCCGACGCTGCCGCCCCGCTCCCTGCTGCGGGTCGAGGCCGAGACCGACGACATCGCGGTCGGCGGCTTCGTCGCCGAGCGCTTCGGCCGCGAAGTGGTGGACCGGCTGGTCGAGCCACTGCTCGGCGGGGTCTACGCGGGCCACGCCGACGAGATCTCCCTGCGGGCCGCGATCCCGGCGCTGGTGCCCGCCTATGAATCGGGCGAGCCGCTGGACGAGGCGGTGTCGAAGATTCTGGCCGCACAGGCCGGGGCGGCCAATCCGAAGCCGGTGTTCGCCGGCATCCGGGGCGGCGTCGGACGCTTCCCGGCGGCGCTGGCACAGTCCTGCGAAAGCGCGGGCGTCGCCATCCAGCGCGAGACGATAGTCAGGGAGCTGAGTCGCACCGCCGAGGGCTGGCGGCTGGTCTGCGGCCCGGTCCCGGCGGCCCGGGCGCACGAATTCGACGCGGTGATCATCGCGGTCCCCGGCACCCCCGCCGCGCGGCTGCTGACGGACGTGGCCCCGGCGGCGGCGGCCGAGCTCACAGGGATCGAATACGCCTCGGTCGCGCTGGCGACCTTCGTGTTCGACGACGCCACGCTCCCCGCCGGCAGCGGCTTCCTCGTCCCGCCGGCCGACGACCGGTTCATCAAGGCTTCCACCTTCTCCAGCGTCAAGTGGTCGTGGCTGGCCGCCTCCGGCAAGACCGTGGTCCGCGCCTCGGTCGGCCGGCACCGCGAGAGCACCGACTTGCAGCGCGAGGACACCGAACTCGCGGCGCTGGCGCTGGCCGACCTGCGCACCGCGCTCGGTCCGGACGCGCTCGGCGAACCCGTCGACTCCTTCGTCCAGCGCTGGGGCGGCGGACTTCCGCAGTACGCGGTCGGGCACGTGGCGCGCGTGGAGCGGATCCGCTCGGCGGTCGCGGCGCAGCCGGGCCTGGCGGTCTGCGGGGCGGCTTACGACGGCGTCGGGATCGCGGCGTGTGTCGCGTCGGCGCTGCGGGCCGCCGGCGAAATCAGTACCGGGGCGATCGGTACTGGGGCGCACAACAACCCGCAACACCCATAAGGAAGAATGGCGACATGAGCGACAGCGGCAACGAAACCCAGAACGAGCGCCCGGCCGGGGTAACCAGCAACGTCCGCATCGGCAAGCGCGCGGTGGAGCTGAACGAGGTCACCCGCTACGCGATGTGGACCGTGTTCAAGGTCCGCGCGGACCTGCCGGCCTCCGAGGACGCCCGCGCGGACCTCGCGGCCGAGGTGGAGACCCTGTTCGCGGCGCTGGCCAAGGACGACGTGGTGGTACGCGGCACGTACGACGTGGCCGGCCTGCGGCACGACGCCGACTTCATGTTCTGGCTGCACGCCGAGACCTCCGAGGCGCTGCAGGACGCCTACCACCGCTTCCGCCGCACCGGCCTGGGCCGCCTGACCGAGCCGGTCTGGTCGCAGATGGCGCTGCACCGCCCGGCGGAGTTCAACAAGAGCCACGTCCCGGCCTTCGTCGCCGACGAGACGCCGCGCGGCTACATCGCGGTCTACCCGTTCGTCCGCGGCTACGAGTGGTACCTGCTGGAGGACACCGAGCGCCGCCGGCTGCTGGCCGAGCACGGGATGATGTCGCGGGACTACCCGGACGTGCGGGCGAACACGGTGCCGTCGTTCGCGCTCGGCGACTACGAGTGGATCCTCGCCTTCGAGGCCGACGAGCTGGACCGGATCGTGGATCTGATGCGCCACCTGCGCGGTTCGGAGACCCGGCGGCACGTGCGCCTGGAGGTGCCGTTCTACACCGGGAAGCGGCGGCCGATCGCGGAGATCGTGGCAGTGCTGCCGTAGTCGGGACCGGGCTGCGAGAGTCGGCGCCGCCGCCGCGGGCAAGAGTCGGCGGGCAGCGCCTCGGGGCCGGTCAGTAGTACCAGACTTCGACGCCCTTGTGGTGCGAGCACGTGCCGTCCGGCGTCGTGCTGTAGCTGTAGCTGCCGTCATGGCACAGTGCCATGGCGCCGCTCGGGTGCTGCTCACCGGCGCCACAGCGGGCCGTGCCCTCGCCGATGGTCGCGTGATTGACGCAGCCGGCGACGCTCTTGGTCGACGCGGACGGCGCGGCCTCGGTGGGGCTCGCCGAATGCGTTGTGCGGGCCGGACTCGTCGGTACGGCCCGCACCGACGGTGTCGGCTTCTTCGCAGGCTCCGAAGCAGTGTGTGAAGGGGCGGTGTGCGACGGAGCCGTAGGCGACGCGGCTGAATGCGACGCGGCCGCAGGCGGCTGAGCTGTAGACGGCGCGGCCGATGTGCTCGCCTTCTGCGAAACGCTTGGCCGGGCCGGCGCTGAGGTCGAACCCGAAGCAGCCGAACCCGAAGCAGTGGACTGACAAGCCGTCGTCGACACCGCGATCGCGCACGCTAAAAGCGGCGCCCACCTGTGGCGGAGCATGGGTTCCCCTCCCGAAGGGCCGACGCTCGCGTCCGGCCGGAGCCCCACCTTGGCACCGATCCGGCGCCGGGGAAACGCTTAAGCCCCATGCAACGTCGCCGCTGCTCGGCTGCCGTGGGCAGCGCTCGGGTGGTCTGCCCGGTAGGCACCGGCACGGCGCTGATCAGCCAGGTGCCCTCCTGGCTGACCGTGGTGCGGCAGCACCGGACGTGGGCACCGTAGACGTGCGAGCGCGCGCCCCGCGGTGCCGTGCTCTCCCCGACGGTTGACTGGCGCCTCGTGCGCTGGCTACCTTGACACAGTTGTGAGGTGGACCGGTATATCCGGGTTCTGTTTTCCTCAACCAGCCACGGGGGGTTGGATTGCTACCGCCAGAGGATCGTCCGGACACTCCGGCACAACTACGGGCCCACGCCGCGACGCTGCGTGACTGCGCCCGACGCGCGCAAGGCATCGCCGCCGCTATCGGCCCGCTGCTGGACAAGCCCGCGACCACCGCTTCGACGAGCGGCACCTGGCTCGGCCAGTACGCCCAGGACACCACCGTCGACCTCGGCCAGAAGCAGCGTCGCCTACGGCAGATGGCTGACAACCTGCTCGCCGACGCCCGGGGCTGGAGCACCCAGGCCGACCGGAACGATACAGACGCCGACGACATCGAGAAGGCCAAGGCCGTCGCTGGAGGCCATCCGTGACCTCCGAGAACTTTCCCGGGTTCAACATCCCGGCCGTTCGCAGCATCGCCTCCGATCTCGACGCCTCAGGACCGAGCGCCGTCCAGATCCACAACGACCTCCGCAAGCTCTTGATGGACGCATCGGATGCCCTGGACGGTGCCGATCCGACCGGCGATCCCGAGATGCTCAAGGCCATGGCGTACGGGGCCCCGTCCGGACTGCCCGGCGTCATCGGCGGCTACGGCCCGGCGACCGCCAAGGAGATCGACCGCCGTTGCGACATCCTCGATCCGCCGAGCAGTAAGCCCACGTATCTGACCGACGTGCCGTTGGATCCGGTCCAGGTCTTCAGCGCACCAGTGCCCAGCCAGCAGAACGTGGACGCGGCGCTCAAGAAGCTGAACGCCATCGACCACACCGGCGACTTCGGCTGGGACGGCGACCACGGCGACTTGGTCGCGTTCGACCAGCAGCTCATGAACCTGAACCCCAGCGACCTGCAGTTGTTCATGCAGGAGGCCTCGCCGGACGACCTGCAGAAGTACGCCGGTCTTCTGACGAACCGCGACACCAGCTGGTACGACTGGTCCGAGGAGAACGGAATCTCCGAAGCCGACCGGCGCACGATGCTCAGCAATCTGCTGAGCAAGCTGCCGCCTGCGGAATGGGGGAAGTTCGGTCAGGACTTCCCCGGCGTCGTGCCCGGCTTCACCACCACCGACGTCTACGTCAACGGCGTGAACGCCCAGACCGGCAAGTCGACCGCGGACATCCAGTGGGGTGTCCCGAACATGCCCCTGTTCAACGGCCCGGTGTCCTACAAGGACGTCCAGCAGCAGCAGTTCGCGGACTGCTGGTACCTGTCGTCGCTGATCGCGACATCCCTCAAGGATCCACAGTTCGTCCAGGACGGCATCCACCAGAACCAGAACGGCACGGTTTCGGTCCGGATCTGGGACAAGGACGGCAACCTCCAGTGGGTGACGGTCACTCCGGATCTCCCCGTGGACAGCAGCGGGAACCCGGTCGGCGCGACCGGTGCCAACGGCGACCTGTGGCCGGCGTACTACGAGAAGGCGTTCGCGCTGATATACGGCGGGAAGAAGGGCGGCGCCGAGGACAGCAAGGGCAACCAGCGGCCGTTCGACTCGCACGACCACGGCGACTACGGCGCGATCGAGTGGAACCAGGTCAACCAAGGTCCGCCCTACCTCACCGGGCACGGCACGACCGGTCTGGACGACAACCTCGGCGCGGTAGCGAAGGCGTTCAACGGCGGCCACCCGGTGATCATCGCCTCCAAGCACTTCAGCAACGCCGCCAAGGCGAACCTGCCGCCGCCGTACAACACCGGCACCTACGTCACCGACCACGTGTGGTACGTGTTGTCGGTCAACAAGGACGGCTCGGTGGTGCTGGGCAACCCGTGGGGTGCCAGCGTGCCGACGATCACCGTCAACGAGCACGATTACAAGGCGTACTTCAACGATCCGCAGGCCATCAACATCCCGAGTGGGAACTAATGGGCGAAACGTCGAGACCGTACACAGCGGGACTCGCATCCATAGTGACGATCCTTGCCCTGACCACGGCCTGCTCATCCGCGAAGACGCCGGCGAACGGCAGCACAAGCGGAGGAACAACGGTGACCGAGACGAGCAGCTCCACGCCGGCCCAGGACCCGCCCGATACGGCGTCTCCGACCCGACAGCCGTCTACGACACCATGGACCGATTATTGGCTCATGCGCGGCCGAATCCCGTATCCCTTCAAGACTCCGGACGGCAAACAGGCGGCCGCGGTCATCCCGAGCGCGAACCCGGCGGACAAGAGCGTGACCATCTCGGTGTCGGAAGACGGGAAGACCGTCCTCGAGCGTGATCTCCACGCCGGCGACACCTGCACCATCAACGGCCGCGATTGGCGCGCCGACGAAGTGAACGCCGCCTCTGACGACTCGGGATCGATCGTGTTCGAAGCGGTGAAGTAGTCGGCTGTTCCTACTGCTCCCGCAGACCGCCGGGCCCCGACGCGGTTGCCGCGCTCAGTGCTGCGACCAGGTCGGCAACCACGGACTGCGGTTGCGGTTTCAGGCCCTGAGAAGTCCCCGCTAGCCGCGGTGCGGCACCGGCGCGGCGGGCAGGTCCGGGTCGAACAGCTCGGCCGGGGAGTCCGGGATCCGGAGCCCGGCCACCGGCGCCGGGCTCACCAGCCGCCAGATCCAGGCCACGAACGCGGCGCCGAGCCCGGCCGCGGCGATCATCGCCAGCCGCCAGCCGTCGATCGCGCCGTGCCACTGCACGGTCCCGTGCCGGCCGACCAGGAAGCCGGCGTAGAAGAGCCAGTACATGACGCTGGTGAGCGGGATTGCCGGGACGCGTCCCCAGGCCCCGGTGGCCGCCGCCAGTGCCGCGTACGCGACCAGGTCGACGCCGAGGCGGTGGGTCCCGCCGGTCGCGGCGAGGACGACGGTCAGGGCGATCGCGCCGGTGAAGGCGGCGATCAGCGACGTGGTGATGCTGGCTGGTTCTCTCACGCTTCCAGTGCAGCGCCGCATCCGCGCAGGTGGGAAGGAAACTCACGATATGCATGCGACTACCACGCGAACGCAAACGCTATGCCGACGTCGGATCGGGCCGCCGCGCGAGCCCGGTCGCCGCCATCACCAGACACCCAGCCCGGCCGCCCCGGCCAGAGCCGCGCCGATCAGCTCGCGGGTCAGCTTCGGGCTCGACGCGCACGGCCCCTTGCCGGTGTAGTCGAGCCCGGAGGGCAGCGGATAGCGACGGAACAGCGGGGACCCGCAGTCGACCCGGATCCGGGCCACGGTGTCACCGCTGAAGCCCACGGCGATGTCGAGGTGGGTGTCGGCCAGGCCGATGTACGCCGCTCCCCCGACCAGCAGCAGGCCCAGGACGATCAGAATCCAGGATTGACGCACATCGACTCAGACTAGCCAGGGACACCGATGGTTGCGGCGGCATGCCTCAGGGTACGAACAGCGTCACCGGTCGCGCATGCCGCAGCATGAATGTCAGGGCAGGAATGTCAGGGCACGAACCGATACCCGGTCCCGTACTCCGTCATCAGGTGCCGCGGGGTCTGCGGGTCGTCCTCAAGCTTGCGCCGCAGCCGCGCCATGTGGAACCGCAGGTATCCGGCCTCACCGCTGTGGCTGTTCCCCCACACGTCGGCGAGCAGCCGTGCGGTGCTCACCAGCTGGCCGGGATGCCGGAGCAGGATCTCCAGCAGCGCCCACTCGGTACGGGTCAGCCGCACCGGCTCGCCCGCGCGGCTGACGCTGTGCGCCACCAGGTCGATGTCGCAGCTGCCCAGCCGCACCGAGCTGGTCTCGGCGCCGACCGAGCCGGCGTTGGCCTGCTGGTGCCGCCGGATCACCGCCCGCAGCCGGGCCAGCAGCTCCTCCATGGCGAAGGGCTTGGTCACGTAGTCGTCGGCACCGGCGTCGAGCGCGTGGATCTTCTCCTGCGGGTCGGCCCGGCCGGACAGCACCACGATGGGCACCGTGGTCCAGCCGCGCAGGCCCAGTATCACCTCGACCCCGTCCATGTCCGGCAGACCCAGGTCCAGCAGGACCGCGTCGGGCAGCCGGCGGGCCGCGCAGGCCAGCGCGTCGACGCCGTTGGCCGCCGTCTCGACCTCGTAGGTCCGGGACTTCAGGTTGATACGCAGGGCGCGCAGGATCTGCGGCTCGTCGTCGACGACCAGGATGCGGGTCACTGGCTCCCTCGGTTCTCGTCAGAAGTCGGGCACTTGTGACAAGTCAACAGTCCGGTCGCGCCACCCGGGGGGCATGCTCGCGCGATGCAAACGCCGGCCGGCTCGATGCAAATGGCCACCGCGCGCTGCGGCCCGGCGCCACGGCCGGTGCGGCACCCATTCAACCAGGCCGGTCGGCGTCGCATGACTCACCACCCCTTGATGTGGAAGCGCATGCGGCACACGATCGCCTCGGTATGCCGCCGGATGGCCCGGTCCAGTACCACCCCGCGCTGGTTGTGCAGCAGCCGGTGCCAGGCCCGGCGCGGCTCCACCTCGGGAATCAGGACCATGATGCGTTCGAAGCCGCCGGGCGAGGCCGGCGCGGACAGTGCCAGCCGGTTCAGGTAGTCGACCATCGGCCGGGTCAGCGAGCGCTTGTGCGTGGTGAGGACCTCCAGCGGCACGTCCGGCTGCCAGGCGTTCCACTCGGCCTGCAAACGGGCGCACTCGGCGGCGTCGTCCTCGTCGCTGTAGCGCACGGTCACCGCGATCACCCCGTCGCCGAGCGAGAGGGCCGCGGACATCGCCTCCTGGGTCAGCCGGGACACCGCGCCGACCGGCACCACCACCAGCACCTGCTGCTCCACGGCCGGCTCGGGCTTGTGGCCCAGGCCCAGGACCTCACCGACGATCCGGTACGCGGTGTGCACCCGCAGCATCCCCAGGACCAGCAGCGGCACGATCACCACGACCAGCCAGCCGCCCTCGGTGAACTTCGAGATCAGCTCGATCACCAGCGCGGCGAACGTCAGCACCGCACCGGTGCCGTTGATCACCGCCCGGCCGCGCCACCCCGGGCTCCGCTCCCGCCGCCAGTGCCGCACCATGCCGAACTGGGAGATGGTGAAGCCGATGAACACCCCGATCGCGAAGACCGGCACCAGGGTCTGGGTGTCGCCCTTGGCCACCGCCAGCAGGACCGCCGCCAGCCCGGCCAGGATCAGCACGCCCCAGCGGTAGACCTGGCGGTCCGCCCGCAGGGCGAAGACGTGCGGGGCGTAGTTGTCGCGGGCCAGCAGGCTGGTCAGGACCGGCATCCCGCCGAAGGAGGTGTTGGCGGCCAGGGCCAGCAGGATCATGGTGACGAACTGGACCCCGAAGAAGGCCGCGTTGTGGCCGAGGGCGGCATCGGTGAGCTGGGCCAGGACGGTCTTGGAGGAGTCCGGGGCGACGTGGAACTTGCGGATCAGGAGCGCCAGGCCGATCAGCATCAGAGCCAGCAGCGCACCCAGCGCGGACTCCGTGCGCTGCGCGCGCTTGACCCGGGGCTTGCGGAACGTCGGGACGGCGTTGGCGATGGCCTCGACGCCGGTCAGCGCGCTACAGCCGGACGCGAACGCCTTGAGGAGCAGCAGGAGCCCGACGTTCTCCGCGTTCGCCGCCGCCACCACGTGACCGCTGGGCGCCGTCGCCGGGTGCGAGCGGAACAGGCCGAACAGGATCACCGCGAAGATCGCGACGATGAACAGGACGGTCGGCACGATGAAGGCCTTCGCCGACTCCGCCACCCCGCGCAGGTTGATGCCGGTGATCACGAGCAGGACGGCCAGGCAGAGCCAGATGCGGTCGCCGTAGAGGGAGGGGTAGGCGCTGGTCAAAGCGGCGACGCCGGCCGAGACCGACACGGCGACGTTCAGGACGTAGTCGATGATCAAGCTCGCCGCCGCGACCAGCGCCACGTTCTTGCCCAGGTACTTGCCGGCCACCGCGTAGGCGCCGCCGCCCTCGGGGAAGGCCGCGATCACCTGGCGGTAAGAGAACGTGAGGAAGCCCAGGAGCCCGGCGATGGCGAGGGTGACCGGAAGGGTGAAGCCCAGCCCGTGCGCCCCGGCCACGGCCAGGACCACGACGATCGCCTCCGGGCCGTAGGCGACGGAGGCCAGGGCGTCCAGTGACAGCGCGGCCAGGCCCTGCGAGACGGTGAGCCGGTCGTGCTCCTGCTCGGCCGCCCGAGCCGGGGCCAGCGGATCGTCGGCCGCTAGCGCTTCGCGGCCAGAGCCTCCTGCTGTCACTGGCGTTCCCCTCCAGACGTGTGACGTGGACGTTCGTCTCTACCTTGACACCCACAGGAGGGACGAAACGGTCAGGAGTTGTTTGCATCCCGCTTGCGTTGCACGACGCGCACGCCTGTGCCGGGCTACCGTGGATGTCGTGCTGGTCCTCGGCTGCGTACTGCTGCTCGGCGGCGTGATCGCCGTCCTGGCCGGCGCCATGGATCTGCGCTGGCGCCGCCACGTCCTGGCCGAAGGCGTGTCCGTTTTCGCCCGGATAGTCGATCGCCCGCTCGGCCCCGACGACTCCCCCGACGGCTACCGCCCGATCCTGACGTTCACCACCGAGGACGGGCGCCCGGTCGAGGTGTTCTCGCCCCGCCGGCTGACCGGCGAGGCGGTACTGGTGCACTACGACCCCGCGGACCCGGCGCAGGTGGTGGTGCACGGGTCGCGGGGTCGTAGTGCACCAGTACCGC
>NZ_JAAFZA010000252.1 GCF_015356865.1 Catenulispora pinisilvae
GGGCGGTGGCCTCGGCGGCATTGCGGTGGCGGCGCAGGGCTTTGGTGACGGTTTCGGAGAACAGGATCGGCTGCATCAGCGGCAGCAGCGAGGCGACGGTGTCGGGGCCGAGCGCGTCGACGGCTTCCTCGGTGGCGCGGGCCGGGCCGACGCGCAGGGCGATGGAGACCAGGAGTTCGGCACCGTCCAGGCGGCACAGGACGTCCTCGGCGGCGATCTCGCCGAAGCCGACGTCGGTGAGCCAGAGCCGGCCGTCGGCGTCCAGGCGCAGGTGGTCCGTGGTGAGCTCGCGGTGCGCGAGTTGGCGGTTGCGCAGATGCCGCCACAGGGCCCAGACACCCTGGTGCAGCCCGGGGGTCCACGCGCGGTCCGGGAGGTCGGCGAGGCGCGGGGCGTCGAGGTGGTCGTAGGCGAGCAGCGCGGTGTCCTGGTCCACTTGCCGGGTCGAGCGCAGATGCGGAGTGCGGATGCCGGCGGCTTCGACCGCCATCGCCATCAGGACTTCGCTCTCGACGGTGCGGCGCAGCGAGAAGAAGCTGCGGCGGCGGACCGGGCCGCGCAGGCGGATCCACTGCCAGACGCGGGAGGCCAGGTAGGCGGCACGTTGGCTTTGGTCCAGGACGGAGAGGTCGAGGAGTTGCTTGTGCTGCTTGGTCAGCTCGGCTTGCCTGGTTAACTCGGCTCCCTTGGCTTGCTCGACTTGCTTGGTTTGCTCGGCTCCCTTGGTTAGCTCGGCTTGCTTGGCTAGCTGCGTTTGCTCAGCATGCTCATGCTGCACTCGCGCGGTCTGCGTGGTTTGTCTGAGGTGCCGCACCAACTCAGGCGGCTCGGCTTGCTGCGTCTCCTCGACGGCGACCCGGAATCGGCGCGCCCCATCAGCGCCGGGTTCCAGCACGCGCACCGAGCCCGGGTGGGCGCGGAAGCCGTCACGGTCCAGCTCGGCAAGGATGCGCGCGATGCCGGGACGGGTGTCGAGGACGCCGCGTACCGAGAGCCAGGCGGTGGCGACGATCCGGCCGAGCAGCAGCGAGAGCAGCACGCCGGTCACGGAGTCCTGGCCGAGCAGCACCACCGCGAGCCCGCCGAGCGCGGCGGCGGTGTAGAAGAGCGTGCGGTACTGGCTGCGGCTGAACCCGAGCACCGTCACCACCGCGACCCCGACCGCGAGCTGCACCTGCATCGGTGTCGCCCCACCGATCGCCTGTGCGACCGCGGAGTCCTGGTAATGCGAGGTCACGACATTGACGCTGAACGCCGCGAGGTAGGACAGCGTCGCCGCCCCGACCGCGTCGACGACCTGCACGTTCTCCCGCTTGATCAGCCGCTCGATCGCGAGTGCGACCGGTACCCCGATCACCGACAGGAACGCGATCACCTGTACCACGTTGAGCATGAAGCGCGGGAACGCGGCGGCCCGATGCAGGATCTCCTGCCGCAGGTCGCACCCCGCGCGATGGCCCACGGCCCCGGCCACCGCGAGCAGCACGGCCAGCGCGATGGTGCCGATCAGCCGCAGCCGGTCGGAGGGAAGGCGGACGCGGCGGTGTGGGTCGGGCAGCGGCGGAGTGGAGCCGACCGAGTCGGAGGGCGGGGCGGCGCCGCCAACGGAACCGACAGAATTGCCGGGCCGGTTCAGGCCGGTGCCCGAGTCTGCTTTCGCCAGCTGATCCGCCGACTGATTCGCCGACTGGTCCACCGACTGCTCCGCCGACCGGTCCGCCGAATGCGCCCCCGAACACCGCACCGGCGCGCGAGCCCCCGAACCGCCGTCTGCTCCGGCCCCACCGGCCGGCGGGTCACCCTTCAACGCCGGCTCGCTCCAGTGCTCCGGCCACGCGGCGGCGCCGCCGCAGGCCCAGACCGGCGAAGCACAGGGCGGCCACGGCACCTGCGCCGGCCATCGCCAGCGCCATCCCGCCGCGTTCCCAGCGGGTCAGCGCCTCGGATCGCAGTGCGCCGCGGCCGGTCGCGCAGGCTCGGGGGCCGGTGTCCTCGCCGGCGCACACGGTCGTCGTCGGCTGCCGGTGGTGTCCGTGGTGCAGGGTGGTGCCGGCCTGCGTGACGTGGGCCAGGGGGCGGGCGCCGAGGTGGTGGCCGGCCGCGCCGGTGGTGGTGATGCGGGCGGTGCCGTGGGCCGGGATGGCGAGGGTCCAGGTCAGGTGGCGGCCGGTGCGGTGCGGGGCCGGGGTGGCGGCGACGTAGTCCACGCCCGGCGGGAGCTGCTGGGTGATCACCGCGTCGGGGACCGGGTGGTCAGTGGTGTTGCGGACTTCGATCGCGTAAGAGACGTCCTGGCCGCCGCCGGCCTGGACCGCCACGGACAGCGGGTCGGAGTGGCTGTCCGACGTGACTGTGCTGCCGGCGACCACGGTGTCCGCGGTGTCCGCGCTCGCGCACATCGGAGTCACCAGGATGCCCGCGACCGCCAGCGTCACAGGCACGGCGGCCCGCCGGACCCGGGCGTTCATCAGGCCTCCGAGATGTTGGTCAGTACCCGCTTGCCGCACCCTCAGCAGTCGAACATCGTGCGCCCGGCCGCGCACCCGGGGCTACTGCCGACGGGGAGTACCGCCACCCGTTCGGCCCAGCGCCGCCTCCCCGGGGCGCGGGGGCGCACTGCGGAGAATGGGCGTATGTGGCACGACATGTTCGTCACCGGCATCTCCTACGGCGAGAAGACCCTGCGCACGATCCTCGTCTACGCCGCGATCGTGATCCTGCTGCGGCTGGCCGGCAAGCGGGAGCTGGCGCAGCTGAACACGCTGGACCTGTCGGTGGTGCTGCTGCTGTCGAACGTGGTGCAGAACGCGGTGATCGGCAACGACAACTCGCTGGTCGGCGGGGTGTACGGGGCGACGGTGCTGATCGCCGTCAACGCGTTGTTCGTCCGGTTGCAGGCCTACCTGAGCCAGCGCGCGCCGCGCCTGGAGCGGATGTTGGAGGGCAGCCCCAGCGTGCTGATCCGGGACGGAAAGCTCCAGATCAAGACACTGCGGCGGCTGGCGCTGCGGCCGGCGGACGTGATCGCGTCCTCGCGCAAGCAGGGGGCCGAACACGTGCGCGACGTCCGCGAGATGGTGATCGCGCCGGGCGGCGGGATGCTGATCGAGCTGAAGGAGGAAGAGGAGGGGGCGGACCACAAGGACGTGGCGGACATCCGGGCGGACCTGGCGCGGATCCAGGAGCGGCTGGACATGCTGCTCCTCGGGCCCAGGCTCGGGCCTGGGCCGCGGGGGTGAACGCCACTGACTTCGACGCCGCACAGGTGGGACCACCCGACCACACCGTCCTGCCGACCATCGGCCGATTCCCCCGATCGGGGGCACCCCGGCAGCGCTGCGGGCGTGTCACGCAGGCCGGGCCGCACGCCGCCGGAAATCATGGAGCCCACTTCGGGCGCAAAGGTGCGCCGGTCCGGTCGGCGACAGGAGTCTCGTGATGCATGCCGTGCTCGCCTCGGTGGTGGCCATGCACGGCGGCCGGTCGTGGTGGAACCGCCCCATGGTGTGGGCCTCCCTGGCCGCGATCGCCTACGGCGGCTGGCTGGCCGTGCGCCGCTCGCAGAAACGCGCCGCGCGCGAGGCCGCCGCCGACGAGGAAGCCGCGATGACGGTGCTGGCGGAGGAGCGGGACCGGATCGACGAGGCCATGAACCGGCTGGGCCGGGACTGGCAGCCGGAGAACCCGCCCAACCCGGGGCCGTAGCCCGCCGCGTTCCGGCTTCACACCTACGGCGCAGCCCCGCGCGCTGCCCGCAGCGCCACGTGATCCCCTCGCAGCATGACCGCCACCACCCCGGAGAAGAAGAGCGCGGCGCGCGCCAAGACCAGCGACAAGAGCGGCGACAAGAGCGGCCAGGCCAAGGCCGGCGGCGTTAAAGGTGCCGCCAAGACCACCGGCGTCAAGAACGGCACGGCGCGCAAGCGCGTCCCCTCCACGGTCAAGTCGGCCGGCCTGTCCCGCGGCAAGATCAAGGAATGGTCGGCGCTGAGCCCGTTCGAGCTCAAGGGTGAGCTGATCGCACTGGCGGCCGACGCCCACAAGAAGTCCTCGGCCCAGCTGCTGAACGCCGGACGCGGCAATCCCAACTGGGTGGCCACCGGGCCGCGCGAGGCGTTCCTGGCCCTCGGCGCGTTCGCGCTCCAGGAGTCGCGCCGGGTGTGGACGATGGACAACCTCGGCGGGATGCCGGAGGTGGCCGGCAGCGCGGTGCGCTTCGACCGCTTCTGCCTGGCCAACCCGGGCATGACCGGGGTGCGGCTGCTCCGGGACATGGTCGACTACGGCGTCACCGAGCTGAAGTTCGACGCCGACGCGTGGATCGGCGAGCTCACCGACGCCTGGATCGGCGACCACTACCCGGACCCGCCGCGCATCCTGGACCACTGCCAGGAGGTGGTGCGTGCGTATCTGGCCGAGGAGATGTACGGCGGCCGGGCCCCCGGCACGGTCGATGTCTTCGCCACCGAAGGCGGCACGGCGGCCATGTGTTACCTGTTCGACACTCTGGTCACCAACGGGATCCTGCACCGGGGCGACACCATCGCGCTGATGACCCCGATCTTCACGCCCTACATCGAGATCCCCGAGCTGGAGCGGTATTCGTTCGACGTGGTGCAGGTCAAGGCCGACATGATGACCGAGGAAGGCGTCCACATGTGGCGCTACCCGGACTCCGAGGTCGACAAGCTGGCCGATCCGAAGGTCAAGGCCCTGATGCTGGTGAACCCGTCGAACCCGCCGTCGATGGCGTTGTCGGACCGGGTGCGCGACCGGATCGCGGGCATCGTGAAGACCGAGAACCCGAACCTGGCCATCATCACCGACGATGTCTACGGCACCTTCGTCCCCGGCTTCCGGTCGCTGGCCGCCGCCTGCCCGCGCAACACGGCGCTGGTCTACTCCTACTCCAAGCACTACGGCAGCACCGGCCACCGGCTCGGCGTGATCTCGATCGCCGAAGACAACGTCTTCGACCAGATGTTGGCCAAGCTGCCGAAGGCAAAAAAGGAGGAGCTGAACCAGCGTTACAGCACCCTGACTCTGGACCCTGAGAAGGTCAAGTTCATCGACCGGCTGGTCGCCGACAGCCGCGCGGTCGCGCTGAACCACACCGCCGGGCTGTCCACCCCGCAGCAGACGATGATCATGCTGTTCTCCCTGTTCGACCTCCTGCCGGAGGGCCAGGAGTACAAGGAACTGCTGCGCACGATCGTGCACCGCCGCCTGGACCTCTTGATGGAGGGCATCGGCGTCCACCACATCAGCGACGACCCGGGCCGGGCCTGCTACTACGTCGAGCTCGACATCCTCGCCGAGGCGGAGGCCTTCGAGAACAAGGAGTTCGCCGACTACCTGGCGCAGACCTACGAGCCCACCGACGTGGTCTTCCGGCTGGCCCACCAGGCGTCGGTGGTGCTGCTGAACGGCGGCGGCTTCGACGGGCCGGGGTGGTCGGTGCGGGTGTCGCTGGCGAACCTGGACGACTTGGACTACCTGAAGATCGGGCACCATCTGCACTCGATCATGGAAGAGTACAAGGAGGAGTGGCTGAAGACGAAGAAGTGAGGACTCATGGGCGGCGAGCATCAGCAGCCTGATCCCGGGCTGTGTGCGCAGTGCGCCTTCGTTCACCGGAACGAGACGCGCAAGGGCACCGTCTACTGGCGGTGCACGCGCGCCCTGACCGATCCCCGCTACCCGAAGTATCCGCGGCTGCCGGTGCTCAGTTGTCCGGGCTTCGTCATGACGGACGCGGGCCCGGCAGACCAGGACGCAGGCCCGGCGGGCCCGGCGGGCCCGGCAGGCTAGAGGCCCGCACCACCAACTCCGGTTGGAACACCAACTCGCGGTGCACATGTTGCCCGGCCGCCGCGCCGCTCTCCTCCACCAGGATCTCGGCGGCCGCGATCCCCACCCGGGTCGCCGGGCGCCGTATCGACGTCAGCGGGACCACGGCTCCGGCCGCGACCTCCAGATCGTCGTAGCCGACGATCGCCACGTCGCGGGGCACGGCGACGCCGGCGGCGAACAGCCCCTGCATCATGCCCAGGGCGATCAGGTCGCTGCCGCAGAAGGCCCCGGTCGGCCGCTCCGCCAACCCGAGCATCCGCTCCGCCGCGTCCCGCCCGGCGCTCACATCGGCCCGCGCGCCGGGCAGCACCACGAGCTCCACCCCGCGGCCGGCTTCCGCGACCGCCGACCGCGCGCCTTCCAGCCGATCCCGGTACTGCGGCAGCTCCAGCGGCCCCGCGACGTAGGCGATCCGCCGATGCCCCGCCGCGATCAGGTGCGCCACCGCCATCGCGCCGCCCGCGACGTCGTCCACCAGCACCCGGCATCCGATTCCACCCGGTATGTCGCGATCCACCAGCACATACGGGATCCGCGCGCGGGCGAACTCGGCCAGCGTCGTGCCGCTGACATCGGCGGGAGTCACCAACACGCCGCGAACCCGTTGCTGCGCCAGCATCGCCAGGTGCGTGGCCTCGGTGGCGGCGCTGGAGGCGCTGTCCATCACCAGGACACCGAACCCGGCGGCCCGAGCGGCCTGCTCGGCGCCGCGCAGCACCCCGATGAAGAACGGCTCGGCCAGGTCCAGCGCCAGCAGCGCCAGCACCTGGCTGCTGCCGGCGCGCAGCAGCCGCGCGCTCTCGCTGCGCACGAAGCCCAGCTCCGCGATCGCCGCCCGCACCCGGGCGCGGGTGCCCGGGGCCACCACGTCGGGGCGGTTCAGCACGTTCGACACCGTGCCGACCGACACGCCGGCCAGCAGGGCCACATCCCGCATGCCCGCACTCTTCGTCACGCACGCCCCTTGTATCCCGATCCGCCCCGGTGCCGTGCCGAGGAGGCTAAACGGCTGTGTTCGTCGGAGTCAACATCCTGTTTCGGTGCCGCCCCGGGCGGTCTAGACCGCCTGCTTCGTTTATGGCACAGTCGGAACCGGGGCGGCTATAGACGCGGGCTATAGGTCTAGACAAACCGCCAGGGGACGCCAGTCCCTTTGGAACGTTTCAAGGACCGGCGGCGGTCTTCGCTGCGCCGATCGGCGCACCCACAGCATCGTTAACGTTGCACTTCTCCGTCAACCCTTGACGTCGCATTATCCGGGTTCTAAGTTCCACGCAACGTGGAATTGAAACGTTCCACCCGGCTGCGGAGGCGACACCCACCATGACCGACGAGGCGCTGGTCCTCGGACTCGACGTCGGCGGCACGTCGACGCGGGCCCTGGCGATCACGCCCGAAGGCCGCAGACGGGGCGCCGGCCGCGCTTCCGGCGGCAATCCGACCGGCCTGGGACCCGAACGCGCCGTGGCGGCCCTGACCGAGGCGGTGACCCAGGCCCTGACCGGCCTGGACCCGGCGAAGGTCCGTTATGTCGTGCTCGGCATGGCCGGCGGCTCGGCCCTGCCCTCCGGCGAGGACCTGCCCGGCCGCGAGCTGTTCGCGCGGTTCTGGGAACGAGCCGGGATCCGCTGCCCGATCGTGTACGAACCCGACTCGCTGATCGCGTTCGCCGCCGGCACCGACGCGCCCGAGGGCTCGTTGCTGCTGTCCGGCACCGGCGCGGTGGCGATCGCGGTGAAGGACCGGGCCATGGCCGTCCGCGCCGACGGCCACGGCTGGCTGCTCGGCGACCGGGGCTCCGGCTTCTGGCTGGGGCGGCAGGCGGTGCTGGCGGCGATGGCCGCGCTGGACGGCGACGGGCCGGCGACCGCGCTGACCGGCCTCGTGATCGAATCGTTGCGGTTGCCCGGGGCCGGGCCGGGTACCGATTCAGCATCCGGCGCCACACCCGGCACGCCGGACGCATCAGGCGCAGACACCGCCGGCCCCGTGCTGGCGCCGCGACCGCCCGACCCCATGGTTCCCGGTACGCCGGAACCCGCCGATCCGCCCACGAACCCTGATACCCATCCCGGCCTCGGCCCCGCCGGCCCGCTGACGGCCCGCGACCTGGTGGCCGCGGTGATGGCCGAACCCCCGACGGCGCTGGCCCGGCTGGCCCCGTTGCTGTCCACCGCCTGCGCGGCCGGCGACCAGGTCGCCGCGTCGATCGTCGAGCGCGCCGCCGAGCACCTGGCCGCGACCCTGGCCGCGGTCCGCGGCCCGGACGCCGCGACCCCGATCGTCCTGGCCGGAAGCGTCCTGACCCATCCGACGCCGGTCGCCGAGCACGTGCGGCGGACGTTGCGCGAGCGATGGCCGGCGGCCCCGGTGGCCGTGGCCGAGGACGGCGCGGCGGCCGCGGCCTGGCTGGCCCTGGCCCGGATCGGGCCGGTGCCGACCCCGGACGTCCGTGAGCGATTGTTTTCGATACCTACCGCCAGCTAGCAAAATCTCGTACCCTACCGAGCAACTCGAGCAGAACCGCACTACCGAGCAGAACCGCACCAGCGCGCACCACCGTACGGCCGAGCACTCGCATCACCTGAGCACACCGCACGAGCGCACCTCCCGCACCAGCCGGAACCCCCCGGCGCACCGCTTCTCGTCGATCAGGAGAACGACAGTGTCAGAACACGGTTTGCCCGCCGACGTCTCCCGCCGGCAGATGTTGGTCCGCTCAGCCGCGATCGCGGCCATGGTCGGTCCCGGCTCGGCCCTGGCGGCCGGCTGCGCGGCCGGCAGCGGCAGCAGCAAGAGCAACACCAACAACAGCGGCTCGACCGCCGCGAACGCCTCGGACCCGAAGAACCCGTTCGGCGTGAAGGCCTCCAACCCCCTGGACGTCTACGTCTTCAAGGGCGGCTACGGCGACAACTACGCCAAGGCCTTCGAGGCCATGTACACCAAGGACTTCCCCGGCGCCTCGGTCTCGCACCACAGCGGCCAGAACCTCACCGGCGACCTCCAGCCCCGGTTCAACGCCGGCACCCCGCCGGACGTCATCGACGACTCCGGCGCCCAGCAGCTGAAGCTGGACGTGCTGCACGGCAGCGGCCAGCTGACCAACCTGGACCAGCTGCTGAACGCGCCCTCGATCGACGACCCGAGCAAGAAGGTCCGCGACACCCTGCTGGCCGGCACCATCGAACAGGGCCAGCTCGGCGCGAACATGTTCTCGCTGAACTACGTGTTCACGGTCTTCGGCCTGTGGTACTCCGCCTCCACGTTCAAGAAGAACAACTGGCAGGTCCCCACCACGTGGGACGACTTCATGACGCTGTGCGCGACCATCAAGGCCACCGGCATGGCCCCGTTCGCGCACCAGGGCAAGTACCCCTACTACATGCTGGTGCCGCTGATGGACATGGTCGCCAAGAACGGCGGCCCGGACGTGCAGACGGCCATCGACAACCTGGAGCCCAACGCCTGGAAGGCCGACGCGGTCGTGAACAGCGTCAACGCCATCTACGAGCTGGTGGACAAGGGCTACATGCTCCCGGGCACCGAGGGCCTGACCCACATCCAGTCCCAGACGCTGTGGAACCAGGGCAAGGCCGCGGTCATCCCGTGCGGCTCCTGGCTGGAGAACGAGCAGCTGACCGCCACACCCCCCGGCTTCGACATGGCCGTGTTCGCCATGCCCTCGCTGGCCGGGGACAAGATGCCGCAGACCGCGGTCCGGGCCGAGGCCGGCGAGCCGTTCATCGTCCCGAGCAAGGCCAAGAACCAGGCCGGCGGCCTGGAGTTCCTGCGCATCATGTGCTCCAAGGCCGGCGGCGCCTCCTTCGCCCAGAACGCCAACTCGCTGTCGGTGGTGAAGGACGCCATCACCCCGGAGATCTCCGCCAAGCTGCTGCCGGGCACCAAGTCCAGCAACGACCTGTACCAGGCGGCCAACGGCCAGTACATCGCGTGGTACTACCTGAACTGGTACTCGCAGTTCGAGAAGGACCTCGAAGACGCGATGAGCCAGCTGATGGCCAACAAGATCAAGCCGGCCGACTTCATCAACCGCGCCCAGAGCGCGGCCGACAAGTGCGCCGCCGACTCCTCGGTCCAGAAGTTCAAGCGTCCCACCTCGACCTCCTGACCCCCTGAGCACGCCGTGGACGGCCGGCAACCCGGCCGCCGTCCACGGCCCGACACCTGCCACAGTCCCCCCTCCTCCCCCGGGAGCACGCGCCATGCGGCTGCGCAAGAAAACCAGAGAGCGGCTGTTCATCGCCTCCTTCCTCGCGGGGCCGCTGCTGGTCTACCTCGTCTTCGTCATCTGGCCCTACATAGAGACCTTCGGCTACTCCCTGACCGAGTGGAGCGGCGTGGCGCCGCCGACCAAGGTGGTGGGCCTGAAGAACTACGTGGACCTGTTCCACGACTCCATCTTCCTCAAGGCCCTGACCCACAACATGATCATCCTGATCGTGTTCCCGACCGTCACCATCGCCCTGGCGATGTTCTTCGCCTTCATGCTGAACGTCGGCGGCCGCCGCGGCGGCCTGGGCGGCGTGAAGGGCATCCCGGGCTCGGCCTTCTTCCGCATCGTCTTCTTCTTCCCGCAGGTGCTCTCGGTCGCGATCATCGTGATCCTGTTCCAGTCCGCCTACGAGTCGAACAGCGTGGGCCTGTTCAACGCCATCGTCATCAAACTCGGCCTGACCGACGCGAACCACCCCTGGGAATTCCTGAACTCCCCCACGTTCGTCCTGTGGTGCATCATGTTCATCCTGGTGTGGCAGTGGGTCGGCTTCTACCTGGTGCTGTTCTCCGCGGCGATGCAACAGATCCCCCGCGACTACTACGAGGCGGCCCTCCTGGACGGCGCCGGCCGCACCCAGACCTACTTCAAGGTCACGATGCCGCTGCTGTGGGACTCGGTCCAAACCGCCTGGGTCTACCTGGCCGTGGCCGCCATGGACGCCTTCGCCCTGGTCGCCACCTTGACCCCGGGCTCCAGCTTCGGCGGCGGCCCGGACGAACACGGCGAGGTCCTGTCCACGTACCTGATGCGCAACTTCCAGGTCCTGGGCAAAGCCGGCTACGCCTGCGCGATGGGCGTCGTCATCTTCTTCATCACCCTGATCCTTTCGCTCGTCGTCCTGCGCGCCACGCGCCGCGAGCGCCTCGAGTACTGAGCGCGGAGGAAGAGACGACATGGCAGCCGACATGACGCAGAGCACCCCCGGCACCCCGGGCTCCGCCGACACCCCAGGCTCCGCAAAAGGCAAACGCCCCCGCCCCGAACGCTCCCGCCGCTTCGGCGAATCCGGCGCCACCCTGAACGTCTTCGGCACCGGCTTCATGGCGATCTGGGCCATCATGATCCTCGGCCCGGTCCTCTGGGTAGTCCTCGGCGCCTTCAAAAACGCCAGCGAACTCAACGGCAGCGCCTGGTCCTGGCCCCACCACTGGTCCTTCGGCGCCTTCTCCCGCGCCTGGCACACCGGCATCAGCACATACCTGAAGGACACAGTCATCGTCCTGGTGTTCTCGGTATCACTGACGATGCTCCTTGGAGCAATGGCCGCCTACGTCCTGGCCAGATTCGAGTTCCGCGGCAACAGATTCATCTACTACCTGTTCGTCAGCGGCGTGATGCTCCCGGTCTACCTGGCCCTGGTCCCACTGTTCTTCCAGGTGAGCAAGCTGCACATGCTGAACACCTACCAAGGCCTGATCCTGGTCTACGTCGCCTTCTCAATGCCCTTCACGGTGTTCTTCCTGCACGCCTTCTTCAGAACCCTGCCATCAGCGGTCTACGAGGCAGCCCTGATCGACGGCGCATCCCACACCCGCGCCTTCTTCCAGGTCATGCTCCCCATGGCCAAACCCGGCCTGATCAGCGTGGGCATCTTCAACATCCTGGGCCAGTGGAACCAGTACCTACTCCCAGTGGTGCTGATGCAGTCGCAGCACGGCGAACCACCCCACTACATGCTGTCGCAGGGCCTGGTGTCACTGATGGTGGCACAGGGCTACAGCGGCGACTTCCCGGCCCTGTTCGCGGGGATGACGATCGCCATGCTGCCGGTGATGGCGGTGTACTTGTCCTTCCAACGGCAGGTGCAGGCCGGGCTGACGGCGGGGACTTTGAAGTAGGGGCGCGGCGCGAGTCCGGCGCGGCACGAATCCAGCGCCGCGCTGATCCGGCGCCGCGCTGATCCGGCGCCGCGCTGATCCGGCGCCGCGCTGGCAAGGTGACATCCCCACCCCACGATTGCCGCAATGCCAGCACCTGGACCAAGAACTGCCGCGTTGCCACACCTGGACCGGCGGCCGAACTCGCCGAGCCGCCGGTACCGAACCACTGGGCCTTGCACTTCTCCGGCCGGTTTTCGGTTCGTTCCCCTCGGTCGCGTCGGCAGGGCTTTGCCTACAGTGCCGGTTCTCGGGAGTCAAGTTCGCGCTGTACGCGGCCGCCGCCTGCGCGCCTGACCGCAAGGGCGCGGACTTTACTCCCGGGGTTCGGCGCTGTACCCCTTGGGGCTGACGACAGCACATTGTCAGATGTACCATTAAGTATGAACACGAAGGCACTCCCATCAGCCCGAAACGCCGTCGGTGACCTGGCCGGATTGAACTTCGCGATCCTGGCGCGGTTGTCGGACGAGTCCCGCCGCCGTAGGCATTTGAAGGAGTCCGGGACCGACGATCAGACCGCCCGGCGTGCCCCCAGGACCGGTCTGGACATCAACAACCGGGACGAGCAGATAGCCGAATGCACAGCGAACATCGAGGCTCGGGGCGGGAGAGTGGTCTATGTCTACGACGAGCCGCAGACTTCGGCCTACAAGCGGCGTCGGGTAGTGGCCGAGGATGGCACCGTGGAATACCGGGTGATCCGGCCGGTGTACCGCAAGGCCCTGGCTGATCTGCGCCGGGGTGTGGCGCCGGGTGGGGAGCGGCTGGACGGGCTGATCTGCCCGGATCTGGACCGGCTGACGCGGGACAACCGCGATTTGGAGGACTCTATCGATGTCGTGCAGCGTTTCGGCCGTTTGATCCTGGACAACTCTGGGGCGCTGGATTTGACGACCGAGTCCGGCCGGACGAACGCCCGGGTGATCACGGCGTTCAACAATGCGCAGAGTGCTGCGACAGCGCGGCGGGTCAAGCGCAAGCATCAGGCGTTGCAGCGGGAGGGGATCCCGACCGGGGGAACCCGTCCGTTCGGGTGGTGCGAGGACAAGCGGACGTTGAACCCGCCGGAGGCGCGTTTGCTGCGCAAAGCAGTGTTCGACCTGTTTAAGGGCCGTGGCTTGTACGTGATCTGTGCCGAGTGGAACCGGGCGGGCATCGTGACGTCGCGGGGTAAGAAGTGGCGTGCCGAGGGTCTGAGGGCGATGTTGCGCAACCCGCGTATGGCCGGGTATCGGATGTTCACGGTGACCGGTGAGGACGGTGCCGAGGCTGAGGGCGGGTCCCGGCATGTGCTTACGCTGGTCGATGCCGAGGGGAACCCGGTGATTGGGCAGTGGAAGCGGATGATTACCCCGGAGCGGTGGACGGCCTTGTTGGAGATCATCGGGGAGGCGTCGGGACGTGGGGCCGGGACCAACTCCCGCAAGTACATGGCCACTGGGACCCTGCGGTGTGGCAAGTGTGACTGTGCGATGCGCGCGACCAAGGCGCCGCCGTCCGCGCGCAAGCCGGAAGGGTTCTTTTGGTACACCTGTCAGTCCACAGGCGAGGGCGGATGCGGCGGGGTGAAGGTCGAGGGGGCGAAGACCGATGCCGCCCTGATCGAACTGGCCATTGCCAAGTACGAGCTTGAGGCCGCCAAGCGGGAGGCGACGGCCGCCCCCGTCCCGTGGGGTCGCGCAGGAGAGTTGCAGCAGGTGCGGGAGAACATGGCCGCAGCCAAGGCCGCGCGTAAGGCGGGAAGACTGTCGGCGGAGCGGTACTACGCCGATCTGCACGAGTACGAGACTGAAGAGCGGGTCTTGCTCAAAGACCGCAATGCCCACCTGAAGGCCACGGCGGCGAACGCCGAGATCCCGGCGTCCCTGGGTGCGGACTGGCGAGCGGGACGGCTTTCCCTGACCGAGCAGCGCGCCTATCTGGAGCAAGCGTTCTCGGCCGTGATCGTGCACCCAGCCGGACGCGGATCCCGCGTGCCGATCACAGACCGGCTCGAACCGGTCGACGCCAACTGAGGACTCGGCCGTACGGCAAAGGGCCGGTCCCACACCGACGACCACGAATCGGTGCGGGACCGGCCCTAACCAGCCTGATCAACGTTGATCGGCGACGGCTGAGCCGAGGGGCCCGAGCGCACGCCCTAATGTGGATCTTGCGCAATGCCGGCGTTCCCGGCCCAGGTGTCGGTGCCGATCAGGGCGTCGGTGAGCACGACGCCGCGCACCGTGTCGTCGCCGAAGAAACGCTCCACCGCCGCGCCGATCGGCTGCTCGAACACCCACTCCCAGGCCTGTCCG
>NZ_JAAFZA010000253.1 GCF_015356865.1 Catenulispora pinisilvae
ACCGGAGGCTGCGGCACCGCGTTGGGCTTGGCACCCGGGCCGTTCGGCGCGGGCGGGACCGGGGTCGGGGTGGTCGGAGCCGGGGTGGTCGGCAGGACGGCCTCGCCGGGCGGCGCACCGTTCCCCGCCGGCGCGGAGCCGGAGGGCGAAGGCGTCGGCGTCGGCGCCGGGGTGGGCGAACCGAGCACCGAACCGTTCGGCGCGAGGAACGCCGGGTTCGGATTCGGCACCATGCCCATCTGCGAGGCCTTGGACGCCAGCGCGCCGGGACCGTCCAGGCTGTTGAGGGACTGCTGGATCTGCTCCGACTGCTGTTCGAGCTTGGTGGCGGTGGCCTTCTGCTGCTTTATGGTGAACGCGCCCTTGTTCAGCTCGGTGTTGAGGAACAGCAACGCCACCAGGCCGACCGTGCCCAGCACCAACAGGACGGCCACGAAGGGCAACAGCGAAGGCGTGCCCTTACGCCCGGCCAGGACGACGAGCCGCGGGGAGAGCCCGCCGCCCCGCCCCGAGCCGCCGGACCCGCCGGCACCACCACGCACCGCGCTGAACTTGCCCGCCGCGCCGCCGTTGCCGGAATCGCTCAAGGCGCCCAGTCGACTCGCCTCACCGCCGCTCTTGACCTCTCCGACCTCGCCGCCGCCCGAGCCCGTCGAACCACCAGCACCCGAAGCCACCGCTATCCCTCCCTCACACGCTCGGCGGCCCGCAGCTTCGCCGAGGCGGCCCGCGGGTTCTCCGCGATCTCCTTCTCGGTCGGCGGCTCGGCGCCCCGGGTCAGCAGCCGGAATTTCGGCTGGTACTGCTCGGGCACCACCGGCAGTCCCGGCGGCGCCGCCGATTCCGAGGCCGCCGCGAAGACCCGCTTGACCAGCCGGTCCTCCAGCGAGTGGTACGACAGCACCGCGATCCGTCCGCCCAGTTCCGTGGCCGCGACCGCCGCCGGCAGCGCGCGCTCCAGCACCGGGAGTTCGTCGTTGACCGCGATGCGCAGGGCCTGGAAGGTGCGCTTCGCGGGGTGGCCGCCGGTTCGGCGGGTGGCCGCCGGGATGGAGTCCCGGACCAATTCCGACAGACGCGCCGTCGTGGTGAACGGTTCCCGGTCGCGTTCGGCCACGATCCTGTCGGCGACGCGGCGGGCGAAGCGTTCCTCGCCGTAGTCGCGCAGGATGCGGGCGATCTCAGTGGCCGGATACGTGTTCACGATCTCCGCCGCCGTGATGCCGCGCGTGGCGTCCATGCGCATGTCCAGCGGCGCGTCGTAGCTGTAGGCGAACCCGCGCTCGCGCATGTCCAGCTGGAGCGAGGAGACTCCGAGGTCGAACAAGGTCCCGGACAGCGCCGGGACGCCGAGGCGGTCCAGCACCGAGGGGATCTCGTCGTACACCGCGTGCACCAGCGTCGCGCGCTCGCCGAACGGCGCCAGGCGCTTGCCCGCGGCCTCCAGGGCCTGCGGGTCGCGGTCCAGGCCGATCAGCCGCGCGTTCGGGAACCGTTTCAGCAACGCCTCGCTGTGCCCGCCGAGCCCCAGCGTCGTGTCCAGCACGACCGCGCCGGGCCGCTCCAGAGCCGGGCCGAGGAGGTCGACGCAGCGTTCGAGCATGACCGGGATATGCGTCGCGCTAGTCATCGGTGGTGGATTCCGCCTTCGCCAGTGCCGTCTTCGTACGCGCCCACGGTACCGAGCCGGCCTCATAAGCCGCGCACGCCGCGCGCCTGAGGCACGCACGCCGCGCACCTTCTGGTCCCCGCCCGTTCTTGCCGGCTCACCGCGGGCTGGCACCGGGGAAGGTGTGCCAGCCGCGGCGGGCCGGTCGAGCGGGAGGAGGCCACAGGGCACGCGGCGCGTGGTCCGAGCCGGCTGAGCTAGCCGATCCGGAAGCAAGGAGTAGAGGGCAGGGGGTAGTTAGCAGAGAGCAGTCTTAGGGGGCCGCCTCCGATCCGGTCGCCGAGAACGCGGACTCGGCCTGGGCCAGGTAGTCGGACCACGCCGTGGCGTCCCAGACCTCCAGCCGGGTGTCGGCGCCGATCACCACGCACTCCCGGGTCAGCCCGGCGTACTCGCGCAGCGGCGCCGGGATCACGATCCGGCCCTGCGTGTCCGGCTGGCAGTCGTAGGCGCTGGCGAAGAACACCCGGTGGTAGTCCCGGGAGGAGCGGCCTGCGGCCGCTTCGGGCGAACCGGGCCGGGAGGCGCTGCGCATCTGCGCCGTCAGCTCGGCGAAGCCCTCGGCGGTCCAGACCGCCAGACAGCGCTCCTGCCCCTTGGTCACCACCAGACCCGCGGCCAGTTCCTCGCGGAACCGGGCCGGAAGGATCAGCCGGCCTTTGTCGTCCAAGGAGGGCGTGTAGGTCCCGAGGAACACTCGCGCCTCCTCCCGGGCCGTCGGCGTTCAAGTCGGTGTCCAGGTCGGTGTCCAGGTTCGGTATCGGTAGCACAGCGGGTCCGTAAAAAATCTGCGCATTGCGCGGTAGGCCGAATCCCGGCCCGGTGCCGCTCCACTTCCCCCCACTGTACTCCACCAAACCTTCCCGGCAACCCGGGAACGTGGAATCCGAGCAGGTCACAGTGGCCCCGGACACCCGTTCGGGGATTGCCCCGAACGGGCCGTGCAACGCCGAATCGTCCGGCATGCGTCTTGTCTTCAACGAGCGGGGAAAGCCGGTGGTCCAGACCAGTGGGCCAAACTTTTGACCGGATCTATTGCCCTACCGGCCCCGCTGTGAGCGAAGATCTGAGGAGTACATGTTTTCTGCTGACCGCGCGCCATGCGATCAGCGGTGGAGTGCTATCGGTCGCGTGCGAAGGAGTGCGCGGCGGGGGCCCGGCGGGCGTGGAGTCCCGGATCCGACAGATCCGGCGAATCCGCGGCGGCGGGCGGGGCGGCCGTGCGATCATCGCGCGGCCGATCTGACAGCGGTGGGAGGAACCTGTGACGGTCGGCAACAGCGAACTGGGTTACACCGGGGGCGGCGGCGGTCTGGACGCCGTCACGGCGCCCGGACCGCGTGCGCGGACCGGGGTCGGCCCCGCCGACCTGGAGCGCATCTCCGCGACCACCACCCGGATCCGGACCGCGGTGGAGACGGTCATCGAGGGCAAGCCCGAGGTGGTCAAGCTGGCGGTCACGGTGCTGCTGGCCGAGGGCCACCTGCTGCTGGAGGACGTGCCCGGGGTCGGCAAGACCATGCTGGCCAAGGCGCTGGCCAAGTCCATCGACTGCACCGTGCGGCGGATCCAGTTCACCCCGGACCTGCTGCCCTCGGACATCACCGGGGTGTCGATCTTCGACCAGCAGCGCAAGGAGTTCGAGTTCAAGCCCGGCGCCATCTTCGCCAACTTCGTGGTGGGCGACGAGATCAACCGCGCTTCGCCCAAGACCCAGTCGGCACTGCTGGAGTCGATGGAGGAGCGGCAGGTGACGGTGGACGGCACCACGTTCCACCTGGAGGCGCCGTTCATGGTGGTGGCCACCCAGAACCCGATCGAGATGGAGGGCACCTACCCGCTGCCCGAGGCCCAGCGCGACCGGTTCATGGCCCGCATCTCCGTCGGCTACCCGGCCCCGGCCGCCGAGCTGCGGATGCTGGACACCCACGGCCAGATCTCGCCGCTGGAGGAGTTGCGCCCGGTCGCCGACGCCTCCGAGATCGCGCACCTGATCGAGGCCGTGCGGCACATCCACGTCTCCGACGAGGTCCGGCGCTACACCGTGGACCTGGTGAACGCCTCGCGCACCTCCCCCGAACTGCGCCTGGGCGCCTCGCCCCGGGCCACGCTCCAGCTGGTCCGGGCGGCCCGGGCCGCCGCGGCGATGGAGGGCCGCGACTTCGTGCTGCCGGACGACATCCAGCACCTGGCGGTCTCGGTCCTGGCGCACCGCCTGCTGCCCACCGCCGAGACCCAGATCAGCCGCCGCACCACCGAGCAGGTGGTGGCCGGGCTGGTCGCCGCGGTACCGGTGCCGTCGCTCGGCGGCGGTGCGCACCACTCCCGCCGCTAGCGCCGAGGAAGGGCATCATGTCCGCCCAACAGAACCAGAACACCGAGAACACCGACGGGCGCGGCGGGCGGCTGTCCGGGCTCACCACCAGGGGCCGGTCGTTCCTGGCCGCGGGCCTGGCGGCGATGGCCTGCGGCATGCTGTTCGACTACAAGGTGCTGCTGCGGGTCGGCGCGATGCTGGCGATGCTGCCGCTGATCGCGATCATGGTGCTGGCCCGCACCCGGTACCGGGTGTCGTGCCGCCGGGCGCTGGAGCCGGCCCGGGTCGGGGTCGGCCAGGAGGCGCGCGTGCACCTGCGGCTGGAGAACGTCTCCCGGCTGCCCTCGGGCACGCTGCTGGTCGAGGACCGGGTGCCGTACGTACTCGGCTCCCGGCCGCGCTTCGTGCTGAACAAGGTCGAGCCCAACGGCCGGCGCCGGGTGGTCTACCGCGTCCGCTCCGACGTGCGCGGCCGCTACCTGCTGGGCCCGCTGGCGCTGCGGCTGGCCGACCCGTTCGGGCTGGTGGAGCTGTCCCGCTCGTTCTCGGCGCAGCACGCGCTGACCGTGACCCCGCAGGTCCACACCCTGCCGAACGCCCCGGTCGGCCAGGCCTGGAGCGGCCGCGGCGAGGGCCACGCGACCTCGGTGGCCGCGGCCGGCGAGGACGACATCGGCACCCGCGAGTACCGGCACGGCGATGACCTGCGGCGCGTGCACTGGCGCTCGACCGCGCGCACCGGGGAGCTGATGGTCCGGCGCGAGGAGCAGGTGTGGCAGAGCCGCGCGACGATCCTGCTGGACACCCGGGCGATCGCGCACCGCGGCGACGGCCCGGCCTCCTCCTTCGAGTGGGCGGTCTCCTCGGCCGCCTCGATCGCGATCCACATGGCCCGGCACGGTTACGCGGTGCGGCTGCTGACCGAGACCGGCCAGGCGGTGACCGCCGCGGCGCACGACTCCTCGGCGGCGGTCGGCCTGGACTTCGAGGGCATGCTGTTGGACGCGCTGGCGGTGGTGGAGATGAGCAACGCCGCGACGCTGTCCGGCGCGAACTCGATGCTGCGCCAGGGCGGCGGGGACAGCCTGGTGATCGCCGTGCTCGGCGACCTGTCCGGGGACGACGCCTCGGAACTGGCCCGGGTGCGGCACTCCACGACCTCCGGCGTGGCCTTCGCGATGGACACCTCGGCCTGGCTCGGCGGCCGCCCGATGCCGCAGTCCCAGGCCCGCTTCACCGGCTCCGCGCAGGTGCTGCGGGTCGGCGGGTGGCGCGTGGTGGAGGTGGAGCCGGGCGACCGGCTGCCGGAGCTGTGGGAGCAGGCGGCCCGGCACGGCTCCAAGATGGAACTGGGGGCCACGCGATGAACTCCGCTGCGGGGGCGCGCGTGGATACCGGTGCGCACAAGGATTTCTGGGACCGACCAGACGACGGGGGCTGGAAGCGATGACCGGCAGATTGCGCATAGGCATAGCCGCGGCCGTCGCGCTGCTGCTCACCTCCTCGGGGCTGCTGCGGCTGCTGGCGCCGGGAACCTGGGTCTGGCCGATCGTGCTGGCGGTGATCGTGGCCGCCGCCTCCGGCGAGCTGTTCCGCCGGCTGATCCGGCCCCGGCCGCTGGTGGTGCTGGCCCAGGCCGTCGTCGTGTTCTGGTACGACATGGTGCTGCTGGCGCACGACGAGGCGTTCGCCGGCGTGCTGCCGACCTGGTCGGTGTTCAGCCGGCTCGGGAACCTGTACTCCACCGGCGCGCACGACATCCGCGACACCTTCGTCGGCGGCCAGGCCACCTCGGGCATCGCCGCGATCCTGGTGCTGTCGCTGAGCGCGCTGGCGGTGCTGGTGGACGCGCTGGCCGCGACCTACGCGGCGGCCCCGCTGGCCGGCCTGCCGCTGCTGGCGCTGTACCTGGTCCCGGCCACCCGCAGCGGCGGCGGCTATGACTGGCTGGCCTTCGCGCTGGCCGCGGCCGGCTACACCGCGCTGCTCTCGGCCGAGGGCCGGGACCGGCTGGGCCGCTGGGGCCGGCCGCTGGTGCACGCCGGGCGGCAGCGCACCGGGGCCGACGGCAAGCCGGTCGCGGCGCCCAAGGCCCGGGTGGACACCGGCCCGATCGCCGCCACCGGCCACCAGATCACGATGTACGCGCTGGTGCTGGCGGTGCTGGCGCCGATCCTGCTGCCCACGGTCTCCGGCGGCCTGTTCGGGATCGGGCCGGACAGCGGCAACGGGAACGGGAACGGCAACAAGGACAACGGCTCGTTCAGCCAGGTCCTGAACCTCAAGGCGACCCTGGCCTCCCACTCCGAGGCGCCGGTGCTGAACTACACCTCGACCAAGCCGGAGTACCTGCGGCTGCAAACCCTGGACGAGTTCAACGCCAAGAGCACCACGCCGTGGACCCCGGATCCGAACGCGCCGCTGAACCCGCTCCCCGACGACGGAACCGTCTCGGCCACCGTCCCCGGCCTCACCCTCACCAACGGCGTCCAGCCGCCCACGGTCAACGTGAACATCGACTACGAATCGCACATGACCACCAAGGTCACCGCCACCGGGCTGAGCTCACTGCCGCTGCCGTATCCGGCCAAGCACGTCGGGATCCCGACGACGGGCTTCTCCTACGACACCAACTCGCTGGCCGTCATGGGCGTGAGCACGATCTACGACGGGATGTCGTACAGCGCGACGGTCTACGACACGACCTCGCTCCCGCCGGGGGCACTGGCCAACGTCACCGGCCTGACCCCACAGGACATGACCCAGTTCAAACTGGGCCAGGACCTGGACGCCACCGGCACCCCGTCCGAAGTGGTGCAACTGGCCCAGCGCATCGTGGCGGGCAAGACCAACCCGGTCGACAAGGCACAGGCGATCCAAAACTACTTCCTGGACCCGGCCAGCGGCTACTCCTACACGCTGAACGTGCCGGACAACATGACCGGCGCCAGCGCGATGACGTACCTGCTCCACGAGAAGAAGGGCTTCTGCCAGCTCTACGCCGACACCATGGCGGCGATGGCCCGGGCGGTGGGCATCCCGGCGCGGGTGGCCCTGGGCTTCACCCCCGGGGTGCAGACCGGCGGCCAGTGGCAGGTGAAGGAGCAGGACTACCACTCCTGGCCGGAGCTGTACTTCCACGGCATCGGCTGGCTGCGGTTCGAGCCGACCGTGGGCATCGACAACACCCTGATCAGCGGCGGCCACGGCAGGATCCCGAACTACAGCACCAGCACCGCCGGCAGCACCACGGCGCCGTCGCAGAACCCGACGTCGACCACCGGCCCGAGCTCCACGGCCTCCTCGGCCAACAAGTGCCCGGTGCAGATCCGCAAGGCCGGCGGCTGCACCGACAACAACACCGACACCGGCACCGCGGCCCCGGCGGCGAAGTCGAAGTTCAGCTGGCTGGGCTGGCTCGGGGCGATCCCGCGGTTCCTGCAGTACTGGCTGTTCGGCGGGTCCGGATACGCCATCGCGGTGCGGTTCGTCCTGCTGGCCCTGCTGCTCATCGCCTGCGTGCCGATGGTGCTGCGGATCGCCCGGCGGCGGGCCCGCGGCAAGCTGGCCTCCGGCCGGCGGGCGAAGGGCGGCCCCGAGGGCGAGGACGGCCTGGACTGGGAGTCGGCCGACGTGCCCTCGCCCCGCCGGCCCGAGGAGGACCCGGAACGGCAGCGGATCCTGGCGGCCTGGGACGAGGTCCGGGACAGCGCCACCGACCTGGGCTACTCCTGGCCGGTCTCGGAGACCCCGCGGCGCAGCGCCGAGCGGATCATCCGGCAGGCGCACCTGTCGCGGCCGGCCCAGGACGCGATGGGCCGGGTCACCGGACTGGCCGAACGGGCCAACTACGCCCGGACGCTGCGCCGTCCGAGTGCGCCCGAGACCGCCCCGACGCCGGCCCTGATGGACGACGTCAAGGTGATCCGGGCCGGGCTGGCCGAGCCGGTGTCCCGGCGGACCCGGATCCGGGCCACGGTGCTGCCGCCCTCGGCGCTGGCCGCGCTGCGGGAGCGCCGGGAGGACTTCACCGGACGGGTCTATGAGCGGGTGCAGGGTGCCGGGTCGCGGCTGCGGCCTCGCGGGTCGCGGGGCGGGTCGGGCGGATCCGGATCCGGCGAGTCGGGCGGGTCGAGCGGGTCCCGGCCGGAGCGCCGCGGCGACGGCCACGGCGGTCGGTGACCGCGGGTAACAGATCACAGAGCGAAGGCCGGGCCCCGATCACGGGGCCCGGCCTTCAAGCTTGGGCAGAGCGTGCTTGCGCAGAAGCTTGCGCAGAACGTGCTGCTACATGTTGCCTTCGTCGCGACGGCGCTGCCAGCGCTCTTCGAAGCGGCGCATCGTGGGCTGCCTGGCCTGACGGCCCTGGCGCCCCTGGCGGCCGGACTTGCCGGCCACGGCCCGGGCCCGGCGGCGGGCGATCGGCACGATCTCGCCGGGAGCCGGGATCCGGCGCCAACTGGCGTAGGTCAGCCAGGCGCAGGCCAGCATCACCACGAAACCGGCGACGCTCAGCGCGATCTGGGAGATCACCACCCCGGCGACCAGCATCCCGACGCCGAGCACGAAGCCGATCACGGCCAGGAGGGCGCGGCGCCGGAACAGCGCGCGCAGATCCGCTCCTTGCAGCGCGGAGGCGAACTTGGGGTCCTCCGCGTGCAGCGCGCGCTCCATCTGCTCCAGCAGGCGCTGCTCATGATCAGACAGCGGCACTTGGCCTATCCTCCCAGCATCCACAGCCACCCATCGGCGGTGACTGTCTCAAGAATAAGCAGACCACGAGCTCTACGAAAGCTCTCATCGGAACGGATCACACGACCCCTTCACCGGAACGATGCCCTGGTATGCGCTGGGCTACTCATGGCGCCATCCCGATGGCGGGGACACTATCTGGTCCACCCCTTACAAGAACGTTCCGGAGCCGGAAAAGGTTCGCTCCCAGTACCGTCTGGTTCTTACGTAAGCAGGTATTAAGAAGCGATCTTGCGAGCCAGCAGGTGCAGCCTGCCAGCCACCGCCCGGAACTCCGGCCGGTCGGCCACGGCCGCCTCCAGCGCCGCCAGATCGGCGGCGCCGTGCGGCTCGGTGTCGACCAGGGCGCCGGGGACCAGGTCGGTGAACACCCGCACCCCGTGCACCGACTGCACCGTCAGCCCCGCGTCGGCCAGCAGCCGGGACAGCTGTTCCTCGTCGAAGCGGGCGGCCAGCGGGTCCTGCGCCCCGAACCGGCCGCGCGGGTCGGCCAGCGCGCGCCGGGCCTCGGCGAAGTGCCCGCCGAGGGCCCGGGCCACCACCGCCGCGGTCCGGTTGGCGGCCAGCACGCTCACCACGCCGCCGGGGCGCAGCACGTCGGCGACCACGGCCAGCCCGACCGCCGGGTCGTCGGCCATCTCCAGGACGCCGTGGCACAGGACCAGGTCCACGCTGCCCGGCTCGACGTGCTCCAGCAGGCCGGCGAGGTCGCCCTGGACGGCCCGCAGCGCGTCCTTGGGCACGCCGGCCTCGGCGGCCCGGCGCTCCAGCGCGGCCAGCGCGTCGGGGCTGGGGTCCACGACCGTGACCCGGTGCCCGAGCTCGGCGATCGGGACCGCGAAGCCGCCGGTGCCGCCGCCGACGTCGAGCACGTCGCGGGGGGTGGGAGCGTCCAGGACGGCGCTCACGGCCTGCCACAGGACGGCGGTGCGGGCCTGGCCGCGGCGGGCCGGGGCCGGACCCGATCCGGCGGATCCCGCGCTCGCGGCGGGGGCGGCGGTCGCGCTGGCGGCGCTGTCGGCCATGAGGGGTGCACTCCTGCGGGTCGGCTCGGCTGGGGTCCGGCGGGCTTCGCCGGCGGCCTCGGTGGAACCACCTGGGGCTTCATCGTGGCACGGTGCGGCTTCAGGGCCAGCGTAGTGGACCGGGGGGCGGGTGGTCCGGGGTGTCTCGCAGCGCATCACCGCCACCGTGTCACTCGCGGCACGTCACTCGCACCGCACCACCGCCACCGCGTCACGCGCCCCGCGTCACTGCCAGCAGGTGTCAGTGGCTGGGGGCACGATGGTCAGGTGCGCAGCCTGCCCTCCATCCTCCACGTCGACCTGGACGCGTTCTACGCGTCGGTGGAGCAGCTGCACAAGCCGAGCCTGCGCGGCAAGCCGGTGGTGGTCGGCGGCATCGGGAACCGGGGCGTGGTCTCGACCGCGTCGTACGAGGCGCGGGCCTTCGGCGTGCACTCGGCGCTGGCGACCGGGATCGCCCGCCGCCGGGCGCCGAACGCGGCGTACCTGATCCCGCGCTTCGGCGCGTACCAGGTCTACAGCGAGCGGGTCATGGCCCTGATGCACGAGTTGTCGCCGCTGGTCGAACCACTCAGCCTCGACGAGGCATTCATCGACATATCACACTTAATGGAACCGATTGACAGACAATCGAGCCGTAATGCGACACTGAAAGCACGACAAGTCGCCGACGACCTCAGAACCCGCATCAAAACCGAAACCGGACTCACCGCCTCCATCGGCGCCGGCAGCAGCAAACTCATCGCGAAGATCGCCTCGGACGCCGAGAAGCCCGACGGCCTGGTCATCATCGAACCCGGCACCGAGCAGACCTGGCTGGACCCGCTCCCGGTGCGGGCGCTGTGGGGCGTCGGCCCGGCCACCGCCGAACGGCTGCGCAAGATCGGCGCCACCACCGTCGCCGAACTGCGGACCCTGAGCCACGCCGAACTGACCGCGGCCGTGGGCGCCTCCTACGGCGCCACCCTCTACGCGATCGCCCGCGGCCAGGACGACCGCGACGTCAGCACCGACCGCGAGCTGAAGTCGGTGAGCGTGGAGGACACCTTCGCCGAGGACCTCCTCGACCCGGCCACCATCACCGCCCACATGGACGACCTGGTCACCCGGCTGAGCGGCCGGATCCGCAAGGCGGGCCGCTCCGGCCGGACGATCACCATCAAGGTCCGGGGCCACGACTTCACCACCGTGTCCCGCAGCGAGACCACCCCCAACCCGACCGACGACCCGGCGGCCATCCGGGCCGCCACACACCGCATGCTGCCCGGGGCGGTGGCGGCCGCCACCCAGCTCACGCCGGGCGTCCGGCTGCTCGGCGTGGGACTCACCGGGCTCGCCGAGTGGGCCCAGCTCGACCTGTTCAGCGCTGAGGAGGGCGACGACACGCTCGACTTCTGGGACCGGGACGCCGAGACCGCGCCGGGCGACTCCGACGGCGACTTCGACATGGACATGCCCCGCGGCGTGGTCGAGGGCTCGGCCGCCCCGGCCGCCCCGCAGCCGCCTCCGGACCCCGACCCGCAGCCCGACCCGGCCGACATAACCACCCCGGTCCCGACCGTCGAGGGCGAGCGCTCCCCGCGCCAGTTCGGACCGCTGCCACCCGGAACCCGCGGCGCCGTCGAGGCCGCGGGCGCCGAGCGCCGCCTCCTGCCGGGCCAGGACGTGACGCACGACGAGTTCGGCGGCGGCTGGGTGCAGGGCAGCGGACTGGGCCGGGTGACCGTGCGGTTCGAGCGCCCGTGGACCGGACCCGGACGTATCAAGACCTTGCGTTCCGACGACCCGGCCCTGCGGCTCACCGATGCCGCGGACCTCGCCCGGGAGGCACTCGAACTGCTCGCCGGGCGCGGCCCCGACGACGGCATTAGCATCGGCGACATGACTGATGAGCCCGCCAAGACCGAGGTCGTCGACAACGAACTCGAAGACCGCTTCGAGATCTGGCACGGCGACCGCCTCGCGGGCTTCGCCGCCTACCGGCGGCGCGGCGACGCGACGGTCTTCGTGCACACCCAGATCGAGCCCGAGTTCGAGGGCAAGGGGCTGGCGTCGGTGCTGGCACGGCGGGCGCTGGACGAGACCGTGGCCCGGGGCCAGGCCATCATCCCGGTGTGCCCGTTCATCGCCGCCTACCTGCGCAAGCACCCTGAGTACGAGGAGCACGTGCGCTGGCCCGCCCCCGACTCCCCGGCCGGCGACCACTCCGGCGACCGCTGAGCGCCGACACCATGAGCAACCTCGACGCGAACCCACCCGAACAGGACTGCCCGGCCAAGGACGACCCGGGCCCGGTAGCCGAGTTCCACGAAGCCCGCGACGTCCCACTGGGCGGCGTGCGCGGCGTCCACGTAATGCGCACCCTCCCCCAGCGCATCCTGCCGACAGTCGGCGCCTGGTGCTTCCTGGACCACTTCGGCCCCCAAGCAGCCGCGATGAACGTCAACCCGCACCCCCACATCGGCCTGCAAACCGTCACCTGGCCGTTCCAGGGCGACGTCCGGCACCGCGACAGCGTGGGCTCCGACGTCGTGGTCCGGCCACGCCAGCTGAACATCATGACCGCCGGCCACGGCATCGCCCACTCGGAGTTCGGGATCGAGCCCGGCCAGATCGGCCACGGCCTCCAGCTATGGACCGCACTGCCCGCCGAGCACCGCGACATCGCCCCGCACTTCGAGCAGCACCGGGAGCTACCCGTCTACGAGGTCCCGGGCCTACGCGCACTGGTCTTCCTCGGCACCCTGGACAACGTCACCTCCCCGGCGACGACCTACTCCCCGATCCTCGGCGCGGACATCACCCTCAACCCCGGCGCCACCGCGACCATCCCCCTGACCAACTACCACGAGCACGCCGTCATGGTCATCGACGGCGACCTCACCGTCGCCGCCGCCACCAGCACTGGCACTGGCACTGGCACTAACGCCAACACCGACACCGACACCGACACCGCCGTCCCACCCGGCCCACTCCTCTACCTCGGCACCGGCCGCAGCGAACTGACACTCACCAGCCGCACCGGCGCCCACCTGATCCTCCTCGGCGGCCAACCGTTCCGCGAGGACATCGTCATGTGGTGGAACTTCGTGGCACGCACCCATGAGGACATTGAGGAGGCGCGCAACGACTGGGAGAAGCGCAACACCGAGCGCTTCCCGGACATCGCAGGGCACACGGTCGCCGAGCGGATCCCCGCTCCGCCGCTGCCTGGGGTGCGGCTTAAGGCTCGCGGGCGGGGGGCCCGCTAGGGACGCTGCTGGGGGTTCGGGTCTTTTGTGGGAGGCTGGAGTTTGCGGGCCGGGCTGCGGTTGGCGTGTGGATTTCAAAGCTCTTTACGGCCTTCGGTCATGGTTGTGCCGGTTCGGGGTTCGGGTCGGCAGGTGTGTTTGTCGGCTGCCGGTTTACGTGTTCACGACCCCGCCGCACCTCAGGCCTCTTCAACTCCGGCAAGTTGGAACAAGGGCCAGATCAAGAGCAAGATCAAGAGTAAGATCCAGAGCCAGATCAAGAGCAAGATCAAGATCAAAGACTGTGATGAAGAGCCCGGCGCCTCCGGCGGGGGCTCTTGGCTCCCTCGGGGAACTGGCGCGGTTCCATAGGGTGGTCGCCTCAGGGCACTGCGGCGGCGGTTTGTGAGGTGGTGCGGTCCGTTCCCCACGGCCGCGTCGTCAGCCCCAAGGGGTACAGCGCCGAACCCCGGGAGTAAAGTCCGCGCCCTTGCGGTCGGGCACGCAGGTGGCGGCCGCGTACAGCGCGAACTTGACTCCCGAGAACCGGCACTGTAGGCAAAGCCCTGCCGACGCGACCGAGGGGAACGAACCGAAAACCGACCGGAAGAATAGCAATCGAAGGGCCCATAGACGCGGCCTAACGATGCGGCTGCCGGTGAGGGCGTGGCAGCGGGTCGGTGGTCAGTTGGTCGAGAACATGCCCGGGTGCAGTAGGGACCAGCTGTGCCTCAGCGGGCTTCCAGGACCGGGCCGATCCGGCGCCCGCCAACCCGGAGTGCGCAGCCTCGGGGACTGTCGCGTCGACCAGCACCCTGACCGGCGGCCGAACTCGCCGAGTCGCCGGTACCGAACCCCCGGGCTTTGCACCTATCCGGTCGGTTTTCGGTTCGTTCCCCTCGGTCGCGTCGGCAGGGCTTTGCCTACAGTGCCGGTTCTCGGGAGTCAAGTTCGCGCTGTACGCAGCCGCCACCTCCACGCCTGACCGCAGCCGCGCGGACTTTACTCCCGGGGTTCGGCGCTGTACCCCTTGGGGCTGACGACGCGAGCGAGGGGAACGGACCGCAACCACCTCACAAACCGCCGCCGCAGGGCCCTGACCCGGCCACCCTATGGAACCGCGCCAGTTCCCCGAGGGAGCCAAGAGCCCCCGCCGGAGGCGCCGGCCCTTCATCACAGTTTTTGATCTGGATCTGGCTCTTGATCGTCGGGTGGCCCGGGGCATCTCAGCCCCGGGCTCCCACAGATCCGGACGTGACAGTCTCCCGTCATCCGGCTCTTGTTGTCCTGGTCACGGGCCTGCCGGGGGCGTGATCGTCCAGTGAGGGAAGTA
>NZ_JAAFZA010000254.1 GCF_015356865.1 Catenulispora pinisilvae
GCCCACAGCACACCCGGCAAACCGGCCATCGCGCCCCGCAAACCGGCCACCACCCCCACCAAACCAACTACCGCTTCTGCTCGCCCCCGAACATCGCGTACCCAACCGCCACCAGCGTCACCAGCACCACCAACCCCGCGCCCACCACCCGCCAGTGCCGGGGCGCGGCCACAAGTACCAGCACCTGGCTCCCAGCCAGCGCCGCGCCGGCCGCCCAAGGCCACCACCCGAGTCCGGCCAGGCGGGTGCGGGAGCCGGCGGCGGCGGGGTCGGGCTCGCCGCCGGCCTGGTCGGGTCCGCCGGACCGGTCCGTACTGCTCACTCCACTGAAGGTCCCGGGCCGGTGGCCGGGCGGGGCGACAACTTGTTGAGGGCCGATCCTAGCCGCCGTGCGGTGTGGAGGGTGGGTCGGGACACGGGTTACCCGCCCCAGCTCGCCCCTTCGCCGCCCCAGCTCACCCCTTCGCCGCGCCAGCTCGCCCCGTCGACGCCTCAGCTCGCCCCTTCGCCGCGCCAGCTCACCCCTTCGCCGCGCCCGCGAACCGGAAAGCGCCTCCCATCGTGCGCGAGACGATCAGGTACAGGACCACGACAGGCATCGAGTACAGCACCGAGTAGGCCGCCAGCTGGCCGTAGGCGACTGCTCCGTACTGTCCGAAGAAGGTGAACACCGTGACCGAAGCCGGGAGCTTCTCAGGGCTCTGTAGCAGGATGAAGGGGACGAAGAAGTTGCCCCAGGCCTGGATGAAGGTGAAGATCAGCACCACCGACATGCCGGGGGCGATCAGTGGCACCACGATGTGGCGTAGGGCCTGCATCGGGCTCGCCCCGTCCACCCAGGAGGCCTCCTCCAGGCTGATCGGGACGCTGTCGATGAAGCCCTTGATCAGCCAGATCGCGAAGGGCAGCGAGGTGGTCGCCAGGAACAGTGCGGTGGCCGGCATCGAGTCGACCAGTTGCAGCCGGACGAACAGGCCGTAGACCGGGACCATGATCGCGGTGATCGGCAGGCCGGTCGCGAAGAGCACCGTGTACAGGAACGGTTTGCGGAACCGGGTCTGGTAGCGCGAGAGCGGGTAGGCCGCGAATGTCGCGATCAGCACGGTGATCAGTGCTGACCCGCCGCACAGCAGCAGGCCGTTCCACAGCGGCCGCCACAGCATGTCCGTGTTCATCACGGCCCGGAAGTTGTCCAGGCTCGGGTGGTCCGGGAACTTCACGTTGGTCTGGGCCGAGGCGTCGAAGCACGAGAGCACCAGCCAGACCAGCGGCGCCAGGAACGCCACCCCGATCAGGACCAGGATCCCCGCGCAGACCAGGCGGGCCGCGCGGCGGCTTGGTGTGTCCACCCCCATCTCATGCCTCCGGCTTCAGGACGCGCACGTACACGAACGAGAACACCGCGCCGATCGCCAGCAGCAGCAACGAGATCGCGGTGCCGTAGCCGACCTCGGAGAACTTGAACGCCTGCTGGTACATCAGCACCGGCAGGGTGGAGCTGGCGAAGCCGGGGCCGCCGGCGGTCATGACGTAGATCAGGGTGAAGACCGAGAGCGTCTGCAAGGTGATCAGCATCAGGTTGGTCACGATCGCGGATCTGATCAGCGGCAGGGTCACCGACCACAGCCGCCGCCAGCCGCTGGCGCCGTCCAGCTCGGCGGCCTCCTGGACGTCCAGCGGGACGTCGGCCAGGGCCGCGTTGTAGACCAGCATCGAGAAGGCGGTGCCGCGCCAGGTGTTGGCGATGATCACGGCCAGCATCGGACTGCTGTAGAGCCAGTCCTGCGAGCCGATCCCGAGGGCCTTCGTGACCTGGTTCAAAGTCCCGTCCTGGCCGAGGAACGCGTACCAGATGAACGCGCTCACCACCTCCGGCAGGACCCAGGCCGACACCACGATCGCGCCGACCGTGCCGCGCAGCCACCGGTTCCGGCCGCGCATCAGCAGCGCGATCGCCAGCCCCAGCAGGTTCTGCCCGATCACCGCCGAGCCCAGCACGAACACCACCGTGAGCCAGATCCCGTTGGTGACGTTGGGATCGGAGAACAGGCGCCGGAAGTTGTCCAGCCCGACCCATTGCGGGTTCGCCGCGCCGTCGCCGGTGAGCGCGGCGTTGGTGAACGAGCTGTAGATGCTCCACAGCACCGGGCCCAGGAAGAACAAGATGAGCATGATCAGGGCCGGCGCCAGCGGCAGTTGCCGGGTCGCCCGGGTCAGGCGGGCCGCGCGGCCGCGGCGGGGGGACGTGGGTCCCCCGATCGCCGCGGCCGCGAGGTCCTCGCCGGCGATGGCTGCGCGGAACCTCATCAGCTGGTGCCCGCCGCCACGTTGCTAGAGCCGACGATGCCCTTCAGCGACTCGGTATAGGACTTCATGGCATCCGCCGGCGACGACTGCCCGGTGATCACCGCCTCCATCGCCACCTGGATCGCGTCGGACACCTTCGGGTACTCGGCATAGGCCGGGCGGTAGTTGGTGACCGGGACCAGGCCGGTGAAGAAGGCCGTGGTGGGGTTGGAGTTCTGGTACGTGGGATCGGCGGCGACGTCGTTGCGCACCGCGATCTGGCCGTCGGCGACGTCGTAGGACGCCGAGTTGTCCTTGTTCAGGGCCAGCTCCACGAACTGCGCGGCCAGGTCCTTGTTCTTGGACTTCGCGGTCACCGACAGCGTCCAGCCGCCGGACATGCTCATGGTGCCCTTGCCGCCGCCGTCCTGGGTCGGCATCGCGGCCTCACCGAGCGTGCTGGACCAGGCCGGCCAGGGCTTGGCCCCGGTCGGGGTCCAGGTGCTGGTGACCCACGAGCCGTCCAGGTCGATGGCCAGCTTGCTCTGCGGGAGCAGCTGCCCGCCGACCACGTTGCCGACGTTGGGGTCCAGCTCCTGCTGCGGGGGCAGGGTCAGACCGCCGCTGTAGGCGTCCTTGAGGAACTGGAGCGAGTCGGAGAAGCCCTTGCTGGGGGCGATCCACTTCTTGCTGGCGCTGTTGTAGAGCGTGTCCTGGGTGCCGTACAGGAGCATTTCGAAGCCCTGCATGGTGCTGCCCTCGCCGTCGGGTTTACCGGCGTAGATGTTCATCGGGATCACGCCGGGATCGTTGGCCTTGACCGCTTTAGCAGCGGCCACGACATCGGCCCACGTCTTCGGCTGCCACGGCATCGCGATCCCGGCCTTGGTCAGCAAGTCCTTGTTGTAGTAGAGCGCGCGGGTGTCGGTGCCCATCGGGACGCCGTAGGTCTTGCCGTCCAGCCCGCGGGCCGCGGCCTTGGCGGTGTCCGGGAACTGGGACCAGTCGCTCCAGGTCGACAGGTAGGAGTCCAACGGCGTCAGGTAGCCGGCCTGGATGTCGGAGTTGATCAGGAAGGTGTCCTCGTACACCACGTCGGGCGCCGTGGAACTGGAGCCCATCATCAGGTCGATCTTGGTGTAGTAGTCGTTCTCGGACACGTTGATCGGGTCCAGCTGGATCTTGATACCCGGGTGCGCGGCCTCGAACTGCGCCTTCACCTTCTGCATGTGCGCGTCGACGTGGATCTCGTTGCCGAACTTCTGGTAGGCGACCTTGAGCGTTTTACCGCCGCTGCCGCTGGACGAGGAGGACGAGCACGCGGTCAAACCGACCGCGACAGCCGCGCCGGCACACGCCAGACGTAAACCCTTAGACAACATCCTGACTCCTTCGGGACAAGGCGTCCGCCGCGCGGGGCGCGGGAGGGCACGGATGGGAGGGAGCACCATGCTTTGAGAAAACGTTATTTTCGCGTTAATCTAGGCGCGCGGCCCCAGGCATCGTCAACCCCTGAGAACATCTCGATCAGGTCACGGCAGGCCGCGGAGCGGACTTTTCATGACGAAGGCTTCAGGGCGCCGTTCCCGACGCCCGACCATGGTGGACGTCGCCCGCGAGGCCGGCGTGGCGCTGAGCACGGTATCCCGCGTGGTCAACGCCGACCCGACGGTGGGAGCGGAGTTCGCCCGCCGGGTCCAGACCGCGATCGACACCCTCGGCTACCGCCCCGACGAACAAGCTCAACAACTCCGGCGCGGCACCAGCCGCACCATCGGCGTGGCGGTCCGCGAGATGTCGGCCCGCAATCCCCTGATGGCGGAATTCGAACGCGGCGCCTACGCCTCCGGCCTCACCGTGTTCGCGGCCTCCACCGCCGACGACGAAGAACGCGAACGCGCCGTAGTCCTGTCGATGGCCCGCCGCGGCTTCGACGGCGTCCTCGTCGAGCCGATCGGCCCCGACCACTCCTACCTGGCCCCGGAAATGGCCGCCGGCCTCGCCGTGGTGGCCATCGACCGCCCGATCGCCGGCCCCGCCACCGACGCCGTCCTCGCGGACAACGCGGCCGGCATCCGCATGGCCTACCGCCAACTCGCCGACCACGGCCACACCAGCATCGCCTACATCGGCGACCATGAGCGCATCTTCACCGCCCGGGAACGCGCGGACGCCTTCCGGGCCTGCCTACGCGCCGACGGCAGACCGGTGACGGGCATGGTCCACCCCGGCGAGACCGAGCAGGCACGCATCAGCGAGGCGCTGCGCGCGGTGCTGTCGACCGAATCGCCGGCCACCGCGCTGGTCTGCGGCAACGTCACGACCACGTTCGGAGTACTGACGCACCTGGCCGCCGAGGTGCCGCGGGACCGGCGGCCGGCGCTGGTCGGCTTCGACGACTTCCCACTGGCCGGTCTGCTGGACCCGCCGATGACGGTGATCGCCCAGGACAGCCCGGCGATGGCACACGCGGCGCTGGAGCTGATGACGGCGCGGCTGGCGGAGCCGGAGCGGGGGCCTGAGTGGGTGACGGTGCCGGTGCGGTTAGTTGCGCGGGGGTCTGGGGAGCGGGCGCCGGTGAGGTGAGGTGAGGTGAGGTGAGGTGAGGTGAGGTGAGGTGAGGTGAGGTGAGGTGAGGTGAGATGGTTGGTGGTTGGTAATCGGCCTCAAGCAAGAGGCCCGGCTCAGAACTCCCGAGCCGGGCCTCTCACTCACCACCTACCACTCACCACCTACCGCATCCCGGCTCCCCGCCGCCGACCCCGAACCAATCCGATCCCGACCGCCAGCGACCCGAGCGCCAGCCAGCCGCTCACCCAAACCCCGGCGCCCACACCCGTCCCCGGCAGCATCGGCCGCCCCTTGCCGCCGTGCGTCCCTGTCCCCGTAGCCGTCCCCGGCTCCGGCGGCACGGTGAACGTGTTCGTCGCCGTGATCGTGATCCCCGCCCCGGCGCCACTCACCACCGCCGCGTCAGCCGCACTCCCGTGGTCGATGTGCACCGACTCCGCGCCGTGCCGCTCCACCTCGCCAGCCCAGCAGCGCGCGCCCACCGGAATCGGCGCCGGCACCGCGAAGGGTTCGTCCGCCTTCACCCGGTACACCGCGTCCAGCGCATACGCGCCGACGCCGCCGTCCACCGTGCACAGCACGTGCAGCGGGTACGCGAAGCCGTCGGCCCTGGCCGCCGCCGCGCCCGCCCCCGCCAGCCGCTTCACCAGCGTCAGGTGCCCGGCGGAGAACACGTTCGTGAGCGTCGCCGACACCACGTTCGCCGCCCCCTGCGCGATCGTCAGCGGTCCGACCGGCGCGGCCGGGGCGTCGGCGCCGCCGGCGTCCGTCTCCGTGACCGTGCAGACGGCGCCGACCGGCAGGTCGGGGACCGTGACCAGGAAGTCCGGCGAGCCCATCTCGACGTCCCGCGCCACCACGCCCTTGCGCCCGTTGAAGTCGCAGAGCACGTGGAATCCGAACCGCCGCGAAGCCGGGGCCGCGCCCGGCCCCTCCAGCTTCTTCACGATCAGCAGCCCGCCCTGCTCGAACGAGTTCGCCACCACGACCTGCGCCGGGGTGTCCGCGGTCGGCTCGTCGCGCTTCGACCCGGTGTGCGACGTGAACACGGTCGCCCGCTCGGTGCTGGTCACGAACTCCTCGTGGCTCGTGGCACCGCCCGCGTCCGTCTCCTCCACATCGCAATCGCTCCCGATCGGCAGTCCGGTCAAGGCCTGACTCCCGTTGCCGGTGAACGTCAGATCCTTCGGGAAACCCGGCAGCCGATTGCCGCGGAACGAGCAGTCGACGGTGACCGTGAACGGCCCCTGCCCCACCTCATCGGCGGCCGGCCCGGTGATCCGCTTCCACACCACCAGGTCGCGACGCGGGAACTGGTTCGTGATCTCGAACCGCTGCACCTGGTCCGCACCGCCGGCCACGGCGACCGTGACCACCAGCGGATCGCCGGGGCCGTGGTCGGTCACCGCACCGGCCGCGTCTGACTCCCAGATCCGGCACACCGCGCCGGCTGGAACGCCGGTCAGGAACAAAGGCTGAGCCTCCGTAAGGCTTTCGCGTCCGGTCCGTACCTCTTGCGTCACCCCGCCGGCGGTCGTCAGGCTGCACGAGTAGTCGACGGTGAACGGCCCGAACGGCACGTCCGGCGGATCGTTCACCACCTTCGCGACCTTCACGTTCCCGAACACCAACCCGATCCCGGCCTTCGGCGGCTCGGTCACCGGCAGCGCGCCGGTGGAGACGGTCTCGGTGTGCGCGAAGGAGTTCCACGCCGGCGCCGGGAATGCCGGAGTACTCAAGTCGGCAGGCGCCTCGAACGTCATGCGGAACCTCACCGTCGCCCCGGGTGCCAGCCCCGGCGCGTACGCCACCCCGGCCTCGAACCCGGTCGGGTGCCCGGGCAGTGCCGGGTTCCAAGACGTCGCGTGACAAGGCCGCTGCGGCGTGGCGATCCGCTGCCCGCAGGGGTTCGCCGTCGCCGAGTAGGTGATCGTGGCGTTGCCGGGCCCGTCATAGGTCACCGGCCCGACCAACTGCGGAACGGAGTCCCAGGTGGTCCCGCGATCCTGGTCCCCCAACAGCACACCGGTGTCGCCGGGAGCCGGGAACACGTCCAGCACCGACGTCGAGCTGGCCGGCTCGGTCCCCTGGTTGGTGATCGAGATCAGATACTCGAAGTTCTGGCCCGGCATCGTCAGCGCGATACACGGATACCGCGTGTAAGTAGTGCCCTGATACACCAGCGACGGGCACCGCGCGTCGCCCACCGGATACGTCGCCCCGGTGAAGCTGTCCTGGAACCCCAGCGCCGGATCCCCGGCCACCCACTTGGCGGCGTCGAACGAAGCCCCGGGCCGCGCGACCACATCGGCCTGCGACTGGCAGAACGTGCCGGGACCGACTGCCGGGTTGTTGTTCAGCACCGTCAGCCGGGGCGAGGACGGGTCGCACGTGATCCCCTCCTGCGTGTCCGACCCGGCCGCGTACTTGTTGGTGATCCGCGTCCCGGCCGCGATCCCGCCGGCCAGCTTCACCTGGAACCCGATCGTGATCGTCCCGGTCGGATAGAACGTGAAGCCGGGGAACTTCCACGTCAGCCCCACGATCTTGCCGCTGGCGTCGCGCGCCGGCTGGAACGTGACCTGCGACGGCATCGGGCTCAGCGTCCCGGTCGGGCCGGTGTAGCCGATGGTGAACGGATAGCCGTCGGTCCCGGCGAAGGTGTCGTCGAAGACCAGGCCGCCCGGGATCGCGTCCACGATCGACAGGTCCTGGATCGGCGCGGTGCCGGTGTTCGTGGTGACCAACTGGAACGACGCCGGGTTGCCCGGGCTGACCGTCTGGTCCGGCGGCTCCTTGTCCACCTTCAGCCGGTGCGTACCGGTGACCACGTTCACCGTCGCGCTGCCCGGCGGGATCGGGAACGTCTGCCCGGGATTCTGCAATCGGCTCTCCCCCGCGCCGGTCACCGTGTCCGAGACGGTGTCCGGGATCGGCGTCCCCGGGTCCGACCGCAGGCCGTCGCGCGGCTGCACGGTGAAGCAGAAGCTTGACATCGCGCAGCGACCGCCGCTCGGCGCGGAGGTCTGCGGAACGATGTCATAGCCGCCGGACGTCGAGGTGAAGGTGACGCGCAGCCCTTGCACGTCGGCGGCGCTCACTCCAGACGGCAACGAAGGCGTCGTGCTGGTCGTCGGCGAGCCGAGCACCCACGTCGGGTTCACCCCGCACACCGCGCACGCGTCCACCTGGACCTGATTCGCCCCCGGCGGGAACGTGACCCCGGTGATCCCGGTCAACGTCATCGCGTCGAAGAACGCCGGGTCGGCATCGGTGAGCACCAGCTGCTTCAGGCTCACGTTCCCGGTGTTCACCACGGTCAGCCGGGCGTTCACGGTCTGCGGCGCCAGCCCGGGCACCGGCCGCGAAACGGTCGCCGGGCTCAGGGACTTGGTCAGCGAGGCCCCGGCGCGCGCCGGACCGGTCGCGACGTCGGTGCAGCGGTTGTCGGTGACCTTGTTGTCGACCGAGGTGCTGAAGCAGTTGTGCACGTTCTGCCCCGGCTCCACGCCGTCCCGCAACGCCACCAGGATGTGCCCGGTGATCCGGCCGCCGGGCGGCACGCCGTCGGCGGCCACGAACCGCACGCCCCGCGCGATCGCCAACAGCCCGGTGTCGCCGCGCACGTAGGGCACCCAGGCCTTGGTGGTCGGGTCGAAGAGCTCGATGGTCACCGGCAGCGTGGTGGGCGAGGCGACCACCTGGACGTCGCTGATCTGTACCAGGTCGAACGGGTTCCCGGTGGCGGTCGGGTCGGCGGGGTCGGTGAGCACGACGTTCGGCTGGAGGACGTTGCCGGTGTTGTTGTAGTCCACGGTGAACCACACCGGCTGGCCCGGCGGGATCTCGGCCTGCGAGGAGGTCTTGGAGCCGCTGCCGGACGAATTCGGTTCCTGCACGGGCAAGGTGGCGCAGGTAAGTCCGGCGGCGGTGCCGGAGCCGTTGGCCGGGTTGGTGGCCGAGGCGTCGGCGCAGTCGCGGACCCCGGCGCTGGTCTCCTTGCCGTTGAGGGTCCCGTGCACGGCCAGCGCGCCGGTGGCGCCCTGCGCGATGCTGCCCTTGTAGGTGACCGAGATCCGCTTCGGCGGGTTGCCGTCGGGACAGCCGGTGGGGACGGTGGCGGTGGCGGTGAAGGTGCGCACCGGCAGCACCGTGCCGTCGCCGCAGGTCACCGAGAGCTCGGCCGAGGTGGCGCCGGCCGGGAAGGTCAGCCGGACGGTCTTGGCGTCCACGGCGTCGAACTGCGCGGCCGTGCTGTCCGAGGGCTCGGTGATGGTCAGCGACTGGACCGGGAACGGCGAGGTGTTCTTGGCGGTGACGTTCGCGGTGACTCCGGAGTGCTGCCCGACGACCGCGATGCCGTTCTGTGAGAAGTCGCCGTTGGCGTCGGGGTAGAAGCGCTTGGCGACGTCGACCGTGGCGATGTTCGGCAGGATGTCGTGGGTGGCGCAGGCCTGCTCGCCGAGGATGGTGAAGCCGCTGGCGGTGTCCTTCACCGAGGGCGTCGCGCAGTCGCGGATGGTCTGCCGGGCCGGCGGGTTGAGCGGGGCGCCGGTGGAGCGGACCGTGTTCCGCAGCTTCACCTCGATCGGCACACTGGCCCCGGTGGCGTCGTAGGGCAGCGGGGTGCCGGCGGCGTTGGCGAACTCGAACTTGATGCCGGTGACCTGGCCGGGGCTGACCCCGGCGGGCAGGGACAGATCCGGTCCGGGCACGGCCGGGGCGGCGATGTACTCGGCGTCCGAGCACGGCGAGCCGATCGGCTTGGTGCACACCAGCACGGTGACCCGGTCCGCGCCGGCCGGCATGCGCCGCACCGGGCCGATGCCGGTGAGGTCGAAGTCGTCGAACATCGCCGCGCTGTTGTCCTCGATCACCAGCGGGCTGATCCGCGTGGAGCTGCTGGACAGGTTCGCGGCGCCCAGGGTGACGGTCGAGGTGCCGCCGAGGGTGGCGACGTTGGCCGCGGGGCTCCAGCTCTTGGTGGCGCTGGTGTCGGCGTGCTTGGGGATGGTCACCGTGACGCTCGCCGAGTCCAGCACTGTGTCGGCGTTGGCGGCCGCGGCGGTGGCGGTGTTGTTGACCGTCTGGCCGTTCTTCAACGAGCCGGAGTCCGGCACCTTCATGACGATGTCGACGTCCTGGGTGCCACCGGCCGGGATGCCGGTCGAGCCGGCCGGGTTCGGCGGGGAGGGCAGCGGCGTCTTGAAGGTGACGGTGAGCTTGCGGGTCGCCGGGTCGTAGTTCACTTCCCGGGTCGGCGTGGAGGCCGGCAGGGTGTCGACGTCGAACTCCGCCGGGAGCGTGTCCGAGAGCACCACGTCCTGGCAGGAGTCGCGCAGCGAGGAGCAGGACAGCGTCAGGTGGTAGGTGAACGTCGAGCCGGGGACCAGCGGGTCCGGCGCGTCGCGGACCGTCTTGTCGATGGTCATCACCGGCTGGCCGGCGGCGTACTGGAGCTCGGCCGGGGTCGGTCGGGGCGTCGACGCGGCCCATCCGGGTCCGGCGGACAACCCGGCCACAGCCGTCGCTGCCAGGACCGCGACCCAGCGTCGGGCCCGCGGCCGGCCCGACAGGTGAATACGTGTTCTGCGCATGGGGTCCGTTCCTCGGCCGATCTTCGGGTGCGGATCCACAATGGGAGCGGCGCGCTGACGGCTTCCGGGAGGCGCGCCGCTCCGGCGCCCCATTCGGACCAGCGCTTCCGGCGCAGGCGGCGGCTAGCATCAGGGGGCATGGCTGAGGACCCGACGCAGACCCCGAACGTGGCGCGAATGTACGACTACTTCCTCGGCGGCACGCACCACACGCCCGTCGACCGCGCCGCCGCCGACGCGGTGATCGCCGCCAATCCGGACCAGCGGCGGCTGGTGCGGGCGAACCGCGACTACCTCGGCCGGGTGGTCCGGGAACTGGCCACCGGGTACGGCATCCGGCAGTTCGTGGACATCGGCTCCGGGCTGCCGACCGCCGATCCGGTGCACGAGGTCGCGGCCCGGGTCGCCCCGGACGTCCGGGTGGTCTACGTCGACGACGACCCGGCCGTGGTCGCCGAGTCCCGGGCGCTGCTGGCCGACGGCGGCGATCCGCGGGTCACCGCGATCGCCGGGAACCTGCTGGATCCGGAATCGGTGCTGGGCGACCCCGACTTGGCCGCGGTGTTGGACCCCGAACAGCCGATCGCGGTGTTGATGCTCGCGGTGCTGCACTTCTTCTCCGACCGGGACGATCCGTTCGGCGCGGTCGCCGCGTATCGCGACCTGCTGGCGCCGGGCAGTTGTCTGGCGCTGAGCTATCTGGGCACCGGCGACGATCCGGAGTGGGAGGACAAGGTCGATGCGACAGAGGACGTATATCAGAGGACTTCGCAGCAATACTTTCCGCGTACTCGGATCCAGGTGCTGCGGTTCTTTGAAGGCTTCGAGCTGCTGGAACCGGGCCTGAGCACCGTGGCCGAGTGGCGGCCCGACTCGGCGCCGGATTCGGATTTGGCGCGGATCGCGACGTATGGGTTCGCCGGTGTCGGGCGGAAGCCGGCGCCCTGATCCGGAACCGACGACCTGATCCGGAGCCGCCGATCTGATCAGGCTTCTTTTATATGACGTCTGGTATCGCGGCTATTGCGCCAGCCACTACGAGGTCAGATGTCAGAGGTCAGCGGTCAGCGTTCGGCGGCCGGATCGTCGCCGTCAGCCAGCAAGGCCACGCGGCCCCGCTCCACTTCGAACGCCAGGCTCAGCTCGGCGACGTGCCGGGGGTCGGACAGCGTCCGGCCGGTGCGCTCCTCCAGCCGCCGCAGCCGGTAGCGCACGGTGTTGGGGTGCACGTACAACCGGCGCGCGGCCTCGTCGGCGGAACCGCTGTGGTCGAGCCAGGCCCCGAAGGTGTCCAGCAGGATCGCGCGGTCCTCGGCGGGCATGCTCTCCAGCCCGGACAGGATCGCGTGGGATAACCGGGCCATCACGTCCGGTGCGCTGGCGGCGGCCACCGACAGCGAGTCGCGGCCGAAGACCACGACCTTGCCGGGGCTGGCCGCGCCGCGCAGCGCGATGCGGGCCAGGCGCAGGGCCTGCGAGGTGCCGGTGAGGTCGTCGAACAGCGGGCTGACCCCGACCCGGCCCACGCTGCCGGTGGCCAGCGCGTCGATCAGCACGTCCAGCTGGTCGGCCGGGCGCGGCAGGCTGGCCAGGCCGATCTCGACGTCGTGCAGCAGCCGCCAGGCCGAGGTGATGCTCTGGCGCTGGAGGCCTTCCTCGATCCCGCGGGTCAGGCCGTGCTCGCCGGCCCCGGCCACCCGCGCGGCGATCACCACGTACGGGCCCTGATGCGGCAGCCGCAGCGCGTCGGCGGCCTCCCACACCTGCGGTTCGGACAGATGCCCTTCCAACAGCGCCTGGATCAGGGCCGAGCGGCGCTGTTCCTCGCTGCGGATCCGGGCGGCGAGTTCGGTGCGGTAGCTGTCGGACATCACATCGGTGAACCCTGACAACCGCCGCCACAGCTCCGAGGCGGCGCGGACCGCCACCCGCGGCGCGACCTCGTCGCGTTCGGCGGCCTCGGCCAGGTGCCGCCAGATGAAGGACAGAGCGATCTGGTAGGCCTCGAACACCGCCGACATCGGCACACCCTCGGCGGCCCGCATACGACCGGCGACGTCGGCCGGGATGCTGTCTTCGAGCGTCGGGTCGAGCAGCCCGTCGAAGAGCACCCGATAGTGGGCCGCGACCGAGGCCTGGAGGACCTCCAGCGGCACCCGTTCGGCGTAGACGGGCACGAGGGTGTTGATGCGGTCGGCGACGGACGCCGCGAACTCCCCGGTGCGCTCCAGCATCCGGGCGGCCAGGGCGGCGGCACCGGCGTCCACCTGATCGTCTTCCCCCATAGCTACGCATCGTAGCGAGCCGACTATCTCCCGGAATGGGTTTTCCCAGTTCCTGGAGTTCCCACGGGGAGTTGTCAGCCCGGCTCCCGGCCGGGGTCGGCGTCGATGAGCCACCGGGTCGCGGCGCGCGGACGGAGGTAGAGCAACCAGTACAAGCCCGCCGCGGCAGTGGCGCCGAGCGTCCAGTACAGGTCCGAGGGCTGGCTGCGCCACAGCTCGAACAACACGCCGACCAGGCTGGCCACGACCAGTACCGGCACCAGCGGCCACCACGGCATCCGCCACGCGCTCTGCGCCTTGTACGGCCCCCGCCGCCCGGCCAGCGCCGCCACCGCGACGATCAGGTACAGCCCGGTCACCGCCACGCCGGTGACGCCGTTGAGCGTGTCGACCGGCGCGAAGCACAGCGCGGCACCCGGCGCGCCGACCGCGAGCGTGGCCGCCCACGGCGCGCCGAAGCGTGCCGAGACCGTGCCGAGCGCCCGGTTCACCGGCTCCGGCCACGCCTTGTCGCGGGCCGAGGCGAACAGGATGCGGGAGTTCTGGATCACCATGACGATCGCCGCGTTCACGATGGCCGCGGCGACGCAGAGGGCGACGAAGGCGCCGACCGGCCCGTTGCTCCAGGTCTTGACCAGACCGATCAGGTCGAAATCCGCACCGGTCAGGGCACTGGCACCGCCCGCGCCGAGGGTGATAGCCACAGTCGGGACGATGACCACGACGGCGCCGAGGGCGAGCGTCCACAGGACGGCGCGGGAGACGTCGCGGCGTGGCTTCTGGATCTCCTCCGAGAGGTAGACAGCTGTCGCGAAACCCTGAAGGGCGAACAAGGCGACGGCTAGACCGACCATCAGGGTGCCGAAAGGGAGCGCGGTGGTGTGCGGTCCGTCCGCGACAACCGGGTGAATCAGGACGCTGGCGCTCTGATGGCTGTGGGCGAAGCCGAGCACGGCCACCAGCCCGGCCGCAACCACTTCCAGGACCAGGAAGACGCCGGTGATCCACGCGTTGGCACGCAGGTCGAAGACGCCCATGACGGTCGAGACGGCCATCACGAACGCCCCGGTATAGGCGCCGCTGACCGGGAGCGCGGGGATGGCCGCGTGCAGATACTCCCCGGTGCCGATGGCGATGATCGGCGGGATGATGAACGCCGCGACGCCGGCCAGGAAGAACGTCAGCCAGCCGGCCACCCGGCCCAGGAGCGAGCCGACCATGGCGTACTCGCCGCCGGCCGAGGGGATCAAGGTGCCCAGTTCGGAGTAGCAGAAGGCGACGCCGACGCACAGGACGCCGGCTATCGCCAGGGTGAGGGCGGTGCCGGTGCCCTGGGTGGCGAACAGGCCGGGGACGATGACGAACAGCGAGCTGGCCGGGGTCAGGCAGGAGAGGGTGAGGAGGACGGCGCCGACGAGGCCCAGGGAGCGGGCCAGTTCGGGCTTGGCGGGGGTTGGGGCAGGGG
>NZ_JAAFZA010000255.1 GCF_015356865.1 Catenulispora pinisilvae
ACCATAACCGAAGGCCGTAAAATGCATTTAAAGCCCACAGTCCAACCGCAACCCGCCCCGCAAACCCCAGCCCCAAAAAAAGATCCGAACCCAGTCTCGGCTTCACTCACGAGGCATGCCTGTCGAAAGGCACTGACACTCGCCCCGCTGTTCAGTTGTGCTGCGACCGTGCTGCCGTCCCCGCTGCCGTCCCCGCTGCCGTCAGAACAGCGTCGGCGCGTCCTCGACGACCGAGTACCCCTCGTCGACGATCAGGACACTGCGCCACTTGTCGAAGGTCGTGCAGGGGTGCGACACCGACAGACCTACCGCGTCGCCGACCGCCAGTGGGTGGTCGGCGGGGAGTCGGAGGATGAGGTGTTGGTCGTTGAGGGCCGTCACCTCGAGGTCTCCGGGATCCGGGGTGGCGGTGGTGTTGCCGTGGCGGCGGAGGTGCCGTACCGAGGGGAGTCCGGCGTCGTGGGAGACGTCGCGGCGGCCGATTCCGACTACGGCCAGCTCCGGTTCGGGGCGGGAGAGCACCGTGCCCCAGACCTCCAGTGCCTCGCGGAGGCGGTATGGGCCGGTCGCGTGGCTGCCGAAGGGGGACAGCCGGTCGTAGTAGCCGCCGTCGTGGGTGACGTAGCAGCCGCTGCGCAGGACCAAGCGGGGGGCGAGGTCGGGGAGGGCTTGGACGGCTCGGTCGAAGTGGACGCTGCCGCCGAGGGTCACGATGCCGTCGATCCGCCCCGCGAGCCCAGCCAGGCGTTCCAGCAGTGCGTCGAGGCGGGGTCCGGGGTCGAGGATGCCCTCGAACGCCGCGATGCCGCCGAGCGCAAGGGGTCCGGCCTCGACCCGGCGGGCCAGTTCGAGGGCGGCGGTGTCGTCCCGCAGGCCGGTGCGGCCGGCGGGGACGCCGATCTCCACCAGGACCCTGAGTCCGGGGAAGGCCACTGATTCCAGGGCTTCCAGTGAGGCTGTCGAGTCGGCGTAGCAGTAGACCTCGCGGTCGCGCAGTACGTGCAGCTGCCGTAGGGAACCGGGATCCACGACCTGGTTGGCGATGAGGATTCGGGGTGCGTCCAGGACCAGTGCCTGGCGCGGGTCGGCCACGGTGACGGCCCACGCGCCGGCCTGAAGTTGGCGGGCGACGATCGCCGGGCACATCGTGGTCTTGGCGTGCGGGGCGAGGCGGACGCCTTGGGCACGACAGTAGGCTGCCATGGTCGCGATGTTGTGTTCCAGCGCGTCGCGCAAGACGACTGCCCGCGGTAGGGCGATTGTCCCGTCGAACAGACCGTCAGCCACATTCAGACCATCAGCCACATTCGGGCCGTCAGCCACATTCGGGCCGTCAGCCACCTCCAGACCCTCAGCCACGGCGCAGCACCCTTCCCGGACGCTCCGCGCCCACTCTCCCGTCCCGCGCCACGACCCGGCCCGAGACGACCGTCAGCGCCACCCCGGCCGGCGCCTGGCGGGGCTCGGTGAAGGTGGCGCGGTCGGCGACGGTCGCCGGATCGAAGGCGACCAGGTCGGCGACCGCCCCGGCGCGGATCCGGCCGCGGTCGGCCAGCCCCAGGCGGTCGGCCGGGGCGCTGGTCATCCGGCGGACGGCGTCGGCGAGGGCCAGGTCCCCGTGCTCGCGCACGTACCGTCCCAGCACCCTGGGAAAGGTGCCGAACGACCGCGGGTGCGGCTTTCCCCGGCCCGCGATCGGGACCGCGTTGCCGTCCGAGCCGACCATGGCGAGCGGGTGGGACAGGAAGGCCCGGACGTCCTCCTCCCGCCGGTAGTGCAGCACCGCCTGGACGGACCCGCCGTCCGGGGCCGCGCACAGGTCCAGCACCACTTCCTCCGGGGGCCGCCCCCACAGATCGGCGATCTGGCCCAGGGTCCGCCCGACGAGCGCCGGATCGGCGGCGTCGGAGATGGTGACGCGGTCCCAGTGCCAGGGAATGCCGCCGTACCAGCCCTCGGCGATGGCGGCGAGCGCCCGGCGCCGGTCGGCTCCGGCGGGGTCCTTCTGGACCCATTCGGGCAGGTACTGGATCAGTGCCGAGGACGAGGCGTCGTAGGGGTAGACGTCGAAGCCGGCGTCCAGCCCGGAGGCCGTGGCCGCCTCGAACCGGCGCAGCGCGTCGGCGTGGCGGCCCCAGTTGGCGGGCTCGTTCAGCGCCAGGTGCGAGTACTGGAGCCGGACGCCGGTCCGGCCCGCCGCGCCGAGTGCTTCCTCGACGGCCGCGAACTCGCCGCCCGCGACGGCTCTGGCGTGGGTGGCGTAGAGCGCGCCGTGCCGGGCGCAGACGGCGGCCAGCGCCTCGATCTCCGCCGCCGGGGCGTAGGACGAGGGTGTGTGGGTCAGGCCGGTGGACATGCCGTGGGCGCCGGCGGCGAGCGCCTCGTCCAGCAGCCGGGCCATGGCGGCGACGTCCTGCGGGGTCGCCGGACCGTAGGGGTCGTCCATCGCGGCGATCCGTAGCGCCCCGTGGCCGACCAGCGTGGCGACGTTGAGGGCGAGCGGGCCCAGGGCCGCGCCGTAGTCGTCGAGCCCGGTCCAGCCGATCTCGGCCGGCGCGTCTCCGAGCCGGCCGAGGTGGGCGGTCAGGTTTGCGACGTGCTCGGGGCCGGGGCCGACCGGGAACGCTGAGAAGCCGCAGTTGCCCAGGACCTCGGTGGTCACGCCCTGGAGGACCTTGCTCTCCCCGGCCGAGTCGTGCAGCAGGCTGATATCGGAGTGGGTGTGGATGTCGATGAAGCCCGGGGCCAGGACCAGACCGGTCAGGTCGATGGTGTGGGTGGCGGCCGACACAGCATCGGCGCTGATCCGAACCTCACTGATCCGGTCCCCGACGATCGCGATGTCCCGCCGGACCGCGGCGGCCCCGGTACCGTCCAGGACCAGCGCTCCGCTCAGCAGCAGATCGGCGTGCACCGCGAACCCCTCGCCTCGGCCCTTGTGGATTCCGATCAGCGTAACTAGGTTTGCGGATCAGGGCAACGAAAATGGAACGCGAGGTTCATTAATGCGGATCGGCATCGGCGGCATCTGGCACGAGACGAACTCCTTCGTCCCGGAGCCGACCGGGCTGGCGCAGTTCCGCGCCTACCAGTACTTCGCGGGCGCCGAGCTGGTCGACGCGCTCCGCGGCACCGGGACCGAGCTGGGCGGCGCGCTGGAGGCGGTCCCCCGCGCGGTCCCGCTGTTCTTCGGCGCGGCGCTGCCCTCCGGGCCGGTCCGCCGGGACGCGTTCGAGGCGATGCTGCGCGACCTGGCGGTCCGCACCCGGGCCGCGCTGCCGCTGGACGGCCTGGTGCTCAGTCTGCACGGGGCGATGATGGCCGACGGGCACCCCGATCCCGAGGCCGAGATCGTCGGCACCCTGCGGGCGATCGTCGGCCCGGTGCCGATCGCCGTCACCCTGGACTACCACGCGAACCCGGGCCCGGCCCTGGCCGAGGCCGCGGACTTCCTGGTCGGCTACCGCACCTATCCGCACTCCGACATGGCCGAGCGCGGCGCCGAGGCCGCCGAGTTGGTGCTCCGCAACCCGCCGGTCGCCCACAGCCTGCTCCGGCTGCCGCTGCTCACCCCGCCCGCCACCCAGGAGCACCAGGCCGAGCCGATGCGCTCGATCCTGGCCGCCGCCGACCGGCTGCGCGCCGAGCCGGGGGTCTGGGCGGTCAGCGCGCTTCCCGGCTTCGCCTACGCCGACTGCGACCGGCTCGGCTTCGCGGTCTACGTGGCCGCCGAAGCCCGGGCGGCCGAACGGGCCCGCGCCCTGGCCGCCGAGGTCTGGTCCCGTCGCGCCGCGTTCACCGCCGAGCTGACCGACCCCGACGACGCCGTCCGCGAGGCGCTGCGCGAGAGGTCGAAGGGACCAGGCTCGGGCGCGGACTCGCGCTCGGGCCCGGTGGTCCTGGTGGACGTGGCCGACAACGTCGGCGGCGGCGCGCCCGGCGACGGCACGGCGGTCCTGCACGCGTTGGCCCGGCAAGGCGCGACCGACGCGGTCGCGGTGCTGTGGGACCCCGCTGCCGTCGCGGCCGCCCACGCCTCGCCCGGAGAACGGCTGGAGCTGCGGATCGGCGGCCACAGCGCCGACCTCATGGGCCCGCCGATCACGGTCCGCGGCCGGGTCGACCGACGCGGGCCGGTGACCTATGCCAGGACCGGTGCGTATATGCGCGGTCAGCAGGTGGACATGGGGCGGGTGGCCGTGGTCGAGACCGGGTTCGGCAAGGCGGTGCTCACCGAGAACCGGGTCGCACCCTTCGACGACGACCACCTGCGGGCCGTCGGCATCGTCCCCGAGGAGGCCGCCTTCCTGGTGGCGAAGGGCGCGATCGCCTGGAAGTCCGGCTTCGGCGGCTACGCCCGCAAGGCCGTGTACGTCGGCACCCCCGGCTACTGCCCCGCGGATCTCGCGCGGCTCCCCTACCGCTCACGGCCCGCGCCGATGCACCCGCTGGAGAGCGTCGGCCGCGACGACCTCCCTTTCCCACTCTCCCTGCCCCTCGTCGAGGACGGACACTGACATGCGGATCCTGATCACCGGCGCGCGCCGTGGCATCGGCGCGGCCATCGCCCTCGGGCTGGCGGCGGAGGACTTGGTCCTGCACCACCTGGGAGCGGCGCGGGAGTGCGAGGCCATCGCCGCCGGCTGCCGGAACGCCGAGGTGATCGAGGCCGACCTCGCCGACCCGGACCGGGTGCTGGCGCTGGCCGCCCAGGCCGGTCCGGTGGACGTCGTGGTGAACAACGCCGCGTTCGCGTCCTACACCGCGTGGGACGCGGTCGCGCTCCAGGAGTGGAACACCGCGTTCGCGGTGAACGTGACCGCTCCGATGCTGCTGGCCCAGGCGCTCGCGCCGGGGATGCGGGACCGGGGCTGGGGACGCATCGTCAACATCACCTCGGCGACCGTGCGGATGGGCGGCCCGTCGGGACCGGCCTACGTCGCGGCCAAGGCCGCGCTCACCGGCCTGACCGGTTCCCTCGCGCGGAGCCTGGGCCCGCACGGCATCACGGTGAACGCGGTCTCCCCCGGCGCCATTCACACCGAGAGCGAGACCGAGGGCCTGGGCGGGCGGACCCAGGAGCAGCTGGACACGGACGTCCTGGCCCGCCAGGCGATCCAGCGCCGCCTGGCGCCGGACGATCTCCTCGGGTGCGTCAGGTTCCTGATCTCCGACGGCGCGTCGGCGGTGACCGGTCAGGTCATCGAGGTCGGCGGCGGTCTCATCGCGCTGTAGTCCCTCGGCGGGTGACGCCGTCGATGAGGTAGTGGGTGAAGCCGAGGTAGGCCAACAGGTCGCCCCCGGCCTCCACGCTCGGCCGGTCGGCGAATCCCCAGCCGGGCTCGTCCTCGACCCACGGCCGGCAGTGCTCGTAGTACTCGGCGAGCGGCTCCCGATAGGCCTGATGCGCCAGGGCGCGGCTGGCACCGGAGAGTTCGCGCGCCTCGGCCAGCCGCCCGTCGGGCAGTTCCACCGAGACGTCGAAGGTCGGGTCGAAGAAGGCCCAGCGGCCGTCGAGGTCGAGTTCGACCGCGGTGTGTCCGCACCGGAGATTGTCGTGGTAGACGAAGCACAGCCGACCGGCGATCCCGCCGACCTCGCACAGGGAAATCAGTACTCTGGCCTGCTCGTTGCACCAGCCGGCGCCGGAGGCGACGATGTCCTCCTCGGACAGGGCCCGGTCCGGCGGCACGCGCTCGTCAACGTGGTGCGGATGGACGACGTGCACGTTGACCCACCGCATCGCGGCCTGGGCCCGTTCCCGCGCCGTGCCGCCGCCGAGCCTCGCCGCGATCGCCTCCAGGACGGGACGCGAGTCGGGCTCATACTTCAACGTTTGACGCTGTGGATGCGGCGGATACAGCGCACCGTCCGTCTCGGGGCAGTACCGCAGCTGGCACTGCGCCTGGATCCGGTCGACGCCGCCGACCCCGACCGCGGCGATCGCCGCGTCCAGACCGCCGGGGAAACCCCGTGCGATGTAGTCGCTCAGCAGCATGGCCCACCACTCCCCGGCCGCGGTGCGCGCGCGGCCATCGCCGAGGGCTGCTCGCCCTGGGTCGGATCGGCGTCGAGCAGATCACCGATCGCCCTGATCACGATAGCCTCCGCCGCCGGCGCGACCCGGGACGGCGGCCCGGTCTCGTAGCCGCCCTGGCTGTAGGAATGCGTCGTGCCGATGTAGCCGGGGCCGTAGTCGCCGTACGCGGCGAGCGCGACGAACAGGTCGGGGCGCAGCGCCTTGGCGAACAGCTGGTACTCCACGAACAACTCCCCCGGCAGGTGCAGCACCCGCGCCGGCCCGAGCCGCAGGCAACCCACGTCGATCGTGCTCCCGGCCGCGCAGCGCCGACTCCACGCCAGATCACGCGCGGCGGTGAAGTCGGGCCGCTGCTCGAAGGCCGCCTGCGCGCCCCCGTCGGCCAGATGCGGCGCCAGCGGCAGCGCGATCGACCGCGTCTGCCAGTCGAGGTCCGCGTCAGCGGCGGGCAGTCGGTTCGCGGCCGAAGCCTCCAGCGCCGCGGCCAGGCCGTCGGCCAACCGCCCGGCCAACACCGGGCGGTTGGCCGGGCTCCCGTCGTTGTACTTGCCGGCGGTGATGTTGCCCGCGGCCCCGCAGAAGTGGACGAACACCGCCCGCGGGTGCGCCGCCTGCACGCGGTCGCGGGCCATCCCGACGAAGTCGTGGGTGACGAGGCGTTCGCTGTAGTGGCTCTGCGGATGGGTCGCGTAGTAGGTCAGCGCCGCGAGCAGCACCTCGCCGTGCCACAGGCTGATCACCTGGGCGTCCGGATCGATGAGGCCTTCGGGGGCGGCGCGCACGTGCGGCTCGGCGGTACTGCTGTAGCGCACGTGCGCGACCATGCCGTCCGCGCCGAGCACCCGCCGCGTCGAGGCCACTCGATGCACGCGCGCCGCACCGGTCCCGATGTGGGTGACCTCGGCCGGGCTGCCGAGTGCCGCCCGCACCGCGGCCCGCACGCGCAGCAGCGCCGCGTCCACGAACTCGGTGTCGTGACCGCGGCCCGGCAGGCCGTGCGCGGCCATGATGGCCTCGGCGCCGGGGTCCGAGCCGGGCGCGTCGTGCTGGTGCAGCGCGTGCACCGCCACCCGGTCCGGGGTGGTCCCGGCCGCCTCGGCGACCGCGGCCCGCCAGGCGTCGTGCCCCTCGCCGGCCACCCCGGCCCAGTCCAGCGCGCACAGCACCAGCGGCGGACCGGAGCCGAGCAGGATCACGCCCCGGCAGGTCAGCGCGTCCGTGACCGCCACCGCCGGGGGGACCAGCCCCAGACACAGCGGGCTTCCCGGCGGTGGCGTCACATCGGCCACGAAGGTTGCGACCTGCATGAGGGTGCTGCACTCCTTCTCAGGTGATCGAAGTCGTCGCGGCGGCGGGCGAGCCCACCGTGTAGGACGAGTCCGGCTGGATCGTGACGCTCACGGTCCGGGTGTCGGTACCGGTGTCGGGTCGGCGCGTGCCGAACGACACGGTGACCGAGGACTGCCCGGCCGGGATCACCGCGGCTCCCGGCAGCCCGTCGAAGTCGTACCGCTGCACGGCCGTCCCGCCGACCGTGTAGCTCACCGGCAGCGGCGCGCTGACATCGGCGCTCGCCCTGGTGAACGTGAGCTGGATCGGCGCTCCGGCCGCGACCGTCGCCGGGGACGCGGCCATCGAGACGGTCGCGGCGGGCAGCGCGGGCATGTGCGTGATGGCGAAGCGGATGTTGCGCGGGCTCGAACCCAGGTCGGTCGAGACGCCGCTGGGGTCGACGACCGTCAGCGTGCCGCTCAGGTTCGCGACCGTGGAGTGCGTCGTGGTGTCGTCGAGGGCCCGCATGAACGGCGGCGCCTGGTCGGTGACCATCAGGAAGTTCGAGAACACCACGCCGCCGTACTCGCTGACCGGAGCGGCACCGCTGAATCCGTCCGCCTGCAAGGTGAACGGCTTGTACGTGCCGGCCGCGTTGCCGAGGTCCAGGCTCGCGGTGTCGGTCAGCTTGAGCTTGGTACCGGTCGGTGGCTGCGCCCCGCCGTTGGGGTCGACGCCGCCGGACCAGCTGTGGGCGACCAGGATGCTCCCGGAGTTCGGCGCGGTGCGGATCAGGGAGTTGCTGAGCGTCACGGAGCCGCCGGGGTCCTTGCCCTCGTCGCCGGGACCGGCGTAGGCGAAGCTCTGCGAGGGCGGGTCCTGCCCGGCGGCCGCCTGCTGCGGGCCGAGCAGGAGGCGGTCCAGCGTGATGCCGATCGGGCTGCTGGTCGGCGCGCCGGTGAGCCAGGCGGACTGGACCAGCACCCCGTAGTCGACGTTGCCGCCCATGTAGCAGTCGGTGACCGTGATGTTGGCCAGCCGGTTGTAGATCGGCTGGTCGTAGATCGAGGGCGGGGGCAGAGCGGGAAGCGGCTTGTCCGGCTCGAAGTCGATGCCCGCCGACGGCCCGGTGCCGTTGGTGTTGGTGAACGCGCTGCCCGACACCGTCAGGCCGTCGCAGGAGATGACGCTCATGCCGTTGCGCCGGTTGTTGTCGCAGTGCACGTTGACGACCGTGACGTTGCCGCAGTAGCCGTTCACGGCGTAGTTGCCGTTCGTCGGGGTGACGCAGATCCCGTCGCCGCCGGAGTCCCGCAGGGTGAGCCCCTCGATCCAGATGTCGCCGGCGCTCACCATTTTGACGACGTGCCGCTGCTCCCCGGTCGTGTACTCGCTCTTGTTCATCGCCAGCGTCGCCCCGTAGCCGCTCAGGGTGACTCCGACGATCCCGAAGCCCCGGTTCGCCGTCGTCGGCCGCGCGGCGTTCCCGCCGTCGATGGTGAGCAGGCACTGGGCGTCGGGGTACGACCCCGGCCGGGCCTGCACCGTCACGCCGGGCTGGAACAGGACCGTGAGTTTGAGGGCGCCGTTGCTGATCGGCGTGTGGTTGATGAACAGCGGATCAGTGACCCAGTTCTGGCCCACGTTGGGGATGACGACGGTCGCCGCGGTGCCGCCGGAAGCCGCCGCGGCGTCCAGCGCGGCCTGGATTCCGCTGGTCGCGTCGGAGGGGGTGAAGACCGCCGTGAAGGTCGGGCCGCCGTCGGCGGAGGCCCGGCCACCGGTCAGGACCGGGAAGCCCGCGGCGACGACGGCCGCCGCGGACAGTTGCAGAAAGCTTCGTCGCTTCGGGCCGGGTCCGCGGTCCTGGGAGTGTGCCGACATCGGATCGTCCTCCGTTTCGTCTCGGGTTCGTCTCAGGGTTCGTCTCAGGCGGCTTGGATGATGATCGGGTTCGAGGTCACGTGTCCGCCCGCGGCCAGGAACGCGCGGGCCAGCAGGGTGTGCGGGCCGGGCTCGGCGTAGACGGCGGCGATGTTCGGCGGCGTCGTGGAGTAGTCGATCCGCTGGCCGTTGTGGTAGAACTCCACGCGCTCGACCGATGCGGGGTCGGAGGCGACGGCGGTGACGACGACCGCGCTGCCCGCCGCCACCTGGGCTCCGTTGGCCGGTCCGCTCAGCACCAGCGAAGGCGACGTCGTGAAGGTCGCCGCGGTGTCGCGGTGGTCGGGGTAGCTCAGGTACTTCGACATGTCGTAGCCCAGCGCCTCGCCCTGCTGGAGCTTGGCCTGTACGGCGCGGACGCCGTCCGCGGCGCCGGCGAACGCGGTGCCGGACCACCAGCTCATCTTCTCGCTGTAGAGCCACACGTACTCGCTGCTCTTGAGCGCGGCGTGGTAGAGGTTGTGCTCGTACCACTGTTGGAAATCGCTCGGTGCGTAGGTCTTGTAGCAGCCGTAGATGGCGGCGATGTTCGGCGTCGCGTGGCCGAGCGTGAGGTCGAGGTAGACCGTGGAGGCCAGCACGTTCTCCGCCCACTTACACCGGTTCTCCGGCGACACCGCGAACCAGCCGCCGCGCTGGTACTGGGCGTCGTAGACCCACAGCGTGCTCTCGTCGAACCAGTAGTCGGTCTCGCTGCCGTCGTGGATCGTCGCCTGGGGGCCGCGCGCGTCGAGCATCCCGTCCACGAAGGACAGGAACAGCGCGTACGGGTTGCTGGACAACTGGCCGCCGAGGAACGCCTGGTACTGCGGGGTCAGGTACCGGAGCAGCACGGACATGTGCAGAATCAGCACCTTGATGTCCGGCCGGGCCGCCTGGAGCGCGGACATGAACTGCCCGCCCCGCATGCGGACCTGGGCCTGCGCCTGCTCGAAGGTGTTGTTGGGAAAGAGCGTGGCGTTGTACTGCCACGCGACATTGCCCGCCGAGTTCTCCGGGTCCAGGAAGACACCGACCGCGCCGGAGGCCTGAACGGCCTGGCCCAGCAGCCCCAGGTTGGACTGGATCGTCGTCCACTGCGTGTCGTCGAACCAGTTCATCGGAGTCGCCGGCGGCCGACCGGCGGTGAGGACCAGGAAGTTGTCGGTGAAGGTCTGCCAGCCGATCGCCGAGAGCACGTCGAGCTGGATACCGGCGGCGGTCAGCGGGGTGGGGTCGAGCGGGTTGACCAGCTTGGTCGCCCCGGTACCGCCGGACAGCGCCGGGTTCTCGTAGAGGTTGAAGGCGACGCCGTCCAGCGGCATCTGCTCCATCGCCTGGATGTGGTCGCGCAGGTAGACCGGGCCGGGCACGTCCCAGCCGTACTCCACGAACTTGCGGCGCGCGGTGCCCGGCGTGCCCGCGCCACCGGCGAGGGGCTCCGGCGCCGGTCGCGGCCCCGGCTTCGCGGGCGCCGCGGCGGCTTCGGCGCGCCCGGCGCCGAGCAGCACCGCGCCGGGCGCAGCGGCCCCGCCGATCTTGATGAACGCCCGTCTGTTCAGACCGCTCACGGTGGCCTCCGGCTCAGGATGGAGAGTGTTTCAGTGAATGAAAACGGGTTTTCATGGTGGCGTGGAAGTGAAGATAGAAGCCCGCGGACGGGGTGTCAACAGCCAGCCCGTCGCCACTCCAGCACAAAATTGAAATGTATGTTGCATTCAGTGAATCACCTCGGTCATACTCCCTGACATCGGATCCACCGACCCGCGTCGCCGATCCGTACCGCATCGTCAATCTCCAGGAGCCGACCCGATGCCGCTCGCCCTCCACGGCGGAACCCCCGTCCGCACCGATCCCCTGCCCACCTCCCTGGACTCCTCCGGGCGCATCCTCGGCCGGGCCGAGCAGGAGGCGGTCGAACGCGTCATCGCCTCCGGCGTCCTGTGGCGGGTCACCGGCACCGAGGTCGCGGCGCTGGAAGCGGAGTTCGCCGCCTTCCTCGGCACCGCGCACGCCGTGGCCAGCACCTCCGGCACCTCGGCGCTACACCTGGCGGTGGCGGCGGTGAACCCGGAGCCCGGCGAGGAGATCATCGTCCCGCCGGTCACCGACTTCGGGACCGTGATCGCGGTCCTGGCCTGCAACGCCGTCCCGGTCTTCGCCGACGTCGACCCGGTGACCGGCTGCCTGACCCCGCAGAGCGTCGCGGCGAAGATCACCAGCCGGACCCGCGCGGTGATCGCCGTGCACCTGTTCGGCGGCCCCGCCCCGATCAGCGAACTGGTGGAACTGTGCCGACCACAGGGGATCACCGTCATCGAGGACTGCGCCCAGGCCTACCTGACAGTCCCGCACGGCGGCACCGGTTACGCCGGCACCCGCGGTGACATCGGCTGCTTCAGCCTTCAGCAGACCAAGCACATCACCGCCGGAGACGGCGGCCTCACCGTCACCGACGATCCGGAGCTGGCACGCCGGATGCGGCTGTTCGCGGACAAGGGCTGGCCGCGCGACACCGGCGAGCGCACCCACCTGTTCCTCGGCCTCAACTACCGAATGACCGAACTGGTCGGCGCGGTGGCCCGGGTCCAGCTCACCCGGCTCGAACAGATCGTGACGGCGCGCCGCGCAGTGGCGGCACGACTGACCAAAGAGCTCGACAGCCTCACCGGACTCCGACTTCCCTCGCCGGAGGAGATCAGCCGGCACTCGTTCTGGCTGTACCCGATCCTGCTCGACCCCGAGCTCGTCGGCACGGACAACGCGGACTTCGGCGCCGCCCTGCTCGCCGAGGGCATCCCGGCCTCCGCGGGCTACCTCGACCGCCCCGTCTACCTCACCCCAGCCATGGCCGAGCGGCGCACGTACGGCACCTCGGGATTCCCGATCGACGGCCAGCGCTACGCCAAGGGCGACTGCCCGGTCGCCGAGGACATGATCGAGCGCACGCTCGTCGTCCTACAGTGCAACGAGCGCTACTCCGATCAGGACGTGGACGACATCATCACCGCGGTCCGCCGGGTCCACGCACACTTCGCGGTCCGGTGAAGCCGACCGACGTCCGGATCGTCGCCGCGGTCCCGAGCTTCCGGCCGGTGCCGTTCGCCGTACCGCTGACCCTCAGCTCGGGCCCCATCACCGGACTCACCGAAGCAACGGTCACCGTGTCAGTGGAGGCACGGAACGGCCGCACCGCGAACGGCGTCGGCAGCGTCCTCCTCTCCCACCCCTGGGCCGGCGGCACCGACGACGCCATGCGCGCCACCGTCCGCAGCCTGGCCGCCACACTCCCCGCCTTCGGCACCGCCGACCCACTCCAGCACGGTGCGAGACTGCTCGACCTGGTAGCCCGCTCCGCCGGACCACGCCTAGCCGCCGAAGTGGCAGCGGGCCCGGTCGACCAGGCCGTCCACGACGCCTGGGCCAGAGCCGCCGGCCTCAGCGCCTACCGCATGTACACCGAGCAATACCTGAACGCCGACCTCGGCTCCTACCTCGGCCCAGACTTCGCCGGCGACTGGCCGGACAACCAGCTCTCTGCGACACCCGCGACAACACTGCCGGTCCAGCACGTCCTGGGCGTGGCCGAACCGGCCGCCGACGCCGCCGGCCGACGCTGGATAAAACTGAAGCTGACCGGCCGGGTCGACGCCGACATCGAGCGAGTACGCGCGGTCAGCGCCCACGGAGCACGCCTCGCGCTCGACCCGAACGAGGCCTACACCGACCCCGCAGACCTGGCCCGCCTACTCCACTCGGTACACGCCGAGTACGTCGAGCAGCCGGTACCGCGCGGCGCACCCGGCCCCGGCACCGCCGGCCCCCTCCCGGTCCTGGCCGACGAAGGACTGCCGGACCCGCGCGAGCTGGACACCTTGACCGGCTGGGACGGCATCGTGGTGAAGACCTGCCGCGGCCAGAGCTCGGCCCTACTCGCCTACTGCTGGGCCAGGAAGCGTCAGCGGTTCGTGGTGCAGCAGGACCTCACCCACGTGGGTCCGGCGCTCGCCCACGCGGCCGTGTTCGCCGCGCACTGCTCCTACTCAGTACCCGCATTCGAGTGCAACAGCCTGCAATACGCCCCGGCGGGGAACGCCGAACTCGCCGTCGAGCGGCCCGGACTGGTCACCGAACGGGACGGCCGCGTCGAGGTGTCGGCGTCGGGCGTCGGCATCCGCTAGTTTCGCTTTCCGGCAGCGGCCGATATCCGCCGCCGACAGCCTGACCGCTCGCCGTCGAGCGGCCCGGACTGGTCACCGAACGGGACGGCCGCGTCGAGGTGTCGGCGTCGGGCGTCGGCATCCGCTAGTTTCGCTTTCCGGCAGCGGCCGATATCCGCCGCCGACAGCCCGACCGATGCCGCCTTGTACGAAACCGAGGTTCCGTTCTTCTCGTCGCGTCGGCGGGCGAAGCCAACCTGGCCGGGCTGGTGGTGTCAAGCCGGACGAAACCGGACCACAGCGGCAGCGATCCGGCTTTACACCACCAGACCGGCCTGGTTCCGTTAGGCGACGACGTGACGAGAAGAACGGACCGCGACCCAAAGCAGCAAGGCGCGCCGACAATGTCCCCCCACTTCTCGGAGCGAGGCCGCTCGCCGCGCAGGCGCCGCCGGAGGCCCTGCTTTTGATCTGCCGCATCCACTACACCCAACCGCCAGCCGCCTATGCGACGTCGGTGGCACCCAGTGGTAGCGGACGCCTGCCTTCCGGGGTGGAAACCGCCCCCGCCCCAGGTACCGCCGCCATCTCGCGCACTAATACCATCTCGCGTACCAATACTACGGGTACTGATTCAGCTGACCCGCCCGGCCAGCGCACACCCCACAACCGATCGTGCAGCGCGGGAACGAACTGCAACGCGGCTCCGACAACATGGTCCGCCACGCCGCTGGCCGAGACCGGATCGCCC
>NZ_JAAFZA010000256.1 GCF_015356865.1 Catenulispora pinisilvae
GGGCTGCGCGTGGCGCTGGCCAGGCTGAGCCGCGGTGACGTGGTGCGCGGGGTGGTGGCTGGAGCGCTGTCGCTGCTGGCTTACGGACTCGTGTTGTGGGCCCAGACCCGCGGCGCGCTCGCGGCCGTGTCGGCGCTGCGCGAGACCAGCGTGATCTTCGGCGCGGCACTGGGATCGGTGTTCCTGCGCGAGCCGTTCGGGCGGTATCGGATCCTCGCCGCGCTGACGATCGCCGGTGGGATCTTGATTCTTGAGGCGGCGTAAGGCTTTACGGGCGAAGCCTTAAATCCGCACCGCGTCCAAAGCCGCCCGCATCCGCAGCACCCGCCGTTCCAGCCGCCCGACCGGTCCCTCGCGTCCGTTCTGGTCGATCAGCAGCGCCAGGGTGCCCTCGATCGCGCCGAGCCGGTTCGACAACTCGTCCAGCATCCGCGGGGTGACGCCGGCCTGCTCGCGCAGCATCTCCGCCTGCTCCTTCAGCTGGCGGTTCTTGCGGTGCAGCTCCGCGAACACGCCGACCTTCGCGCGCAGGACCCACGGGTCGAAGGGCTTCGTCAGGTAGTCCGCGGCGCCGGCGGCGTAGCCGCGCAGTGTCTGGTGCGGGCCGTCGCCGGCCGCGGTCAGGAAGATGATCGGGGTGTCGCGGGAGCGTTCGCGCAGGCGGACGTGCGCCGCGACCTCGAAGCCGTCCATGCCGGGCATGCGGACGTCCAGCAGGATCACCGCGAAGTCCTCGCGCAGCACCGCGCGCAGGGCCTGTTCGCCGGAGGAGGCGGTGATCAGTTCGTGGCCCAGGGATCCCAGGATCGACTCCAGCGCCAGCAGGTTCTCCGGGCGGTCGTCGACCAGCAGGATCTTGATGTCGGCGCCGGACGGGGCCGAGGCGCGGTGCGTGTCGTTCACGGGGTGGGCCCTCCTGCCGTGGGCTGGACGCCGGTCTCGGCGTCGAGCCAGCCTCGCATGACGGTCAGCAGGTGCGGGGTGTCCACGGGTTTGGTGACGTAGTCCGACGCCCCGGCCTCGATGGACTTCTCGCGGTCGCCGCGCATGGCCTTGGCGGTCAGCGCGATGATGGGCAGGTTCTTGTAGCGGTCGATCTCGCGGATCGCGGCCATCGTGGCGTAGCCGTCCATCTCCGGCATCATCACGTCCATCAGGACCAGCGCCACGTCGTCCGCGCGTTCCAGGGCCTCCAGGCCCGCGCGGCCGTTCTCGGCGTTCAGGACCGAGCAGCCGTGCTGTTCCAGGACCGAGGTGAGGGCGAAGACGTTGCGGATGTCGTCGTCGACGATGAGGATCTTCTCGCCGTCGAAGGTGATGTCTGAGCCGGCTGCGTAGAGCTCTGTAGAGGGCAGGTAGAGGTCCGGGTGCGGGCCCTGTACAGGGATCAGCGGCAGGGTCGGGGACGGTTCGGCGGCCAGGATCGCGGCCGGGATCGGGCTGGTGCCGTAGCCCAGGCTGGCCGTGCTGCCGAAGACCGCGCCGCCCTCCGGGCCCACCGCGTGGGGCAGGAACAGGGTGAAGGTCGAGCCCCGGCCGCGTTGGCTCTCGGCGCGGATGCCGCCGCCGAGGAGCTTGGCGATCTCCCGGCTGATGGACAGGCCCAGGCCGGTGCCGCCGTAGCGGCGGGAGGTGGTGCCGTCCTCCTGTTGGAAGGCCTCGAAGACGGTCTGGATCTTGTCGTCCACGATGCCGATGCCGGTGTCGGACACGGCGAAGGACACCGCGCGTCCCAGCGAGACCTCGTTGCTGTCCTCCGGGCCGCCCAACAGGATGTCGTCGGCGGTGTCCACGACCAGCTCCACGTGCCCGGTCTCGGTGAACTTCACCGAGTTCGACAGCAGGTTGCGAAGGACCTGCTGCAACCGCTGCTCGTCGGTGAACAGGTGCGCCGGGACCGAGGGGTGGACGCGCACCCGCAGCTCCAGGCCCTTCTGTTCGGTCTGCGGGCGGAACGTCGCCTCGACGTAGTCCACCAGCTGGCTGACCGCTATCCGGGCCGGCTGCACGTCCATCCGGCCGGCCTCGATCTTGCTCAGGTCCAGGATGTCGTTGATCAGCTGGAGCAGGTCGCTGCCCGCGCCGTGGATGGTCTCGGCGTACTCCACCTGCCGTTCGGTCAGGTTGCCCTCGGCGTTGTCGGCCATCAACCGGGCCAGGATCAGCAGGCTGTTCAGCGGGGTGCGCAGCTCGTGCGACATGTTCGCCAGGAACTCGGACTTGTAGCGCGAGGACATGGTGAGCTGGTTCGCCCGCTCCTCCAGTTCCTGCCGCGCCTGTTCGATCTCGGAGTTCTTGACCTCGATGTCCTGGTTCTGCCGGGCCAGCAGCTCGGCCTTCTCCTCCAGTTCGGCGTTGGAACGCCGCAGTTCCTTCTGCTGGTTCTGTAGCTCGTCGGTACGGGCCTTGAGTTCGTCGGCCAGCCGGCGGGACTCCCCGAGCAGTTCCTCGGTGCGGGTGTTGGCGGTGATGGTGTTGACCGTGACGCCGACCATCTCCATCAGCGACTCCAGCAGCGCCCGGTGCACCTCGTCGAAGCTGTGGAAGCTGGCCAGCTCGATGACCGCCATGACCTCGTTCTCGAACAGCACCGGCAGCACCGCGACCGAGGACGGCGGCGCCGAGCCCAGGCCGGAGGAGATGCGGATGTAGTCCACCGGGGCGTGCTGGATCATGATCGGCTTGCGTTCCACCGCGGCCTGGCCGACCAGGCCCTGGCCCAGCCGGAAGCGCGAGGTGACGTCGGGGGACTCGCGGTCCACGCCGTAGGACGCGATCAGGTTCAGCACCTTCGCGCCGGATTCCTTGCGGGCCAGGTAGAAGGCCCCGTACTGGGCGTTCACCAGCGGGGTCAGCTCGCTCATGATCATCGCGGAGACCGCGTCCAGGTCGCGCTGGCCCTGCATCATGCCGCTCATCCGGGCCAGGTTGGTGTTCAGCCAGTCCTGCTGGTCGTTCCGGCGCGTGGTCTCGCGCAGGTTGCCGATCATCTGGTTGATGTTGTTCTTCAGATCGGCGACCTCGCCCTTGGTCTCGACCGTGATCAGCCGGGTCAGGTCGCCGGCGGTGACCGCGGTGGCCACCTCGGCGATCGCCCGGACCTGGGTGGTCAGGTTGGAGGCGAGTTCGTTCACCGACTCGGTGAGGCGCTGCCAGGTCCCCGAGACGTCCTCGACCGTGGCCTGGCCGCCGAGCTTGCCCTCGGTGCCGACCTCGCGGGCGACGCGGGTGACCTCGGAGGCGAACGCCGAGAGCCGGTCGACCATGGTGTTCAGCGTGGTCTTCAGCTCCAGGATCTCCCCGCGCGCCTCGACGTCGATCCGCCGGGTCAGGTCGCCGTTCGCGACCGCGGTGGTCACCTGCGCGATGTTGCGGACCTGGCTGGTCAGGTTGTTCGCCATCGCGTTGACGTTGTCGGTGAGGTCCTTCCAGGTGCCGGCCACGCCGCGCACCGTGGCCTGCCCGCCCAGTTTGCCCTCGGTGCCGACCTCGCGGGCGACGCGGGTGACCTCGTCGGCGAAGGTGCCGAGCCGGTCCACCATCTTGTTCAGCGTGGTCTTCAGTTCCAGGATCTCGCCGCGGGCGTCGACGGTGATGGTCTGCGTCAGGTCGCCGGAGGCCACGGCTGTGGCCACCTGGGCGATGTTGCGCACCTGGGTGGTCAGGTTGTCGGCCATGGAGTTCACCGAGTCGGTGAGGTCCTTCCAGGTGCCGGCCACGCCGGGGACCCGGGCCTGGCCGCCCAGCCGGCCCTCGGTGCCGACCTCCAGCGACACCCGGGTGACCTCGTCGGCGAACCCCGAGAGCTGGTCCACCATCGTGTTGATGGTGTCCTTCAGCTCCAGCATCTCACCGGCCACCTCGACGGTGATCTTCTGGGTCAGGTCGCCCTGTGCCACCGCGGTGGTCACTCCCGCTATGTCCCGGACCTGAGCCGTCAGGTTGCGGGCCGCGGAGTTCACCGAGTCGGTGATGTCGCGCCAGATCCCCTCGGCGTGCGGAACCGTGGCCTGGCCGCCGAGGCGGCCCTCGGTGCCCAGCTCACGGGCCACCCGGATCACTTCGGAGGCGAACCCGGACAGCTGGCCGACCATCGCGTCGATGGTCTGGGCGAGTTCGGCCACCGGGCCGTCGACGATGTCCCCGGACAGCGCGATCTTGCGCGACAGGTCGCCTCGGGCCACCGCCTGGGCCACCTCCAGGATCGCTCCGAGCTGGCGGTCCAGCTCGGCGTCCGCCCTGGCATCCGATTGCAGCGTCATCACCGCGCCTCCTTGACGTGGGCGGCGGCCTGCACCGGGTGCGCGACGCTGAATGACTCTGGCGTGCTCGTGGAGTCACCCGACGTGCGGCGGCTGCCGCCCGGTGTTCTCTCGTTCTGACACAGTCTGGCAGATCGTTCGGGCGGAAACGGATGAACCATACGATTAGCCCGCGCAGACGCCCCGGCCGGGTTAGGCTCGAAGGCGATGGCCCAGCGCACCCCCCGTACGTCTCTTCCCCGAGACCGCCCCGAAGAAGCGGTCCGGCTCACCTTGCTTTCCCAAGCCGGCGAACTGCTCACCGGCACCCTGGACCGGCGCCGCCTCGCGGCCCTGGCCGCCCAGCTCATCGTGCCCAGGCTGGCCGACTGGGTGGCAATCTATCCCGCCGCGGATCACTCGAACGTGTCATCCCGATGGACGCCGGAACACATTTGGCACCGGGAAGAGCGCAGGTTGGACGCCTTGGGCGTGGCGCTGAAGGACTGGCAACCGCCGCTGCCCGGCGACAGTGGCAGGGCTCACATCCCGGGGATCGGCCAGAACGACTGGCCGGTGCCGGTGGCCTCCCCCTACGGCCAGGCGCTGCCGATCCCGCTCATCGCGCGCGGCGTGTCGCTGGGCACCCTGGTCCTGGGCGGCCCCGGCAAGGGCGGTTTCGCCGGGCCCACACTGCCGCTGGCGGTGGAGTTGGCGGCCCGGATCGCGGCGGCGCTGGACAACGCCCGGCAGTACGCCGAACAGGTGGAGATCATCCGGGGGCTGCAACGCTCGCTGCTGCCGCCCTCGCTGCCCACGGTCGGCGGCCTGGACATCGGCGTGGTCTACGAGGCCGCCTCCAACAGCGACGGCGTGCACGTCGGCGGCGACTTCTACGACGTGTTCCCGATCAGCCGGAAGGTCTGGGGCTTCGCGGTCGGCGACGTCTGCGGCACCGGCCCGGAGGCCGCCGCGCTGACCGGCCTGGCCCGGCACTCGCTGCGGCTGCTGGCCCGCGAGGGCCGCTCGCCGGTCTCGGTGGTCGAACGGCTGAACCAGGCGGTCCTGGAAGAGGGCGAACTGGCCGGCGACGCCGGGCGGTTCATCACCCTGCTGTACGGCGAGGTCGAACCCCGCCCCGACGGCTCGGCGCAGCTGGTGATGGTCTGCGCCGGCCACCCGCTGCCGCTGATCCTGCGCCAGGACGGCAGCGTCCGCGCCGCCGCGAACCCGCAAGCGCTGCTCGGCGTCCTGCCCGATCCGACGCTGTACGCCGAGGACGTCGAACTCGGCGTCGGCGAGGTGCTGCTGGTCTACACCGACGGCGCCAGCGAACGCCGCAACGGCCGGCAGATGCTGGGCGATGAGGGCGTGGCCGCGGCGCTGTCCGGCTGCTCGGGGATGACCGCGCCGGGGGTGGTGGCGCGGGTGCGGCAGGCGGTCGTGGACTTCGGGGACTCCGGGACGCGGGATGACCTGGCGCTGTTGGCTCTGCGGGCTTATAAGGGCTGAGGGAGCAAGCGACCCGGCCCGGGCACACAGGTGCGGTCCCGAGCCGGGGGGAACGTTCGGGACCGCTGCCGGCCTGAGCCGGTCATCTATAAGACGCCTGTGAGCCTCGGTTGGGTTGTGTTACGACAGGCCCTTGACATCCGGACCGCTCAGGGCGGCGGCGAGGGTGGCGGCGGTCCACGGCACCGGCTTCAGCGCGGCGCCGGGGACGTAATCCGGTCCCTTCGGCAGGCTCAGCATCGGAACCGGCGCGCCGTGGTCGTAGACGATGGCCGGGGCAGCGGCGACCACAACCGTCGAACCGTTGGGAAAGGTCCGGGCGGCCACCGTCATCGACTCGGCGCCCGCATCCAGCGAGTGCGTCGTCTCGATGAACGAGCCGTCGCTCTGGCGCTGCTTCTCACAGGGTGACCAGTCTTTCGGGGCCGCGTCGGGCGCCGTCTCGAACAGCCCGCCGCCCAGGCCGCACGGCGCGGTCGGCGCCGGAGTGCCGGGCCCGACCTGTGGGTTCAGCAGTTTGATGGTCACCATCCCCACCGGCTTCGACGGGTCGGAATCGGGTCCGAGCAGCGGTGGCTTGGTGACGCCCCGCGGAACCCAGTAGCCGGTGCCGCCGATCTCCACGGCGTGGACGCCGGCCGGCAGTGCGCCGACGACGAAGGGACCAGAGCCGCCCTCGGCCTGGATCCGCGCCCGGGTCGGATCCAGACCGAGCAGGATGTGGTCGATCGTGGTGGCGGCGGCCGCCGGGTACATCTGGGGGTCGGACCGGCTGGCACCGGTGCTGTATGTCCGCGAAAGGGTGAGGTAGTCGGTGAGGTTCGAGTACGTGGGGGACGGCCCGCCGGACGCCGACGAAAGGGTTCCGCCTCCTCCGCCGCCTGACCCGCCGCCGAGGCTGGTGAAAGCCGTCGCCGAGATCCCCACGATCGCTGCCGCGGCCAGGGTGCCGCTCAGCCGGAGCCGCGTCCGTCGGCCGGCGCTCACGCCGGCCGCGGCCACGGCGTCGGGGACCCAGTGTGGTTCCTGCTGACCGGTCCGCACACGGTCGAAGACACCGCGGGCCCAGTCGTCCTCTTGGATTTCTAGATCTGTCACGGGATCGTCCCTCATATCGAGATCAGTGTTCTGCTGGCGCGGACTCGAAGACCGTGCCCGCCAGGAGCGGGCGCAGTGCGGCGAGTCCCTTGGCGGCCTGGCTCTTGACGGTGCCCGCGGCGCACCCCAAGATCCCGGCCGTCTCCTGCACGCTCAGGTCCTCCCAGTAGCGCAGGACCAGGACCGCACGCTGCCGGGGCGGGATCCGGCGCAGCGCCGCGACCAGTACGTCGCGGTCCTCGCTGGGCTCGGTGCCCGGCGCCTCGAGATCCGGCAGGTACTCCGCCGGGGTCTCCCGCCGCCACTTCAGGCGGCGGGTGTCGAGGTAGGCGTGAAAGAGCGTTGTGCGCAGGTAGGCGTCGAAGGAGTCCTGGCGCCGGATCCGGCGCCAGTGCAGATGGACCTTGACGAATACGGTCTGCACCAGGTCCTCTGCCAGGTGCCAGTCTCCGGACATCAAGTAGGCGGTGCGCCGGAGCGCTCCGCCTTTGGCGGCGACGAGTTCGGCGAACTCCGCCTCGTAGGACCTGTCCATCCCCACCTCTTCCTGTACCTGCGCTGGCAGGAGTTATACGGAAGTCGGGGACGGTTGGGTTGCCCGGCTCAGCGTCTGGTGTAGGCCAACTGCGAGACCCCGATGTAGCCCGAGGAGAATCCGGCCTCGCAGTAGGCCAGGTAGAACCGCCAGGTCCGGCGGAACACCTCGTCGAAGCCGAGCGCGGCGACCCGCGGCCACTGCTCCTCGAACCGGTGCCGCCACGCGCGCAGGGTGCGGGCGTAGTCCAGGCCGAAGTCGCGGCGGGCGGCCAGCCGCAGCCCCGCGGTGTCGGCGGCGTAGTCGAGTTCGGGGATCGACGGGATCAGGCCGCCGGGGAAGATGTACTTGTGGATCCAGGAGTACGAGTCCTGGGTGGCGATCATCCGGTGGTGCGCCATGGTGATGGCCTGGATCGCGACCCGCCCGCCGGGGGCCAGATTGCGCTCGATGGCCTGGAAGTAGTCCGGCAGATAGCGGCGGCCGACCGCCTCGATCATCTCCACCGAGACCACCGCGTCGAACAGCCGTTCCTCGGCCACCTCGCGGTAGTCGGCCAGGCGCACCTCGATCCGGTCGGACAGGCCGGCCGCGGCGATGCGCCTGCGGGCCAGTTCCCGCTGTTCCTCCGAAAGGGTCACGGTCAGCACCGTGGCGCCGCGCTCGCCGGCCGCCTTGATCGCCAGCGAACCCCAGCCGGAGCCGATCTCCAGCACCCGCGTGCCCTTGCGGACCCCGGCCGCGTCCAGCATCGCGTCGATCTTGCGGAGCTGGGCGGCGTGCAGGTCGCCGGCGCCGTCGGCGTCCGCGACCGGGTCGAACAGCGCCGAGGAGTAGGTCATCGAGGGGTCGAGGAAGGCCTCGAACATTTCATTGGACAAGTCGTAGTGCGCGTGCGCGTTGTGCCGCGCCCCGCGCTCGTCGCCCTCGTGCTCGCGCGGGATGTGGTCGGCCGCCAGCCCGCGCAGCTTCTGGAGCGGCTTGGGGATCAGGCCCTCCAGCCGGGAGGCCAGTTCGGCCAGCAGGGCCACCAGCTCGTCGCCGGTGGCGGTGTCCCAGGCGCCGGTCTGATAGGCCTCGCCGAAGCCGATCAGGCCGTCGGCGCCCAGCCGGTTCAGGAACTCCTTCGGCCGCCGGACGCGCAGCACGGGGCCGCCGCCTCCGGGCACCCCGGCGCCGGCCAGGGCCAGCCCGTTCGGGGCGACCACGGTCACCGGGATTTCCTTGAGTGCGTGGGTGAAAAGGCGGCGCGCTATGCGCGCCCGGACCGGACGGTCCGGGACCCGGGCCAGGTCCGGCCAGCGGGCGGTGTCGATCAGCGGGATCGGCGGGTGCGTCATGGTTCTCGCTCCGAGATGGTGATCTGTCTCTGAACGCCTTCAGTAACGTAACACGCTCTTGATCGTTAAGCGCGGACTCGCCCGGCGGGGGTCAGGACCCGTTGTAAGCCCTCGGGCGCGGCCGCTTGGAAGGCCTCGGCGATCACGTCGGCGTAGCGGGGCGGCCGGGCTCCGGCCCCGTCCGCGGCGCCGTTCTGATCGAACAGGCATGTATGGCTGAACGCCAGGACCAGCCGATTCCAATCCCGGGCGCGGGAAAGAAGAGTGTGGCCGGAGCCCGGCAGGACGATCCGCGCCACGTCGTGGCCCTCGGCCCGGGCGCGCGCGGCGTACTCGAAGGACGAGCGCGGTGACGTGACGTGATCGCGGGTCCCGTGCGCGAGCAGCAGACGCCGCCCGGCCAGCTGCGCGGTCGGCTCCTCCGCCGGCAGCCAGGGCGCCAACCCCAGCACGCCGACCACCCCGGGCGCGTCCGCGGCGTTCACCACGGCCCGCCCGCCGAGCGAGTGCCCGGCCAGCACCGACGGCACGCCGCCGTACCGCTCGGCCAGCCGCGCGACCGCCCACCGCACATCCGGCACCGGCGCGCTCTCGGCCCCGTTCCACCCCTGATACCGGAAGCACATCGTGTGCACCGCCACCCCGCGCCCGGCCAGCATCGGGGCCACGGCGCGCGCGATCATCCGCACCCGGGTCACCGGCCCGCCCCGCCGCCGCGGCGCCTGATGCGAAACCTCTTTGCCGCCGTGCGTCAACAGCACGACGCCGACCACCTTGTCCGGGAGCTGATGGACCGGCGGGTCGAGGCGGGGTTCGGATTCCCTGCTCACGGGAGCGAGGGTACCGCTGAGAGGTTCGCGTTGCTAAGCATCGTCTCAACGGGCGGGTGGACGTCAGCTGTCTGTGAGGAGCTGGTATACGCGCTGTTTGCTGATGCCCAACAGGGCCGCCGCGTCGACCACTTTGACGCCGGCGGCCTTGAGCCGGCGCGCGGACTCCCGCAACGTCCGCTGTTCGGCCGCGGCCGCGGCGTCGCGGGCCGCGCGCGCTTGTGAGACTTCGTCTATCGAGTCCTCGGCGTGGCCGGGGAGGCGGACGTCCATCGTGACGGCGACCCGGTCCGCCGCGACGCCGAGCATCGTCGCGATCGCGTCCCGAGCCATGGCCCGCGCCTGCTCGTAGGTTCGGCCTTGGGTGTACACGCCGCGCAGATCGGGGACGGTGACGACCCACCAGTCACCATCCAGTTCGGCGATGGCACGGTAGGTCTCGGGGGCCGCCGGACTGGTCATTGACTCGCCTCCTTGATGATCTTCTCGGCTAAGAGCTCGGCGATCTCAGTGTGCCGTGGGATGGTCACCTGAACCGCTCCGACACGGTGGATGTCCCGCGAGCGAAAACCCCGAAGCCCGCCGGAGCAAAAGCTCCGACGGGCTCCGAACCGAAACCGAGCGGTGGGCCTCAGGCTGCCTTGCGCTGGTCGCCCGCGGCCTCGGCGAACTCGTCGCGCGGGCGCTCGATGGAGCCCAGGCCGACGGCCTCGCGGCGGAAGAACAGGGCCAGGGTCCAGTCGGCGATGACGCGGATCTTGCGGTTGAAGGTGGGGACCCGGCTCATGTGGTAGGTGCGGTGCATGAACCAGGCCGGCCAGCCGCGCAGCCGGATGTTGTAGACGTCGGCGACGCCCTTGTGCAGGCCGAGGGAGGCCACCGAGCCGACGTGCTTGTGCTTGTACTCGCGGGGCTCGAAGCCGCGGACGGCCGCCACCACGTTGTCCGCCAGCTGCTTGGCCTGCCGGACCGCGTGCTGCGCCGACGGGGAGCACCACTTGCCGGGGTTGGCCAGGTCCGGGACCTGCGCGCCGTCGCCGGCCGCCCAGACGTTGGTGAAGCCCTCGACCAGCAGGGTCGGGTCGGCCTTGACGTGGCCGCGCTCGCCCAGCGGGACGCCGAACTTCTGCACCACCGGGTTCGGCTTGACGCCGGCCGTCCACACGATCGTGGAGGCCACCATCTTGGTGCCGTCCGAGAGCTGCACCCGGCGGTTGACGCAGGACTCCAGGAAGGTGTTCAGCTTGACCTGGATTCCGCGCTTCTCCAGCTCGTGCACGGTGTACTCGCCGAGCGCCGGCCGCACCTCGGGCAGGATCCGACCGGAGCCCTCGACCATCACCCAGCGCATGTCCTCGGGCTCGATGTTGGGGTAGATCTTGCACGCGTCGCGGGCCATGTCCTCCAGCTCGGCGATCGCCTCGATGCCGGCGAAGCCGCCGCCGATGAAGACGAAGGTGAGCGCGCGGCGGCGGATCTTCTCGTCCTTGGTGGTGGCCGCGATGTCCATCTGGCCCAGGACGTGGTTGCGCAGCGCTATGGCCTCTTCGATCTGCTTGAAGCCGATGCCGTTCTCGGCCAGCCCGGGGATCGGCAGGGTGCGCGCGATCGAGCCGACCGCGATCACCACCTGGTCGAACTCCAGCTCGTAGGGGTCGCCGGCGATCGGCTCGATCGAGGCGACCTTGCGCTCGTGGTCGATGTCGGTGACCCGGGCGGTGAGCACCTCGGCGCGCTTGAGCACCGAGCGCAGCGGCACCACGACGTGCCGCGGGGACAGGGAGCCGGCCGCCGCTTCCGGCAGGAACGGCTGGTAGGTCATGTACGAACGCGGGTCGACGACCGTGACCAGCGCTTCGTCCTTGCCGAGCTTCTTGAGGACGCGGTGCGCCGTGTACATCCCGACGTACCCGCCGCCAACGATCAGAATCCGAGGGATCGCCTTGCCGTTCCCGCTCGCCTTGCCCACTTGATGCTCGCCTCCGCCGCCTAGTCCAAGGCCGCCGTCTCGACGCTCGATCTTCTTACTTTTCAAGCGTAGAGACGTTCAGAGCGTGCCCGGTGCGACGGGTGTTAACGGCAGATGTCGGCGGGAAGATTTGGGCGCATTTGGCGCCAGATGTGCCGGTGACGCTGGTCACATTGTGAGGAACATTACAGCTGCTCAGACACAGTGTCAGGTACTGAGACACATTCGACGTCGCGTAGAAGAATGCGTTCGACGAAGTGTAGAAGAAAACGCCGCCCGGGTAATACGAGCGGCGTTTCCCGATGGTTCCCGGCCCGTTCCCGCCCCCGCCCCCGGGCTCAGTTCCCGAACGGCCGGATCTGCTGGTCCGCCTGCGCGATGAAGGACTGGTCCATCTTCAGCGCCCAGCGCGGGTCCGACACGATCGCGTAGAGCTGGTCGTCGGTCAGCGGGCCGCTGCTCCACTCCACGACGTTGATCTGGAGGTGGTCCGGCCGTTCGATGGTGATCGAGTCGTTGTGCGTCATCGGGCCGTTGGCCGGCTCACCCGTGCCGTGGACGACGTAGACGATCGTCCCGTCGGAGAGCTTGCCCGCCGCGCAGTAGTCGACTTCGTACATTGGATTGCAGGTCGATTGCAGGCCCTGGCCGTCCAACTCACTCTTGTTCACCGAGACCGAGAACCTGGTCTTCCCCTGCGGCGTGCTCCAGGTCAAGGTGGTGTTCGCGTTGCTGCCGGGGGGTTCGGCGCCGCCGCCGAACCCGGACGCCGAGCCGGACCCGGTCTTGCGCAGGTCGTCCCGCAGGATCCAGGCGATGGCCTGGCCGTCCGCGGTCGCCGGGTCGGCCGGGGTCCCGGTCGCGGCCGGGGGCTTCCAGCCTGGTCCCTGATCGCCCGGTCCACCCCGACCCGCTTCCCTCGTGTGTGAGCCCGAAGGCCGCTGTCACAAGGAGGTATGCAGTGACAGCGGCCTTCGGATGCACTTCGCAGGTCAGGCGATGCTCGCGGCGATCCCGTCCAGGATGTCCCGCTCGCTGACCACGACTTCCGGCACGGTCAGGCTGGACGCCACCCGCTCCATGATCGCCAGCAGGATGAGCGCTCCGGCGCCGATCACGTCGGCGCGGCCGGGGTGGATCGCCGGGACCGCCTTGCGCTGCTCGGCGGTCAGGCCCAGCAGCCGGTCGGTGAGGTCCCGGATCCGGCCGAGCGAGAGATGCGACAGGTGGACGCGGGAGGAGTCGTACTCGGCCAGGTCCAGCGCGACCGCGCCGAGCGTGGTCACCGTGCCGGCCAGGCCGACCAGGGTGCGGGCCTCGTCCAGCGGCACCGCCTCGGCGGCTCGGTCGATCAGCTTCCCGATGTCCGCGCGCGCGGCTTTGACCTGGGCCTGGGTCGCGACCCCGGAGCTCTTCAGGTGCCGCTCGTACATCCGCACCGAGCCCATGTCGACGCTGCGGGCCGCGATCACCCCGCGCTCGCCGTCGCCGAGCACGAACTCCGTGGAGCCGCCGCCGATGTCGATGACCAGGTAGGGCGCCTGGTGCCGGTCGTGCGGCAGTTCGGTGGTGGCGCCGGCGAAGGAGAACCGGGCCTCCTCGTCGCCGCTGGCCACATACGGCTCGACGCCCAGGATGCCCTTCACGCCCTGGACGAACTCCCGCCGGTTCTCGGCGTCGCGGGTGGCGCTGGTGGCGACGAAGCGCAGCGGGATCGGCGTGCCGCCGCTGTGCCGCTCGATCAGGTCCTGGTACTCCAGGCAGGCGGCGAAGGTGCGTTCCAGCGCGGCCGGGGCCAGCCGGCCGGTGGCGTCCACGCCCTCGCCGAGGCGCACGATGCGCATCTCGCGCACCACGTCATCGGTTTTACCGGTCTTCTGGTGAACGTCCGCGATCAACAGCCTGATGGAGTTGGTGCCGCAGTCGATCGCGGCGACGCGCTTGGTCATGTCGTTCATGTTCCGCTATGCACCCGGTTCCACACAGGGTCCGGCCTTCCACCACTCCGGCAGCAGCGCCAGCGCTTCGTCGCCCAGCGGGTTCACCCCGGGGCCGGCGGCCAGGGCGTGGCCGATCAGGACGTGCAGGCACTTCACCCGGTCCGGCATGCCGCCGGCGGTCGGGAAGCCGTCCAGCACCTCGATGGCGTCGCGCCGGGTCCGGTAGTCGTCGTCGGCGGCCCGGTAGGCGGCGGCCAACTCCGGGTCGGTCTTCAGGCGCTCGGTCATCTCCCTCATGAGACCGGAGGCCTCCAGGGTGCCGATCGCCGAGGCCGCCTTCGGGCAGGTCAGGTAGAACAGCGTCGGGAACGGCGTGCCGTCGGGCAGCCGCGGCGCGGTCTCCACCACATCCGGGTTGCCGCACGGGCAGCGGTGCGCGACCTGGCGCACGCCGCGGGGCGTACGGCCCAGCTGGGCCTGCACGGCGGCCAGGTCGACCTGGTCGACCGGGGGCGGCGCGGCGGTGTCGGTGCTCGCGGCCGCTTCCGGGACGACGGGGGCGACG
>NZ_JAAFZA010000257.1 GCF_015356865.1 Catenulispora pinisilvae
GATCAGGATTCGACTTCGTGGTCCTACCCGGATCCGCGGTGGGCGGCGGGGGTCACCGTGTTCGACGACCGTGGCGTGCCCGATCACGTCGCCCGCGTCAACACCTTCACCACCGCGCCGATGGCGAGCGACCGCGAGTTCACCGGCCACGGCGTGCTGACGCTGTTCGCCTCCACCGACCAGAGCGACCTCGACGTCTTCGTGAAGGTCTCGCTCCTGCCCGCCGACGCTGATGGCGATGGCGGTGCCGGTACGGGACAGCCGATCAAGGTCAGCCAAGGCTGGCTGCGCGCCTCACACCGCGCCGAAGACCCGGAACTGACCCACGACATGCGCCCGTTCCACCGGCATACGCAAGTCGAGCCCCTCACCCCCGGCGAGATCTACGAACTGCGCGTCGAGCTGCTGCCGATGTCCTTCCTCGCCAGAGCGGGTGATCGGATCCGGCTGGAGATCACGAATCAGGACTCGCTGATCGCCGACGCGCCGATGACCCACTTCTACGGGACCAAGGTGGGCACCGACACCTACCATCACGACCGCGCACATCCCTCGACGCTGCGCCTGCACGAGCGTCCCCGGACCTGAGCCCGAACCCGAACCCGAACCCGAACCTCAACGATCCGAACGGAGCGATCCATGAGCATGGCCTACCTCGCGCAACCGGAACAGCAGCAGAACCTCGAATGGCTCGACGGCGGCACCCTCGCGATGCTGCTCGACGGCAAGGCCACCGACGGGCAACTGATGATCGGGCGCTTCGACGTCGCCGAAGGTGAGGCGCCGCCGTATCACAAGCACACCCGCGAGGACGAGGTCTTCTTGCTGATCAAGGGCACCGCGCTGGTCTGGTGCGACGACCAGGAATACGAGCTCGCCGAGGGCGGCGTCGTCTACCTGCCCCGGAACATCCCGCACGGCTACCGCATCACCTCCAAGCGGGCCGACCTGCTGATGATCAACACGCCGGCCGGGATCGAGGGGATGTTCCGCGAGACCGGCCGGGACAAGTCCACGCCGCGCCCGCCCGGCTTCGAGGTCAAGCCGGATCCGGGTCTGGCTGCCAAGTACGGCAACGTCATCGTCGGACCGCCGCGCTGAGCCGCCCGTCCACGATCAGCTGTCCGTGCACGATCAGCCGCCGTGCACGGTCAGCCGTCCGTCCGCGGTCAGCGCTTGTCCGACGCCCCGCTCGCCTCGCCGCGCCTGCGACGCGGCGCCGCTGAGCGGGGCGGAAGCGTCCGCATGTGCGCCCGGATCCTCCCGAGGACGTCGCCGAGCTCTGCGACGTCCCCGTCGCCCAGCGGCGTGAACAGCACGCGCCGCACGACCTCGATATGACCGGGCATCACCCGGTCGAGCAGGTCGCGGCCCTGCGCGGTGAGCGTGACGACGACGCCGCGCTCGTCTTCGGCCGAAGCCTCCTTGGCCACCAGACCCGCTTCGGCCAACTGGGAGACCTGATACGTCAGCCCACTGCGGCTGTGCACGAGCCGGTCCGCCACGTCGGTCATCCGCCCCCGCCCCCCGGTGGCCTCGCTGAGCACGGCGAGGATTTGGAACTGGATGAAGCTCAGGCCGCCCTCGTCGCGGAGTTGCTGGTCGACGGCGTGCTGGAGCAGGTTGCCGACCTCCATCAGAGCGAAGTAGGCGGCGAACTGCTCGGGGTCCAGGGGTGTGGCGTCGGGCATGCGGCCCAGTCTACTTGCTTCGAAATCGAAACACGTCTAGCATCAGATCAGCTTCGAATTCGAAGCACTGAGGAGTGGAGGCTCCGATGAAGGCGATCCGATTCCACGCATACGGCGACCCCGGCGTGCTGCACTACGAGGAGGCCGACCGGCCCGAGCCCGCGGCGGGCGAGGTCCTCATCGAGGTCGCGGCGACCTCGTTCAACCCGGCCGACGCCGGGATCCGCGCGGGCTACCTACAGCAGGTCTTCCCGATCTCGCTCCCGCACATCCCGGGCCTGGACGTGGCCGGCCGGGTCGCCGCCCTCGGCGAGGGGGTGACGCGCTGGAAGGTCGGGGACGCGGTGTTCGGGTTCCTGTCGATGGTCCGGGACGGGGCGGCGGCCGAGTTCGTGGCCACACCGGCCGACGCCCTGGCCGCGGCGCCGACGAGCATCCCGCTCCAGGACGCGGCCGCGCTGCCGGCGGCGGCCCTGACCGCGTGGCAGGCGCTGTTCGAGCAGGCGCAGATCCAGCCGGGCGCCCGGATCCTGATCAACGGCGCGGGCGGCGGCGTCGGCGGGTACGCCGTCCAGCTCGCCAAGCGGGCCGGGGCCCACGTCATCGCGACCGCGAGTCCGCGCAGCGCCGAGGCGGTCCGCGCGCACGGAGCGGACGAGATCATCGACTACACCGCGACCACCCTGGCCGAGGCGATCAGCGAGCCCGTCGATGTCGTGCTCAGCCTCGTCGCCGGCCCCGAATCAGACATCGAAGCCCTGACCGGGCTGATCCGGGACGGCGGGGTGATCGTCACCACGGCCACGCCCGCCACCGGCGACCCGGCCCGCGCCGTGCGGACCGTCGCCATGCAAATGCGGGGCGACGCCGAGCAGCTGGCCGAACTCGCCAAACTGGTCGACGCCGGAGAACTGGCCGTCGAGATCAGTGCCACCCGGCCCCTGTCCGAGGCCGCCGCGGTCCACGAACTCAGCGCCGGCGGCGGTATCCACGGCAAGGTCCTGCTCGTCCCGTAAAGCACGGCGCGATGATCATCATCCCCGCCGTCGCGCCGAACCCCCAAACCCCCTGAAAGGCCTCACCGTGACGCAACAGCAGCGCCAAGCCCTCGACGAGATCCTGCGGCACGGCCCGCTCGACATCGGTGGCGATGTCGCCGAACAGCGCACGATCTTCCACGAGATGATCGCCTCCGCTCCCCTGCCCGACGACGTCTCAGCCAAGCAGGACGAACTCGGCGGCGTTCCCGTCGTGATCGTCGAGACCTCCCAGCTCGATCCGTCGGCCGTGCTCCTCTACCTGCACGGCGGCGCATACGCCCTCGGATCCGCACCCGACTCCGTGGGCCTGGCCTCAGACCTCGCCCGCCGCGTCGGGGCCCGGGCGATATCCGTCGACTACCGCCTCGCCCCCGAGCACCCGTTCCCCGCGGCCGTCGACGACGCGGTCGCCGCCTACCGCGCACTGCTCGACCAGGGTGTGCCCAGCTCCCGCATCGCCTTCGTGGGCGAATCAGCCGGCGGCGGCCTGGTCGCGGCAACCCTCGTCGCCCTCAAGGACGCCGGTGTCCCGCTGCCCTCCTCGGCCGCCGTCTTCTCCCCCTGGACCGATCTGACCGTGTCCGGACCGAGCGCGACCGGCAAGGCCGCCCTCGACCCGGCCCTCACCCCCGAAGCACTGCGCACCAGGGCGCGCGACTACCTCGGCATCCGCGACCCCGCCACCCCGCTGGCCAGCCCGATCTTCGCCGACCTCACCGGCCTGCCCCCGCTCCTCATCCAAGTCGGCTCGCACGAGATCCTGCTCGACGACGCCGTCCGGCTCGCCGCCCGCGCCGGAGAGCACGACGTCCCCGTGGAACTCCAGGTCTGGCCCGAGGTCCCGCACGTCTTCCAGGGCTTCGCCGCGATCCTCGACGACGCGGACCAGGCCCTGAACTCCGCCGCCGCGTTCATCAAGCGCAACTGGACCGACTGACCCCGACTGACATCGACTGGTCCGACTGACCTCTGCGGCGGTCAGCTGCGGGGCCATGTATGGACGTGAATCTCGTCCACGCTGGTGCGGGGGCGGTTAGTCGGCCGGGGCGAGCGTCTGCCTCTGCCTGCTGATCGCCTCGGCCGGCGATCTGTCTCGGCCGGCGATCTGTGTCGGCCGGGGCGATCTGTCTCGGGCGTGTCCCCCGTGGCCGCGGCGCGGAGCGAATATTGTCCGGATATGGGAACGAAGTGGGCACGCCCCTGGTTCGCGGGAACCGCGGCATGCGTCGTGGTCGGCGTCGTCGTGCAGATGATTCTGGCCTGGCGGAACAACATGCCCGTACTCGCCGCCACCGGCGAGCCGTTCCAGACCTTCGGCGGCAGCCCGGCGGGACGGGCTCTGAACGTCCTCGCGTTCTTCACTGTCCAGTCGAACCTGATCGTCGGCGGCACGTGCCTGCTGCTCGCCCTCAATCCGAGCCGGACCTCGACCGTGTTCCGGGTGTTCAGGCTGATCGGGGTGGTCGCGATCGCGGTGACCGGCCTCGTCTACCACGTCGCGCTCAACAATCTGCTCGAACTCGACACCTGGGCCCTGGTCGCCGACAGACTCCTGCACCTGGTGGTCCCGATCCTGGCGGTACTCGGCTGGTTGGCGTTCGGCCCCCGCGGCCTGACCTCACCGCGGGTCGTGACACTGACCGTCCTGTATCCACTCGCCTACATGGCCTTCACCGCCATCCGCGGCCCGCTGTCCTCGAACTGGTACCCCTATCCGTTCGCGGACGTGCACGCCCTGGGCTACCTGCGGGTGATCCTCAACGGTCTTTGGATCTGCCTGCTGTTCGTCGCGCTCGCCGCGGCGGCGGCCTGGCTGGACAAGCGCCTGCCCGGCAAGCCGCTTGGACCCCCTGCCCACCCTGGGCCGTCATCACGGCTTCAAGGTTGAGCAGGGGTGCCGAGTCTGTGCTCGATTGCTCGATCGCGGTGTTACGGCCTGTGCTATCCGTGCTATCCGTGCTATCCGTGCTATCCGTGCTCGGTCACGGTGCTACGGCTGCGGCTGGTCAGGCCGCGCCGGTGTCAACGTTCTTCGCCACGTCCGTCACCTCGGGCAGCGGCCGGGGGTATGGCGATCCCAGGCCGAATCTGCCGGCCAGGGCGTCGGCGAAGGCGGCGGCGATGCGTATCTCGCCGTGGCTGTTGGGGTGGGTGCCGTCCCAGGTGTGGAGTGCGGGGTCGAAGCCGTCGTCGTCCTCGGCCACCACGACCGGGGAGAACGGCAGACTCAGTTCCTGGGCGAGGGATTCCAGCCGGGTGTTGAAGTCGTTGACCCGGGCGGCGAACTCCGCGTCCTGCGCGCCGCGCTGGGTGGGGAGCACCCGTCCGAAGACGAAGCCCAGGTTGGCCTTCTTCCGTCGGGCTTCGGCGATGTAGATCCGCACGTCCTGTTCGACCTGGAAGGCTGTTTCGCCGTACCACGCGAAGTCGTTGATCCCCAGCAGGGTGACCACGACGTCCGGGTCGCAGTCAGTCACGTAGTTCCCGATGCCCTCCATGACGGCGGTGAACGGCTGCCCCCACAGGGCCAGGTGGTGGTTGTCGAAATCGGGGTCGGCGTACTGCTCGCTGTCCTCGTTCGCCTGGGCCTGCGTGAGGTCGTCGAGCCCTTGGCGCGGCCCGACGAAGTGCGCCTCGGAGACCTCGTTCGCCTTCAGGTGCTTCCACAAGCGATAGCGCCAGGTGTAGTCACCTGTGCTGCCCTCGGTGATGGAGTCACCGACGATCATGAACTTCGGCATAGTCCCTCCCGCGCTGCTGTTCCTCGGCGTGGTGGGGCTCCGCTGCTGCGCGCCCACCCATATCAGCCTTTTCACGCCGATAGCGGGCATATGCAGCAGGCACGTTCGGATCACCGGAAGGAGTGGGCGCGCCGATCGCTCGGCCGGAACTTTCGCGAAGGGCGCGCCCGCCGGGTGATGCCGCGACTCCGAATCACATGCGGGGCGTCCAGGCTAGGACGTCTCCGCCAGGGTCTTCACCAGGCCCACCACGTTTCCGTTCGAGCAGTTGTTGGCGTGGTCGCCGACCCAGTCACCGAGGACGGGGACCACGGCCACCTCCTGGAGACACACGGCGGCGGCGGTGAAGTTCCAGTTGTTCGCGGCGTTCACGCCCCCCGAAGGGGGACACGCAGGGCACTGCGATTGGTTCACTCGATCGGGTGAACCTGTCCGGCTCCGGAAGGCGCCGCCGCCGAGGTTCACCGTCCGCGCCTTTACCGTGATCATGGCCGCACGCTGCGGCTTCCTGACGGAGACGACGGACACGGGACGGTTGTGGAACAGCAGAACACAGGTAAGTCCCAACGCAGCTGGCTGCCGATCGCGATCGCGGGACTGGCGGCGCTGACCGCGCTGTACGTGGTCGTCATCACCAGCTTCGTGCACTCCGGCGGAGCACAGCGCGAGACCTTCCCGCCGGCCGGCGGGGCGGCCGTTGACCGGCTGCAAATGGAAGTCAACGTGCTGACCATCGACCCGGTCATGAACTCCTACAAGCTGCGCCTGAAATTCACGCCCGAGGGCTCCTGGGCCGGCGCCGCACGCGGGACCTTGGCCCGGCCGGTCACGATCGTCACCAACGACGTCGGCGGGGCCAAGCCCCAGGAGAACCCGGCAGGGCAGTTGATCCCGACCAAGGACGTCACCCTGGACGCCCTCGGCGAGACCGCGCACTACCCGTTGGACCACCACACCTTCACCCTCGACGTCCGCGCCTACGACGCCGCCGGGGCCCCGGTGCCGATCGCCACCACCTGGATCTCCTCGGTCGACGACTGGAAGCTGGCCCCGCGCATGTCGCCGACGGCCGCGACGGGCGACGTGATCCTGGACATCGACGCCGGCCGCTCCACCTCGGTGCTCATCATGGCGTTCGGCCTGATGACCGTCCTGGGCCTGCTGGTGGTGGTGAACGTGGCGATGGTCGTGCGCGCCATCCACCTGCACAAGGTCGAGTTCACCACCCTGGCCTCACTGGCCGCCACGCTGTTCGCGATCCCCGGTATCCGCAACGGCATGCCGAACACCCCGCCGGTCGGCACCCTGGCCGACTTCCTGGTGTTCTTCTGGGCCCTGATGATCGTCGGCTTGTGCCTGGTTGCGGCCACTCTGGCGTGGCTACAGGCGGCTACGGCCAAGCCACGGGAGTAGCGGCCAAGACTGCTGGCTGGTCCACTCGAACCTCGCCTGGATCCGTCGGGGCGTGAAGCGGCTGGGTGTGAAGCCGCTGGGGTGTGAAGCGGCTGGGGTGTGAAGCGGCTGGGGTGTGAAGCGGCTGGGGTGTGAAGCGGCTGTGCGCGCCTTGTGAACGGGCTTTGCGACAGTGGGCCGCATGGACAGCTTCCGCTTCGAGGGCCACGACATCAGCTACCTGCGAGCCGGGTCAGGCGAGCCGATCGTGTTCCTGCACAACGGCGGGACCACACACCGCGTCTGGACACCGCAGTTCGAGTACTTCGCCGCCACGCACGACGTCATCGCGCCGGACATGCTCGGCTACGGCGCGTCGGCCAAGCCGCGCGTGGACTACACGCTCGGTCTCTACGTACGCATGCTCAGCGCCCTCATCGAACACTTGGATCTGCGCGCCGTGACCCTGGTCGGCAACTGCATCGGCGCCGCGACCGCGCTGCGTTACGCGGCCGGCGCGCCCGAGCGCGTGAAGCAGGTCGTCGCCATCAATATCCTGACACCCGACACCGTCGCCCGCGGCGCCCTGGGCCCCTTCATCGGCCTGGCACGGCGCAGCGCGCTGGCGGCGAAGCTGCTCGGCCGGCTGCCAGTGCCCGCCGCGATCAGCGGCCGGGTCTTCCAGCGGACGCACTTCGTCGACCCGGCGCGCGTCGACCCCGCCATCCTCGCCGACCTTCGCGGACGCTACCGCGACCGGGCCCAGAACCGAGTCCTGATGAGCCTGGCGGCCAACATGCGAAGCTTCACGGCCGCCGACCCCGTCGCTGATGTCAATGCCGATGCCGATACCGATGCCAAGGTGCCGGTACTGACCGTCTGGGCCGCGTCCAACCACATCCTTCCGCTGTCCGCGGGACGGCGGCTCGGCCCGGCGTCGCAGCCCACGGCCATCGTCCCCGGCGGCCACCTCGCGATGCTGGAGCAGCCGGAGGCGGTCATCGCGGCGATCGAGTCAATGTTCGCAGACGCACGAGGGTCCCAGGACTAGGCAGGCCTTGCAGCGCCTTTAGCCTCTGAGACCAGATCGCCCTCAACCGTTGCCCTCCACCCCCTCAACTCGATGGCCGGTCCCGCCGTCAAGACGCTCCTGCCAGTCGGTGAGCAGCCTCTCAAGCGCTTCTTGTTCCTCACCCGCGAGCAGCCCGAGAAGCCGGTGCTCATTGCGCATATGCGCGGCGAAAGCCTCGTCGATCAGCCGACGGCCGGCTTCGGTGAGGGCGACCATGCGGCCCCGTCCGTCCTCCGCGGTACGACGGCGGGTGACGAGCCCGGCGCGCTCCAGGCGGTCGATCCGCTTGGTCATCGCGCCCGTGGTCACCATCGTGTGTGCGGCGAGCTCACCCGGGGCCCGCTCGAAGGGGGCGCCCGCCCGGCGCAACGCGGCCAGCACGTCGAACTCGCCCTCGCCGAGCCCGAAACGTTCGTAGACCACGCGCAGCTCAGCGGTCAGGCGCGCCGCCAGCCGGTGCAGGCGGCCGATCACGGCCTGCGGGGAGACGTCGAGATCGGGCCGCTCGCGGCGCCACTCGGCCTGGATCGCGGCCACGCGATCGGCGGGCGCGCTCGCCATACCGCTATCGGCCGACCCGGCCCCTAAGCCTTCTGATCCAGCCTCCGCCGCTTGCTCCCTCTGCTGGTCCACAACCTCACCCTACCGGCATAACTTCCACGGAAGCTATATTAACTTCCATGGAAGCTAGTACCCGCTGGACCGTGCTGACCGCGATCCCGCCGATCGCCTGGGGCGCCAACTACTACGTCGCCCATGCCTACCTGCCGGCGGACCGGCCACTGTGGGGAGCCACCCTGCGCGCGCTACCGGCCGGACTCGTCCTGTTGGCCATCGCCCGCCGCCGACCCCACGGCCGGTGGTGGTGGCGCTCTGCCGTCCTCGGCCTGCTGAACACCGCCACGTTCTTCGTCCTGGTCTACATAGCCTCCACGCTCCTGCCGACCAGCATCGCCTCGACAGTCATGGCCGCCTCGCCGCTGGCGATGCTGCTGATCGCCTGGATGCTGGCCGGACAGCGGGCGACGCGCGCCCACCTGATCGGCGCCGTGGCAGGCCTAGCCGGAGTAGCTCTGATGCTGCTGGGCGGCGCCGGGGAGAAGGTCAGCCTGCCGGGCGTCCTGGCCTCCGCGGCGGCGATGCTCACCTCCACAGTCGGCTACGTGCTCTCAGCGCGCTGGCGCGACGGCGCGGACCCGCTGGCCATGACGGCGTGGCAGCTCACAGTCGGCGGCCTGGCACTCCTTCCGCTCGCCGTCATCGCCGAAGGGGCGCCGCCCGTGGCGAAGCCGAGCGTGGTGCTGGCGTTCGGGTACGCCACCTTGGTGGCGACCGCACTCGCCTTCGCCCTGTGGTTCGGCGGGCTGCGGCACCTGTCGGCCGGAACCGTGGGCCTGCTCGGGTTACTCAATCCCCTGACCGGCGTGCTGCTGGGCACTCTGCTGGCCGGCGAAGCGCTTGGTACGCGTCAGTGGTGCGGGCTAGCGCTGGTGATCGGCGGAGTCCTGCTCGGACGACAGCGCTCGCAACCCCGCCGCGCAGCACCTGCCGCGCAGCAGTTGCCACCGAAAGCGGCCCCCGAGCCGGTTCCCGAGACGTAGCCGACTCCGAGACAGAGCCGGTTCCGAGATATAGTCGGTTCCGACTATTAGGGATCGGTGATGTTGATGGCGAGACGCAAGGTCTCCAACCCGTTGGCGTTGGCGGTGCTCGGGCTGTTGCAGGAACAGTCGATGCACCCCTACGAGATGGCCTCCACCCTGCGGGAGCGCCACAAGGACGGCAGCTTCAAGGTCAACTCGGGGTCGTTGTACGACACGGTCGAGGCGCTGGTCCGGCACGGATGGATCGAGCCGGTGGAGACGGCGCGCGACGGCCGGCGGCCGGAGCGGACCGTGTACGCGCCGACAGAGCTCGGCCAGGCGGAATTCGTGCGCTGGGTCGACGAACTCGTGCGCACGCCGATCGCCGAGTACCCGAAGTTCCTCGCCGCCGTCTCCTACCTCGGTGCCCTCGGGCCGGACGGCGCGGCGGACGCGTTGACCGAGCGTGCCGGGCATCTGGTCCAGCGGATTGAGCAGACCCAGGCAGTACTCGACGAGACGGTCGGCTCCGGCGCGGTCCCGCGGCTGTTCATGATCGAGGTCGAGTGCGCACTGCACGCCTGGCAGGCCGAGCTCGACTGGACCCGGCGGACCGTCGCCGAGATCGGCGACGGCCGCCTGGCCTGGCCTCGGGTCGAGCGTACCGAGCAGGGCTGGACTTGGTCGGCAGCCGATGACGGGAACGGATCCGAGCGATGAGTGAGATAGCAGCGGGTACCGCCCCGACGGCGATGGCCGAGGTACCGACACCCGCGACCGAGGCACTGCCCACATCCACCGAGGTACTGATCGTCGGAGCCGGACCGGCCGGGCTGCTACTCGCCGCCGAACTCCGGCTGGCCGGCGTCGACACGGTCGTAGTCGAGCGCCATGCCCGGCGGCCGGACTTCTGCCGGGGCTTCAATCTCAACGCCCGCGCCCTGGATCTACTCGCGCGCCGCGGACTCGCCGACCGGTTCGTCAGCGAGGGCTGGCAGGTCCCGAACGCCGCCGTCTCGGGCCTGCCGGTGACGTTCCACCTCGCCGGGTCCCACACCGACCATCCCTTCACCCTCGGCATCCCGCAGACACGCGTCGAGGAGATCCTTGAGGCCCACGCCGTCAGCCTGGGTGCCGACATCCGGCGCGGCCACGAACTCCGTGCCCTGCATCAGGACGACCAGTTCGTGACCGCCACTATCGCCACCTCCACCGTCGCCGACACCCCCACCGTCGCCACCGGTGCCGGCGAGTACCGAGTCCGCGCCGCGTATCTGGTCGGCTGCGACGGCGGCCGCAGCACTGTCCGCAAACTGGCCGGCATCGACTTCCCCGGCACCGCCGCGACCCGCCACACCCTGCTCGGCGACGTCGAACTCGCCGATCCCGCGGCGCTGCCGTTCGGCGCCACCGACGGCCCGGGCGGCACGGTGTTCGCCATCCCCCGCCCCGGCTACGTACGGATCATCACCGCGGACCAGGATCCCCCGGCGGACAAGGACACACCCGTCCCGCTGAGCCTGTTGCAGAACGCCGTCGACACCGCGCTCGGCCGGCACGTCGAGCTGCGGGCCGCACGCTGGCTGACGCGCTTCGGCGACGCGGCCCGGCAGGCCGCCGAATACGCGCGGGGCCGGATCCTCCTGGCCGGGGACGCCGCGCACATCCACCCGCCGGCCGGGGCGATCGGCGTCAACGTCGCCCTGGACGACGCCTTCAACCTCGGCTGGAAACTCGCCGCCACCGTCCGCGGCACCGCCCCGACGGACCTGCTCGCCAGCTACCACACCGAGCGGCACGCGGCCGGTGCGCGGGTGCTGGCGAACACCCGGGCCCAAGTCCTCCTCGCCGAAGCCGGGACCGAGGCCGAGGCCGACGGCCGGCTCAGGCCGCTGGTCGACCTGCTCACTCGCGTCGCCGCGCACCCGGCCGGCAACCGCGCCTTCGTCGAGACCGTCACGGGCCTGGACACCCGATACGACATGCTGCCCGACGGCGACCATCCCTGGCTCGGCAAGCTGTGCCCCAACCTCGCGCTGACCACCGACACCAGCACCAGCACCGGCACCGGCACCAAAACCAGCACCAAAACCGGAGCCACCGACCTCGTCACCCTCCTGACCCCCGGTCGCGGAGTCCTACTCGACCTGACCGAAGGATCCGACATCAGCGAGTCGGCACGGGGATGGGGTGACCGCGTCGACGTCATCCGCGCCGCCTGCCCGGACCACCCCGACCTGCGTGCCGTCCTGCTCCGTCCGGACGGCCACGCCGCCTGGCTCCAGACCACCGCCCACGATCACACCGACGGCATCCAGCAGGCACTGCAACGCTGGTTCGGTCCGTAGTCGACCGCTCGGCAGGTCACCGACCGGTTCCCGCTCCCCCGACTTCCGATCACCCGGTCCCCGCTCCCCCGGCTCCCGCTCCCTTCCGGGCGAGAACGCCGAGGCTGGGCACGTTCGGAGTGTCGCCGTCTTTCAGGCTCGGCAGCCAGACGTCCACGTCGACCAGGCCCGGCGGCTGGATCTCCAGGCCGGTCAGCCACGGCGCGACCTGCTCGGCGGATCGGGGCGTGAACGGCACGCCGGTGAACTGCAAATAGTTCCGGGCCGCCTGCTGCTGCGCCGCCAAAGCGGAGCGATCATGGCTGCCGTGCGAGATCGCGAGATAGCTGCCCGGCCCGCACGGCTCCATGAACGCCCGCACAATCCGCGCGGCCTCGGCATCATCCGGGATGAAGTGCAGCACCGCGAACATCAGCACGGCGACCGGCTTGCCCCAGTCGATGTTCTCGCGCACCACCGGATGGTCCAGCACAGCCTGCGGCTCACGAAGATCGGCCAGCGCCGCATGCGCAGTGGGGTTGTCGGCGAGCAGAGCCCGAGCGTGGGCGATCGCGACCGGATCCATGTCGATGTAGACGACCGTGGCCCCCGGAGCGGCAGCCTGGGCGACTTCATGCACATTGCCAGCCGTGGGAACACCAGACCCGAGGTCGAGGAACTGCCGGATGCCATACGTGGTGACCAGCTCATCGACGACGTGCCGCAGGAACGCCCGATTAGCCCGAGCCCAGGCCGGCAAGGTCGGCAACGCCTCCGCCGCACGCCGACCGGCCTCCCGGTCAGCTTCGAAGTTCTGCGAACCGCCGAGCCAAAAGTCATAGATCCGCGCGATACTCGCCCGGCTGGGGTCGACTTCAGGCAGGCTCAGCGCCAACTCGGCCGCGTCAATGGAGTCCATACGCCCATGGTGACGTGGAGTCGGCGATGACGGTTAGTCGTGCTGGTCCGGTTCGGGGTGCGGATCTTTTTCGAGGGCTGGAGTTTGCGGGCCGGGTTGCGGCTGCGCTGTGGGTTTTAGAAGCTTTTTACGGCCTTCGGTCATAGTTGTGCCGGTTCGGGGTTCGGGGCGGCGGGTGTGTTCGTCGGCTGCCGGTTTTCGCGTTCACGACCCCGCCCCGCCTCAGGCCTCTTCGACTCCGGCAAGTCGGAACAAGGGCAAGATCAAGATCAAGAGCCAGATCAAGGTCAAAAGCTATGGTGAAGAGCCCGGCGCCTCCGGCGGGGGCTCTTGGCTCCCTCGGGGAACTGGCGCTGCTCCATAGGGTGGTCCGGTCAGGGCCCTGCGCTGGCGGTTTGTGAGGTGGTGCGGTTCGTTCCCCACGGTCGCGTCGTCAGCCCCAAGGGGTACAGCACCGGTGTCCGGGAGTAAAGTCCGCGCCGTTGCGGTCGGGGCTGCAAGCTGCGGTTTGTATAGCGCGAACTTGACTCCCGGCCACCGGCACTGTAGGCAAAGCCCTGCCGACGCGACCGAGGGGAACAAACCGAAAACCAGCCGGAGAAGTACAAAACTGGTGGTTCGGTACCGGCGACTCGGCGAGTTCGGCCGCCGGTCCAGCGCGTGGCAGCGCGGCAGTCCCGAGAGTGCGCATTCTAGGCTGGCGAGTGCGAGTGCGAGTGCAGATGCGGGCGCGGGCGCGGGCTCGCCTGGCCGCCAAGGCCGATGCTGGCGGATAGCAAGGTGCGCGCCGGGCGATGTCGGCAGTCGGCGGCTGGCAGCCGAGAGCACGGCCGATCCGTTGCCGCATAGGGCATACCGGATACTGCATACCGCACTCGGGCATGTTCTCGACCAGCTGACGAACGGCCCGCCGCCACGCCCTCACCGGCAGCGGCATCACCAGCCTGCGTCTACGGGCCCTTCGGTTGCTCTTCTTCCGGTTGGTTTTCGGTTCGTTCCCCTCGGTCGCGTCGGCAGGGCTTTGCCTACAGTGCCGGTTCTCGGGAGTCAAGTTCGCGCTGTACGCGACCGCCACCTGCCCGCCTGACCGCAGCGCGCGGACTTTACTCCCGGGGTTCGGCGCTGTACCCCTTGGGGCTGACGACGCGACCGTGGGGAACGGACCGCAACCACCTCACAAACCGCCGCCGCAGGGCCCTAGCCGGACCACCC
>NZ_JAAFZA010000258.1 GCF_015356865.1 Catenulispora pinisilvae
GTTCGCCACTGATTCCCGCCCGAAAGCGGTTCACCGTTCGACTTGCATGTGTTAAGCACGCCGCCAGCGTTCGTCCTGAGCCAGGATCAAACTCTCCATCGATGAATATCACCAGCCGACCGGAATAGGGTCGGCATGAGGTGTCAGAAGAGTCACCTGGCAAGTAGACCGACATCCCGACGGGGGTCGGGAGCGTCTACCAACCATGTGTAAAATGACACTCGAACCATCGCTCAGTGAAGAGCGCAGGACCGAGGTCGCATGGCATCACAATTCGTCACACACTGTTGAGTTCTCAAGAAACAGACGCCCGAACCACTCGTCCCGGAACCTTCGTTCCGATCGGCTGCGACCCGGCGTTGTCAGGTCTTGCTTTGTTCTTCTTTTGTTCTTGCTTCGCTTTAGATCTTAGCAGATCCTCCGCGGCTTTCGCAATTTCGGGCCGAGTTTTAAAATCAAACACAGCCGCTGTAATTGCGATTCGCTTCAGTTGGGATTTAATGTCCCGTTCTTCGGCGGTTCCCAGACTGTATCGGACTGACCGGCCGGCGACCAAATCGGCGCCGTCAGGGTCCTGATGCATCCGAAGACGCCAGCACGGCACCTGCGCCGCTTCGCTGTCCCCAAGAGGGAACAGAGCGTCGCACTTGCCGTGGAGGTATATCGCTTCGAATGGTCGCCCGGAGTGATCCCGCGATTGCGTTGATCCTGCCTGGTGGGCAACGTCTAGTAACTATACGGGGGGCCGCCGTTCACGTCAACTCCACAGTGAACGGCGGCCCGAACAGCTGGTCAGCCGGTAGGTCCGGCAGGTCAGTCGCCGACCTCGACCGAACCCAGCGTCCGCTTCCCGCGCCGCAGGACCAGCCAGCGGCCGTGCAGCAGGTCCTCCTTGGCGGGCACTTCGTCCTCGGTCTCGATCTTGCGGTTGTTCACGTACGCGCCGCCCTCCTTGATGGTGCGGCGGCCGGCGCCCCGGCTGGCGACCAGGCCGGTGTCGGCGAGGAGCTGCGCGACCGGGACCAGCTCGGCCACCTTCGTACCGGGCAGCTCGGACAGGGCCGCGCGCAGCGTGGGCTCGTCGAGCGCGGCCAGGTCGCCCTGGCCGAACAGCGCCTTGGACGCCGCGATCACCTGGGCGGTGGCCTCCGCCCCGTGCACCAGCGTCGTGACCTCCTCGGCGAGCGCCTTCTGCGCGGCCCGCATCTGGGGCTTGTCCGCCGTCAGGCGCTCCAGCTCCTCGATCTCCTCGCGGGGGCGGAAGCTGAACACCTTCAGGTAATTGATGACCATGGCGTCCTCGGAGTTCAGGAAGAACTGGTAGAACGCATACGGCGTCATCAGGTCCCCGGAGAGCCACACCGTGCCGGACTCCGTCTTGCCGAACTTCGTGCCGTCGGCCTTCAGCAGGAGCGGGGTGGCCAGTGCGTGCACGGAGACGCCCTCGGCCTTGTGGATCAGATCCACACCGGCCGTGATGTTGCCCCACTGGTCACTGCCGCCGGTCTGTAGCGTGCAGTTGTACTGCCGGTACAGCTCCAGGAAGTCCAGGCCCTGCAGGATCTGGTAGCTGAACTCCGTGTAGCTGATACCGGCTTCGGAGTTCAGACGCGCGCTCACGGCGTCCTTGGAGAGCATCTTCCCGACCCGGAAGTGCTTCCCGATGTCCCGCAGGAAGTCGATCGCGGACATCGGCGCGGTCCAGTCGAGGTTGTTCACCAGGCGCGCGGCGTTGGGGCCCTCGAAGGAGATGAACCGCGAGACCTGTTCGCGGATCTTCTCGACCCACTCCGCGACCGTCTCCTTGCTGTTCAGCGTGCGCTCGGCAGTCGGCTTGGGGTCGCCGATCAGTCCGGTCGAGCCGCCGACCAGGATCAGCGGGGTGTGGCCGGCCTGCTGAACGCGCCGGGCGGCCATCATCTGGACCAGGTTGCCGAAGTGCAGACTGGGAGCGGTCGGGTCGAAGCCCACATAGAAGGTCACCGGCCCGTCGGCGAACGCTTTACGCAGCGCGTCCTCATCGGTGGACAGGGCCAGCAGCCCGTGCCACTTCAGGTCCTCGACGATGTCGGTCACGGTTATCCCTCGCGGTCATCGCTAGTGGGCGGATTGTCGGACACCCGGTTCGGTGTCGGCTACCAGCCTGCCGTATCAGACACCGCTCGTGCGAACGCGTTCCGGACTCAGGACGACGTGGCGGACCGCACCTTCGGCTTGTGCGCCTTATAGGCGCTGACCGTACGGTCCCCCTCGATCCAGAACCTCCAGGGAATCTCCGCCGCGGACGACACGCCTACTCGGGGGCCGGTCGCCACGGTGAAGTCGGACGATTCCCGGGCCAAGACCGTCAGCGGACCGCCATCGCACAGGTCGAGACCGTTGTCCTCCCGGCTGAGGTCCAACGCCTTGGTGAGCCGCGCCGGGCCGCGTGCCAGGTCCCGATCCGAGGACCCGCTCCGGGCGGCACGCGCCAGATCGACACCCTCGACGATCTCCCCGGCCCGGATCAGTACCGCCGAGCACACGTCCTCCGGACTACAGACGAAGTTGATGCAGAAGTGCATGCCGTAGGTGAAGTAGACGTACAAGAACCCCGGAGGCCCGAACATTACTGCGTTCCGGGGAGTCTTCCCCTTATAGCCGTGAGAAGCGGGATCCAACGGACCGGCGTACGCCTCGACTTCGGTAATGCGCATGACACGGCGGCCCTCCGCGCTGTCGCGAGCGAGCAGGCACCCGAGCAGGTCCGGTGCGACGTCCACGGAAGGGCGGGAGAAGAACGAGCGCGGCACGGCAGGCATATGGAGAGTCAATCACGGAGCACCCGCCCGCTATAGCGGAAACCGGACCGGTCAGTTCCTGCTCCCCAGCCCCACAAGTTCCGCCGCGAGCCCGAGCCCCGTCTCCAGGTACCCCACGAACGACTCGTTGCTCAGCGCAGCCGGCGAACGCTGCTTCCGAACCATCGCTATAGCGTCGGCCGCCGTGTACCCGTGCTGTACAAGTACCTCAGCGACCACCAGCCCGGAGCGATTCATCCCGGCCCAGCACCGCACGAGCACTCGCCGCCCGGTGGCGTGGTCCGCGGCCGCCGACGCTGCGAACTCCTCGACAGCGCGGATCTGCTCCGCGGTCAGCGCGTTGTCCGGCACCCTCAGCACGTGGTGCGCCACCCCCGAGGCTGGTCCATAGCCCTCATGGGAGGTCAGGCTGTAGACCACGTCGAACTCGTCGGCCACGATCGCCCGCGTCGATATCCCGTCGGCGGCGATGTACTCATGTCCGCCCATCCACAGCCGTGGCGCGACCTCGGACCACGGCTCACGCGGCACATCGTCCCAGTCCCCTTTGGAAAGCAAGCCGGCACCCCTCACCGAGAAATGAGAAAGACGCCTGACAGCCTGCCGAATGCATCACCGACTGACCAGCACCGGCGACGCATTCGGCCGGAACTCGTCAGCGCCCGGCCCACTCCCGCTGCCCGGCGACGTCCGCGACCAGCGCCTCCAGCTGCTCGGCGACCCGCTTCGGCGCGGTCCCGCCCCGGCCGTCCCGGGACGCCAGCGAGCCCTCGACGCTCAGCACCGTCTTCACCTCCGGCGTCAGCAGCGGCGAGATCTCCGCGAGCTGCGCGTCCGTCAGCTCCTCCAGCGTGATCCCGCGCTGCTCGCAGTACCGCACCGAGCTGCCCGCGACCTCGTGTGCGACCCGGAACGGGACGCCCTGGCGCACCAGCCACTCGGCGACATCGGTGGCCAGCGAGAAGCCCTCCGGTGCCAGCGCGGCCATCCGGTCGCCGTGCACGGTCAGCGTGGCGATCATCCCGGTGAAGGCCGGCAGCAGCACCTCCAGCGTGTCGACCGAGTCGAACACCGGCTCCTTGTCCTCCTGTAGGTCCCGGTTGTAGGCCAGCGGCAGGGCCTTGAGCGTGGCCAGCAGGCCGGTCAGGTTGCCGATCAGCCGGCCGGACTTGCCGCGGGCCAGCTCGGCGATGTCCGGGTTCTTCTTCTGCGGCATGATCGAGGAGCCGGTGGCGAAGGCGTCGTCCAGGGTCACGAAGGAGAACTCCTTCGTGGTCCACAAGATGATCTCCTCGGCGATCCGGGAGACGTCGATCCCGATCATCGCGGTGACGAACGCGAACTCGGCGAACACGTCGCGCGAGGCGGTGCCGTCAATGGAGTTGGCGGCGCTGGCCGAGAAGCCGAGGTCGGCGGCGACCGCCTCCGGGTCCAGGCCGAGGGTCGAGCCGGCCAGCGCACCGGAGCCGTACGCCGAGACGTCGGCGCGCCTGTCCCAGTCCCGCAGCCGCTCGGCGTCCCGGGACAGCGCCTGGGCGTGGGCCAGGACGTGGTGCGCGAACAGCACCGGCTGCGCGTGCTGCAAGTGCGTGCGGCCGGGCATCGCGACGTCCATGTGCGCCGTGGCCTGGTCGATCAGCGCCTGCTCCAGATCGGCGACCAGAGCCGCGATCCGCCGCGCGTGGTCGCGCAGGAACATCCGGCCGAGCGTGGCGATCTGGTCGTTGCGGCTCCGTCCGGCCCGCAGCCGGCCGCCGAGCTCGGCGCCGAGCTTCTCGATCAGGCCGCGCTCCAGCGCCGTGTGGCAGTCCTCGTCGGCGACCGTGGGCAGGAACGCCCCGGAGACCACGTCGGCCTCCAGCGCGTCCAGGCCGGCCAGCATCGCGGTCAGGTCGGCGGCGCTCAGCAGCCCGGCGCGGTTCAGCACCCGGGCGTGGGCGCGCGAGCCGGCCAGGTCGTACTGCGCGAGCCGCCAGTCGAAGTGCACGGACGCCGACAGCGCGGCCAGTGCCTCGGACGGTCCGCCGGAGAAGCGCGAGCCCCAAAGCTGCGACTTCGGTGCCGGGTTGCTCATGTTCCTCGCCGTTTCCATTCAGGTCTCTACGAAAGCAGGACTCTACAAAGTCAGGACTCTACAAAGTTCAGTCTCGGCGCCGAAGCCGCTGCCAGGGCGGTGCCGGGGCCGAGAATCAGTGCTCGGCCGACGCCAGCAGCTTCGCCGCCAGCGCCGCCCCGCCTTCCGGATCGCGGCTGATCAGCAGCACGGTGTCGTCGCCGGCGATGCTGCCCAGGATCTCGATCATCGGCGCCTTGTCGAAGGCGCTGGCCAGGAACTGCGCCGCGCCCGGCGGGGTGCGGACCACCACCAGGTTCGCCGAGGCCTCCGCGCTGACCAGCAGTTCGCCGAGCAGCCGGTGCAGCCGCTGCTCGAACACCGGCTCGGGCTGGGCCGCCACCGGGGTCCGGTCGCCGCCCTCGGCCGGGATCGCGTAGACCAGGTTGCCGGCGCCGTCGCGCACCCGGACCGCGCCGAGTTCGTCCAGGTCCCGGGACAGCGTGGCCTGGGTGACCGACAGGCCGTCCTCGCCTAAGAGCCGGCCCAGCTCGGCCTGGGAGCGGACGGAGTGCCGCTCCAGCAGCAGCGCGATCCGCTGGTGCCGGGCGGTACGGGTCTGCGGGACGGTGGCTTCGCTCATGAGGAGGACTCCAACAGGAAAGCGAGTAGGGCCTTCTGCGCGTGGAGTCTGTTCTCAGCCTCGTCCCACACCACGCTCTGCGGGCCGTCGATCACCGAGGCCGCTATCTCATAGCCCCGATACGCCGGGAGGCAGTGCAGGATAATCGCGTCCGGGGCGCCGAGCGCCACCGCGGCCTCGTCCAGGGCGTAGGGCTTGAAGATCTCGGCGCGCGCCGCCTTCTCGTCCTCCTGCCCCATGGAGACCCAGGTGTCGGTGACCAGGACGTCCGCTCCGGCGGCCGCCTCGGCGGGGTCGGTGGTGACGACGACGGAGCCGCCGGTGGACTCCGCGACGCGCTCGGCGTCGGCGACGATCTCGGGCCGCGGCAGGTACTCGGCCGGGCCGCTGACCCGCACGTGCATACCGGCGGTGGCGCCGCCGAGCAGGTAGGAGTTGGCCATGTTGTTGGCCGCGTCGCCGAGGTAGGTCATGGTCAGCCCGGCCAGGCGGCCCTTGTGCTCGCGCACGGTCTGTAGGTCCGCGAGGATCTGGCAGGGGTGGAAGTCGTCGGTCAGGGCATTGATCACCGGGACCGAGGACGTCGCGGCCAGCTCCTCGATCCGGCTCTGTCGATAAGTCCGCCAGACGATGGCCGCGACCTGCCGTTCCAGCACCCGCGCCGTGTCGCCGATCTCCTCGCCGCGGCCGAGCTGGCTGGTGCCGGAGTCGATGACCATCGGGTAGCCGCCGAGCTGGGCGACGCCGACGCTGAACGAGACCCGGGTGCGGGTGGAGGGCTTGTCGAAGATGACGGCCACGGCGCGCGGCCCGGCCAGGACCTGGTGGTCCAGCGGGGCTTTCTTGAACGCGATGGCCAGGTCCAGCACCCGCTTCTGCTCGGCGGGGCTCAGGTCGTCGTCGCGGAGGAAGTGGCGGACCATGTCTCAGGCGTCCTTCGGGGTGGCGGCGCCCTCGAGGGCGGCGTCGAGCAGGGCGGGCAGGGCGGCGAGGAACTCGTCGGCCTGGGCGGTGGTGAGGATCAGCGGCGGGGCGAGCCGGACGGCGTCGGGGGCCGGGGCGTTGACGATGAAGCCGGCGTCCAGGGCCGCCCGGGCGACCTCGGCGGCGTGCGGGGCGGTCAGCATGATCGCCAGGAGCAGGCCTTCGCCGCGCACCCCGGCGACCGCCGGGTGGTGCAGGGCGTTGACACCCGAAGTCAGGTGCGCGCCGACGGCCCGGACGTTGGCCAGGATGTCGTCGCGCTCGATGGCGTGCAGCACGGCCAGGCCGGCGGCGCAGGCGACCGGGTTGCCGGCGTAGGTGGAGCCGTGCTGGCCGGGGCCGAGCAGGGTCGCGGCCGCGCCGAGGCCGACGCAGGCGCCGATCGGCATTCCGCCGCCGAGTCCCTTGGCCAGCGTGACCAGGTCCGGAACCACACCGGTGCCGCTGTGTCCGAACCACTTGCCGGTGCGGCCGATACCGGTCTGCACCTCGTCGAGGATCAGGAGCGCGCCGTGCCTGGCGGTGATCTCCCGGGCCGCCTTCAGGTAGCCGGGCCCGGCGGGGATGACGCCCTTCTCGCCCTGGATCGGCTCGACGATGAACGCGGCGCTCTGGTCGTCGATCGCGGCTTCCAGGGCGGCGACGTCGCCGTAGGGCACGAAGGTCACGTCCCCGGGCAGCGGTTCGAACGGCTCCCGGATCGCGGCCTTGCCGGTGAGCGCCAGGGCGCCCATGGTCCGGCCGTGGAAGGAGCCCTCGGTGGACACCATCTTGGTGCGGCCGGTGCGCCGGGCCGCTTTGAACGCGGCCTCGTTGGCCTCGGCGCCGGAGTTGCAGAAGAACACCCGGGCGTCGGTGCCGTTGGTGTGCCCGAGCAGGTCCACCAGCCGTTCGGCCAGCACGATCTGCGGCGCGGAGGCGAAGAAGTTGGAGATGTGGCCCAGGGTGGTCAGCTGGGTGGTGACGGCCTGCACGATCAGCGGGTGCGCGTGGCCGAGCGCGTTGACCGCGATCCCGGCCAGCAGGTCCAGGTAGCGGCGGCCGTCGGCGTCCCAGACGTAGACGCCCTCGCCGCGCACCAGCACCTTCTGCGGGGTGCCGAAGGTGTTCATCAGCGCGCCGGTGTAACGCTCGGTCCAGGCTTCGCCGTATCCGGGCTCGACGATCGGCAGCCCGGTCTGTCCGAACAGCTCAGCCTCGCCGACTACTTCAGACTTGACCACGGCGTTCATGCCGGCACCACCATCGTTCCGATCCCCTCGTCGGTGAAGACCTCCAGCAACAGCGCGTGCGGCACCCGGCCGTCCAGCACGTGTGCGCGCGGCACTCCCCCGCGCACGGCCCGCAGGCACGCCTCCATCTTCGGCACCATCCCGGAGGACAGCGTCGGCAGCAGTTCGGCCAGCTCGTCGGCGGACAGCAGGCTGATCACCTCGTCGGAGGCCGGCCAGTCCGCGAACAGGCCCTCGACGTCGGTGAGGACCACCAGCTTCTCCGCGCCCAGGCCGACGGCGAGCGCCGCCGCGGCGGTGTCGGCGTTGACGTTGTAGACGCCGGGGCCGTCGGCGGCGCGGGCGATGGAGGACACGACCGGGATGCGGCCGTCGTCCAGCAGGGCGTTGATGGCGCCGGGGTTGACGGCCTCGATGTCGCCGACCCGGCCGAGGTCGACCTGCTGCCCGTCGACGACCGCGTGCCGCTTGACCGCCTTGAGCGTGTCCGCGTCCTCGCCGGACATGCCGACCGCGAACGGGCCGTGGGCGTTGATGACGCCGACGATGTCCCGCTGCACCTGGCCGGTGAGCACCATGCGGACCACGTCCATGGCCTCGTCGGTGGTGACCCGCAGGCCGCCGGCGAAGCGGTGCTCGATGCCGAGCTTGTCCAGCTGGGCGTTGATCTGCGGGCCGCCGCCGTGCACGACGACCGGCCGCAGGCCGGCGTAGCGCAGGAAGACGATGTCCTTGGCGAACGCCGCTTCCAGCTCTTCGTCGACCATGGCGTTGCCGCCGAACTTCACCACGACGGTCTTGCCCTGCAGGGCCGAGAGCCAGGGCAGGGCCTCGGTGAGGATGCCGGCCTTGGCCAGGGCGTCGTGCCGGCGGGCGGCGCCGGCGGCGATCGACTCGACGGTGCTCACGAGGAGTACGCCGAGTTCTCGTGGACGTAGCCGGGGGTCAGGTCGTTGGTCCAGACGGTCGCCGAGGCGTCGCCGGCCGCCAGGTCGACGGTGACCTTGACCTCGCGGCCGGTGAGGTCGACGAGGTCGCGGTCATCGCCGACGCCGCCGTCGCGGCAGACCCAGACGCCGTTGATGGCCACGGAGAGCCGGTCGGGCTCGAACTCGGCGTCGGTGGTCCCGACGGCGGACAGGACCCGGCCCCAGTTGGGGTCGTTGCCGTACATGGCGCACTTGAACAGGTTGCTGCGGGTGACGGCCTTGGCGGCCTGGACGGCCTGGTCCTCGCTGGCGGCCCGGACCACCTCGACGGCGATGTCCTTGGTGGCGCCCTCGGCGTCGCCGATCAGCTGCCGGGCCAGGTCCGCGCACACCGAGGTGACGGCGGCCTGGAACTCCGCGAGGTCCGGCACGACCTCGCAGGCCCCGGAGGCGAGCAGCAGAACGGTGTCGTTGGTGGACATGCAGCCGTCGGAGTCGACGCGGTCGAAGGTGACCCTGGTGGCGTCCCGCAGCGCGGTGTCGAGCACGGCGGCGTCGGCCACGGCGTCGGTGGTGATCACGACCAGCATCGTGGCCAGCCCCGGGGCCAGCATCCCGGCGCCCTTGGCCATGCCGCCGACGACGTAGCCGGTGCCCTGGGCCTGCGCGGTCTTGGCGACGGTGTCGGTGGTCATGATGGCGGTCGCGGCGGCCGGCCCGCCGTCGGCTGCGAGCGCGTCGGCGGCGGTCTTGAGGCCGGGCAGCAGCGCGTCCATCGGCAGCCGGACGCCGATCAGGCCGGTGGAGCACACGGCGATCTCGGCGGCCGAGGCGTCGAGCAGCGCGGCGGTCTCCTCGGCGGTCTTGTGCGTGTCCTGGAAACCGGCCGAGCCGGTGCAGGCGTTCGCGCCGCCGGAGTTCAGGACCACGGCCTTGACCGCGCCGCCCTTGAGGACCTGCTCGGACCACACGACCGGCGCGGCCTTGACCCGGTTGGAGGTGAAGACCCCGGCGGCGGCCGTCTGCGGGCCGTCGTTGACGACCAGGGCCAGGTCGGCGTTTCCCGAGGCTTTGATCCCGGCGGCGATCCCCGCGGCCCGGAAGCCCTTCGCGGAGGTGACACTCATAGCTCGACTCCAATAGCGTCCGCGGTGATATCCGCGTTGATAGAGGTCACGGCGCGATCCCGACGGTACTCAGACCGGCCGTCTCCGGCAGCCCGAGCGCGAGGTTGGCGCACTGCACGGCGCCGCCGGCCGTGCCCTTGGTGAGGTTGTCGATCGCCCCGATCACGACGGCCCGGCCGGCGTTCTCGTCGACGGCGACCTGGAGCTGCACGGTGTTCGAGCCGAGGACCGCGGCGGTGGCGGGCAGCTGCCCCTCGGGCAGCACGGTGACGAAGGGTTCGTCGCGGTAGGCCTTCAGGTAGATGTCCCGCAGCTGCTCCGCGCCGATGCCCGGCTCCAGCTTCGCGGTGCAGGTCGCGAGGATCCCGCGCGGCATCGGGACGAGCACCGGGGTGAACGACACGGTCACCGGCCCGCCCGCGACCGCGCCGAGGTTCTGCGCGATCTCCGGCGTGTGCCGGTGCGCCCCGGCGACGTTGTAGGCCGCGGCGTTGCCCATGATCTCCGAGCCGAGCAGGTTCGGCTTCAGGGACTTGCCGGCGCCGGAGGTCCCGGTGGCCGCGACCACGACCACGTCCGGCTCGACCAGACCGGCGGCGACCGCCGGCACCAGGGCCAGCGAGGAGACGGTCGGGAAGCAGCCGGGCACGGCGACCCGCTTGGTGCCGGCCAGCCCGGCGCGCGCCCCCGGCAGCTCGGGCAGGCCGTAGGGCCAGGTGCCGGCGTGCGCGGAGCCGTAGAAGCGTTCCCAGACCTGCGGGTCGGCGAGCCGGTAGTCGGCGCCGCAGTCGACGATCAGGGTGTCCGGGCCCAGCGCCTCGGCGATGGCCGCGGACTGCCCGTGCGGCAGGGCGAGGAAGACGACATCGTGCCCGGCCAGGGTCTCGGGCGTGGTGTCGGCGATCACCCGGTCGGCCAGCGGCGCCAGGTGCGGCTGGTGCTCGCCCAGGCGCGAGCCCGCACTGGCGCCCGCGGTGAGCGCCCCGATCTGGAAGTCCGGGTGTCCCAGAAGCAGCCGGAGCAGTTCACCACCCGCATAACCGGTCGCCCCAGCCACCGCCGCCGTGAAAGTCATGTGCATGAGAATACGGAATACAGAAACTGTATGCAACGCGGGTCTCGGCAGCCGGACACCTTCGATGCCTAACAGCAATGCATACTCACGAAATCTCTACCATTTGCGGGATTGCCCAGGCCATGTCCACTCCAATACTGTCCGATGGCATGTCAGGCATACGGTTCGGCGTCCTGGGTCCCCTGCTGGTCGAGGACCCCACCGGACCGCGCCCGATCGCGGCCCCGCGGCAGCGGGCCGTGCTGGCCGCGCTGCTACTCACCGCCCCGCGCGCTGTCGCCGCCGCGGAGCTCGCCGACCAGGTCTGGAACCTGGAGCCGCCGGCCGGGGCGGCGGGCACGCTGCACAGCTATCTCAGCAGACTGCGAACCGCACTGGGGCCGCTCGGCGACCGGATCCGGACCCACAGCTCCGGCTACACGGTCGACCTGGTCGGCGCGGAGCTGGACCTCGACGTGTTCCGCGGCCTGCGCGACCGGGCCAAGGCGGCCGCGGCGCGCGGCGATCTGGACAGCGCGGCCGCGAGCTACACCGAGGCGCTGGCGCTGTGGCGGGGCGCGCCGTTGGCCGACGTGCCGGGCGGGCCGTGGCGCGACGACGCCGTGCGCTACTGGGACGAGCAGGAACTGCTGGCCCACGAGGAGCTGTCCGAGATCGAGGTGCGGCTCGGCCGCACGACCGCGGTCATCCCCCGGCTGCGGGTCCTGGTCGCCGAGAACCCGTTCCGGGAACGGCCCGCCGCGCTGCTGCTCGGCGCGCTGGCCGCCGACGGCAGGCGCGCCGAAGCACTCGCCGAGTACCAGCGGGTACGGCGGGTGCTGGTCGAGGAGGCCGGGATCGAGCCCGGCGAGCAGTTGAAGGCGGCGTTCCACGAGATCCTGCGCGAGGACGACGACCGGCCGGCGGCACCGCGTCTGCTGCCCGCCGACGTTCCCGACTTCACCGGCCGCGACGACCAGCTTGCCTGCGTCGCCGAGGTCCTGACGGCTCCCGAGCCCGGCGATCCGGCGGCGGTCGTGGTGGTCAGCGGTCCGGGCGGGGTGGGCAAGACCTCGTTCGCGGTGCGGGTCGCCCAGCGGTTGCGCGCGGAGTTCCCGGACGGGCAGGTGTTTCTGCGGCTGGGCGGGCTGCGCGCGCCCCGGCGGCCCGGCGAGCTGGTCGCGGAGGCACTGCGGGCGCTGGGCGTCACGGAGTTCCCCGGCGATCCGGACAAGCGGACCGCGCTGCTGCGGACCATGCTGGCCGATCGCAGGGTGCTGCTGGTGCTCGACGACGCGACCGATCCGGCGCAGATCCGGCGCCTGATCCCGGCCGGCGGGCCGAGCGCGGTGATCGTGACCAGCCGGCGGCGGCTGCCCGGGGTGGCAAAGCAGGTTCCGCTGGAGTTGGGGCGGCTGCCCGCGGATCAGGCCACTGCGATGCTGGCGCGGATCGTCGGCGCCGGGCGGGCCGGGGCCGAGCCGGCGGCGCTGGAGCGGTTGGCCCAGGCGTGCGGCGGGTTGCCGATCGCGCTGCGGATCTGCGGGGCGCGGCTGACGCAGCGGCGGACGCGGAGCATCGCCTCGCTGGTCGCGCGGTTGGAAGCGGTCGGCCAGCGCTTGGAAGGCATCGACTCGCTCGATGACGACGGCACAGCGGCCTATTCCGATTCCGGACCTGGCACGCCCGCTGGCTCGGACCCTGAGCGCAGCGCCCTCCGCGGCCCGCTCGAAGAGAGCTACCACGCGCTCAGCTACGGCGCCGCGGGCCGCGACGTCGATCTGGCCCGCGCGTTCCGCCTGCTGAGCCTGATCGGCGGCGAGCGCTTCAGCCTGCCGGCCGCCGCGGCGGCGCTGGGCGTCGATGAGTTCGATGCCGACTCCGCGGTCGAGCACCTGGTCGAGGTCTCGTTGCTGGAGTCCGCGGCGCCGGACCGGTTCGCGTTCCATCCGCTGATCCAGGAGCTGGCCCGGGAGCACGCCTGGGCGATCGACAGCGGCGAGGCGCGCTCCGCGGCCGTCGGCCGCTGGACCTCGTGGTGCCTGGCTTCGGCGGCGTCCGCCGACCAGCTGTTCCACCCGAACCGGCCCAAGCTCGCGTGGGAGGCGTGGATCCCGGACGGCGGCCCCAAGCTGTTCGCCGGGCTGCCGGAGGCCGGGGACTGGTTCGATCGGGAGTCGGCCGGGCTGCTGGAGGCCGCTTCGGTCGCCGCCGCGCAGGGCGACCACGCCACGGCCGCCGCACTCCCCCTCGTGCTGCTGCACGGCTTCCGCATCCGCGGCCGCGTCGAAGAGCTCGAAGAACCGCTGCGGGCCGGGGTCGCGGCGGCGATCGCGCTCGGCGAGCCGGAGCTGGCCGGTGTGCAGCTGAACAACCTCGCGATCGTCCACGGCGCGCTCGGGCGGTTCGACGAGGCGATCGCGACGTTCGCCGACGCCGTCCCGCACTACGAGTCCGCCGGGCTGGCCGAGCGGGTGGCGCAGGCCCGGATCAACGCGGCGATCACGGTCGCGCAGAGCGGACGGCCCGCCGAGGCCGCCTCGCGGCTGACGGCGTCGCTGGCCGAACTCGACGCGCTGCCGACCACGCCGCTGCTGCCCAGCTTGCAGGTCTCGGTGATGCTGGCGCTGACCGAGGCGCTGCGGGACTCCGGCCGTCCCGACGACGCCTTGCGGATCTATCCGCGCCTGTTCGCCGCCGCCGAGGCCGTCGGCGACACCCCGCGGCTGGCCATCGCCTGGGGCAACCTCGGGAAGCTGCACGCCAAGAACGGGCGCGCCGAGGACGGCGTCGGGTGCATCGACAAGGCGTTGGAGCTGCACCGGTCGATCGGCAACCGGGACGGTGAGGGCTACGCGTTGTGGGCGCTGGGCGAGGCGCGGGCGGCGTTGGGCCAGACCGAGCACGCCCGGTGTGCGTGGTCCGAGGCCCGCGAGATCTTCGCCGCGCTCGGGCGGCACGGCTACGCCGCCGATCTCGCGCAGGCCATCGCCGGGCTCGACGATCCGTCTCAGGGCTGAGCGACACCGCCGGGTCGGCCGGCCCCCTCCGACCGGCCGATCCGGCGACCACGCACCAACCGCGGTCTGCCCACCGCCCCACGACGGGCAGACCGCGTGCTCATGCCC
>NZ_JAAFZA010000259.1 GCF_015356865.1 Catenulispora pinisilvae
CCCCAGAAACGGCCCCAAGCTCCGGCCCCCGCCTACGACCCCGAACCCGAGCGCATGCCGCTCATCGCCCGCGTCCTGCTGGGCGATCTGGCCGTGGCGGTCATCGCGCTGGTCGTGCTGTTCGTCATAGAGGTCCAGCGCTTCGGCGACGCCAGCCTCGGTCTGCGCCGCCGCGCCTGGCAGGAGGACCTGGTCGTGCTGTTCGTCGTGACCGCCGTCTTCGGCGTGATCACGTACCTGCTGATCCGGGCCCGGCACACCCGCGTGTTCCTCGTGCAGGCGATCGTGACGGCACTGGTGCTGGCCGCCGCCGTCACCTCGGCCACCACCGGCAATCCGAAGCCGTCGCCCGCCGATGCCCCGATCACGAGCACTCCGGGACATCCCGGGTAGCGACATCCCGGATGACCGATCGGCGGCGGAGTGAGTGACTACTCCGCCGCTTGCGCGTTCGGCACGACCCGCGCCAGCAGATCCCGCAACGTCTCCCGCTCCGCGCCGCTGAGCCCGGCCAACGGCTCCGCCGCGAACGTCAGCCCGGCCCACACCGCGTCGAACGACGCCCGGCCGAGTTCGGTGGCTGTGATTCTCTTCACGCGCCGGTCCTCCGGATCCGGCTCGCGCGTCACCAGCCCGCGCGCCTGCATCCGGTCCACCAGACCGGTGATGTTCGACGGCTCGCACTTCAGGTGCTCGGCCAGGAACCGCATCGGCTTCGGCCCGGACATGAGGTTGGCCAGCACGAACGCCTGCATGCGGGTCAGGTCGTGGCGGGCCGCGGCCTCGTCGTAGTTGTCGTAGAAGGCCTGGGACGCCGCCCAGAACAGCTCCAGCACCTGGGCGGTCACGGGGTCGCGGCGGTTGTCCAGGACGGCGTGGTGTTCGGAGCTGGTCACGGAGCAACCGTATGCGGGCGCCGTCCCGCGCTCAACATCCGGCCCGGCCGTGGTTAAATACTTCATGACGTTAACTGTAGACCAGTGAAACTATGGAGCGCACCATGTCCGACCAGGCGCGGCGATCGCGGGGAGTACTGCCCGCGCTCGTGTTGTCAGTACTGGCTTTCTCCCTCGTCCAGACCTCCGTGGTCCCGATCCTGCCGACGCTGCAGAAGAACCTGAACGTGGCCGGCAGCGGCATCACCTGGCTGATGACCGCCAACCTGCTCTCCGCCGCGGTGCTCACCCCGCTGCTGGCGCGCATCGGCGACCTGCGCGGCCGCAAGCCGATGCTGGTGGTGGCGATCGCCGGCGTGCTCGTCGGCGGCGTGCTCGGCGGGATCGGCGGGTCCTTCGGGATGCTGCTGATAGCCCGCATCGTCGCCGGTACCGGCGGCGCGATCCTGCCGCTGGCGGTGGCCGTGGTGCGCGACGAACTCCCGCGCCAGAAGGTCACCGGCGGCGTGGCGATGGTCTCCGCGGCGCTCGGCGTCGGCTCGGGTCTGGGCCTGGTCGCCACCGGCGTGGTGATGGAGCACTTCAGCTACGAGTCGGTGTTCTGGATGGGCGCGGTCCTGGCGGCCGTCGCCTTCGCCCTGGTGCTGTGGCTGGTCCCGCACGACCCGATCAAGGCCGAGGGCAAGGCCGACCCGCTGGGCGCGCTGCTGCTGGCCGGCTGGCTCTCGGCGCTGCTGATCGCGGTCAGCCAGGGCAACGACTGGGGCTGGGGCTCCACCCGCACGCTCGGCCTGTTCGCGGTGGCCGCGGTGGTCCTGGTGCTGTGGGTGGCCGTCGAGCGCCGGGTGGCCTCGCCGCTGGTGGACATCGCGATGCTGGCCAAGCCGGCCGTCGCGGTCACCAACACCGCCGGCGTCCTGGTCGGTTTCGCGATGTACGGGTCGTTCCTGCTGATGAGCGACTTCACGCAGACCCCGAAGGCGGTCGGCTACGGCTTCGGCGCCTCGGTCCTGGCCTCGGGCTGGATGCTCTTCCCGTCCGCGGTCGGCTCCTTCGCCGCCGCCCCGGTCGGTGCCGCGCTGATCAAGCGCAGCGGCCCGCGCCTGCCCCTGGTGCTCGGCGGCGCGTTCGCGGCGGTCGGACTGGGGCTGCTGATCTTCGCGCACAGCGCCTCGTGGCACGTCGTGGTCGCCTCCGGCGTGATGGGCGTCGGCGTGGGCATGGCCTACGCGGCGATGCCGGCGTACATCAACGCCTCGGTGCCGGTGCGGCAGTCGGGGATCGCCAACGGTATGAACGCGGTGCTGCGCACGGTCGGCGGCGCCGTCGGCACGGCGGTGGTCGGCGCTGTGCTGACCGGCAACATGAAGCAGGTCGCGCCGGGCGTGAAGCTGCCGGCGATCGACGCCTACACCCACGCGTTCCTGATCGCCTCGGTGCTGGCGCTGGTCGCCGCGGTGGTGCCGTTCCTGGTGAAGGCGCCTCGGATGTCGGCGATGACGACGCCGGACACGAACGACGCGGTGGAGGGTGTGGAGGGTACGGAGCCGAAGGCGATGGCGGGGGTGAACGCCTGACGGTCAGAGCGAACGCCTGAGTTTCATCAAAGGGCTGAGGAGCCGCGGTCGGTGCGAATCCGATTGCGGCTCCTCAGCTTTCCCGGCTCACTCCCACCACTTCGGCTACTCCCACTGGAAAGACCACAGGGTCCCGCCGCTCTGGAACAAGACGTCGGGGCAGTAGCCGGTCTGTTCCAGCGCCACGGCCTTGATTCCTTCGGGCGTGGCCGGCGGCCGGGGCACGTGCAACTCGATCCGGTCGCCGGTGAGCGTCATCAGTTCCGCGCCGAAACGGCGGCGCCAGTCGGCCAGGACCGCGGTGTGTTCGAGCCCTGATGTTCCCGGCGCGCCGTCCCAGTCGAGCAGGCCGGGGACCTCCACGCCGCCGTACTCGGCCGGGACCAGGCCGATGGTCGTGGCCCGCACGGCGGATGAGACCTGGCCGGTGTGGGGCGGCTGGTCCGGGGCCACGTCGGCGGAACCGCGGGCATCCGTGGTCGCGAAGGTCTCAGCGACAGCGAAGAACTCAGCAGTCGCGAAGAACTCGGCAGTCGCGAAGAACTCAGCAGTCCCGAAGATCTCGGCGGCGCCGCGATGCCGTTCCTTCTCCTGGACCGGGCGTGGCAGCTTGTCCAGGATCGTGGGGGTGTGCGGATCGACGAGGAACGGCCACAGCCCGGTCGAGGCGTGCGCCGCGCGCAGTGTCCGCCACGCGTCCGGCGCCGTACCCGCCTGCACTGTCACTGCCAGCACCTCGGTGCCGTCCGCGAGCGTGCCTTTCACCACCGCCGTGTCCATCAGGTCCATGATGGGCACGATAGAGCGTCTGTCCCACGGGCCGTGCCGGTGGGGTCGTCATCTCACCTCGCCACGTCACCTCACCACGTCACCTCACCACGGCACGACGCCGTCGGCGTCGAACAGCCCGCCGCGGGGCCCGTCGTCGGGCAGCGTCGCCAACTGGATGGCGGCCTTCGCGCCTTCCTCGGGGGTGCTGGTGCCCTGGAAACCGTTCAGGTCGGTGGCCACGTAGCCGGGGCAGGCCAGGTTGATCAGGATGTTGGTGTCGGCCAGTTCCTTGGCGTACTGGATGGTGACAGCGTTCAGATACGTCTTCGTCGGTGTGTATCCGCCGCTGATCCCGCCCCGGTTGAGGGCGGGCGTGGTCTGGAAGGTGAGGGAGGCGACATGGCTGGACTGGTTGACGATGCGCGGGTGCGCCGAACGGCGCAGCAGCGGCAGCAGCGCGTTGGTGACCCGGATGACGCCGATCACGTTGATGTCCACCAGCCGCAGCACGACCTCCGGGTCGAGCGCGGTCGGGTTGTCCGGCCAGCCTTCGGCGCTGCCGGCGTTGTTGACCAACACGTCGAGGCGTCCAGCCCGCTGCTCGATCAGCCGGGCCGCGGCCTGCACGCTGGCCTCGTCGGTCACGTCCAGGGGCACCCCGAACGCGTCCACGCCGGCCGCGCGCAGCTTCGCCACGGCCTCTTCCAATCGCTGCTCGTCCCTGGCACCGACGCCGACGCTCCAGCCCAGCGCGCCCAGGCCGGCCGCGATCTCGTATCCGATGCCCTTGTTCGCGCCGGTGACCAGCGCGATCGTCTTCTCACCCGTGCTCTGCTCGCTCATGATGACAAGTCTGGTCGCCGGCGTCGGCGCAGACCAACAGCAACCGGGCACCGCAGCCATGTCGGAACGGCATCGTTCGACGTCGATGGGCGTTACCGTGGAGTCATGGAGACCCGCGAGTTGCAGTACTTCGTCGCCGTCGCTGAGGAGCTGCACTTCTCGAAGGCCGCTGAGCGCCTGCAGATCGCGCAGCCCGCGCTTTCCCGGACGATAGCCCAGCTCGAACGGCGCCTCGGGGTCACGTTGCTGGAACGGACCAGCCGCAAGGTCACGCTCACCGACGCCGGGGCGGTTCTGTTGGCCGAGGCGCGCTCGATCCTGGCCGCGGTGGCCACGGCGGAGCGCCGTACTCGGGAGGCGGGGCGAGAGCGTTCGCGGATCATCCTCGCGGTCAAGACCGGGACGGCCGGCGACGTGCTGGCGAAGGTGCTCGACGCGTATCGGGCCGAGCCCGGCGCCGCCGACGTCGAGCTGCTGCTCTGCGAGGCGCATCAGCACCAGAGGCTGCTGTTGACCGGCAAGGCCGACGTCGCCCTGCTGCACCTGCCCTTCGACCCGGCCGAAGGACTCGAGACCGAGGCGCTGTTCACCGAACAGCAGGTGGCGATCTTGCCGAGGTCGCACCCGCTGGCCGGGCGCGCATGGATCCGGGCGGTCGAACTGACCGCGCTGTCGGGGCCGCCGATGGCGCGCTGGTGCAAGCCGGACGGGAGCTATCCGGAAGGACCGGGGCCGGAGGTACACAGCCTGACGCAGGTCTACCAGCTGGTCGCGCTGGGGCGGGCGATGGTGACCGTGCCCGAGTCCGCCGCCGCGGATCTGCGGCGGGACTTGGTGGCGGTGCCGGTGTCGGACGCGGCGCCGGTGACGACGGTCATCGCTTGGCCGGACGGGAGCCGGGGGCGGGCGGTGGCGGATCTGGTGCGGGTGGCTACGCGGGTGTGAGGGGGTTGTTCCGGCTGCGGGTGTCGTAGTCGGCGGCATCGGCGCGGGCCGGGCGATGCTCGTGGCCTTGGAGATGACCCTAGAGTTCTCAAGCCGCAGTCCCTACCCTGCGCGGCATGACCGGACGCTGGAACACCTCCGTGGCCGAGCTCTTCATCGCTCGCGCCGGCGACCAGGCCACGGCGCTGACATGGGTTGACGATGGTGATGGCGAGGGCGGCGTCGTCCAGCGGGTCTCGTGGGACGAGCACGTCCGGCACAGTGCGGCACGGGCCGCGTGGCTGGCCGAGCGGCTGCCGGCGGCGGGGGAGGGGCCACGGCATGTCGGGGTGCTGATGGAGAACGTGCCGGAGTTCTCGTTCCTGCTCGGGGCCGCGGCGCTGGGCCGGTTCACGCTGGTCGGGCTGAACCCGACGCGCGGTGCCGCCGAGGTGGTGCGGGACGCGCGGCACACCGACTGCGCGCTGATCGTCACCGAGACGCGCTTCCTGGACATGGTCGGTGATTGCGGTGTTCCGGTGGTGGACATCGACGCGGCCGAAAACTGGATCGGCAAGCCGCGTAAGGGTTTCAGCGCTTGTCATGACCTCCAGGATGAGGGCTGGGATAAAAACCGGGATGACGGCCGGGACGAAGGCGGGGGCGAAGACCGGGGCGAAAGCGAAGACCGGGAGGACATCTCCGAGCTCCCCTTCATGCTCATCCTGACCTCCGGCACGACCTCCGCCCCGAAGGCCGTGGTCTGCACCCAGGGCAAGCTCGCGACTCAGGGCTCCACGCTCGCCCGGCAGCGTGGTCTCACCGACGCTGACGTCCTCTACTGCGCGATGCCGCTGTTCCACAGCAACGCCGTCATCGCCAGCTGGATCCCGGCTGTGGCGACCGGTGCGACGCTGGCGCTGCGCCGCCGGTTCTCGGCGTCGGGCTTCCTGCCGGACGTCCGGCGGTTCGGCGCCACGTACGCGAACTACGTCGGCAAGCCGCTGGCCTACATCCTGGCCACGCCCGAGCAGCCCGATGACGCCGCCAACCCCCTGAAGCAGGTCTTCGGCAACGAGGCGGCGCCGGCGGACGTCGAGCGGTTCGGGAAGCGCTTCGGGTGTCTGGTGACCGAGGCGTTCGGTTCGACAGAGGGCGGGATCTCCTTCTACCGCCTGCCGTCCACGCCCGCGGGCGCACTCGGCGTGCCGGTCGGGGACGTGCGGATCGTCGATCCGGACAGCGGGGCGCAGTGCCCGGTCGGCGAGGTCGGGGAGATGGTGAACTTCGCCGGCGCTGGGGCGTTCGAGGGCTACTACAAGCACCACGAGGCTGATGCGGCCAAGCTGCGGGACGGGCGGTTCTGGTCCGGTGATCTGGGATACCGGGACGCCGACGGCAACTTCTTCTTCGCCGGCCGGTCCGCGGACTGGATCCGGGTCGGCGGGGAGAACTTCGCCTCCGGGCCGATCGCGCGGGCCGTCGAGGAGTGGGAGGGCGCGGTCGCGGCGGCGGCGTACGGGGTGCCGGATGTCGCGGCGGGGGATCAGGTGATGGTCGCCGTGGAACTGACCGACGAATTCGTCGAGAAATTCGACCCTATTGCGTTCGGTGCTTATTTGGGTTCCCGTTCGGACTTCGTAAAATTGTGGTGGCCCCGATATGTGCGCCTTGTCGCCTCGATGCCGAGGACGGCCACGAACAAGGTGGTGGTCCGCGGGTTGGTCGAACAGGCCTGGTACACGGCGGATCCGGTGTTCCTCCGGACCCCTTCGGGCTATCGCCCGATGACCGAGGACGACCGGGCCGAGCTGGCCCGGGAGTTCGCCCGTCATGGCCGGACACCGCCCCGCGGATGGTAGATCATTGTTACTCTGCTTCCTTTCGGGCCCGGGGAATAGCGGAGGAGCAGGTGATTCGCGCTCATGAGCGCTGAAGGCAGCACCAAGGCGGTTATGGCGGCGCTCGGCGCCAACATGGGGATCGCCGTCTCGAAGTTCGTGGCGTACGCCTTCACCGGCTCGGCGTCGATGCTCGCCGAGGGCGTGCACTCGGTCGCCGACTCCGGCAACCAGGTGCTGCTGCTGATCGGCGGCAAGCAGGCGCGCAAGAAGGCCGACACCGAGCATCCGTTCGGCTACGGCCGCGAGCGGTTCGTGTACGCGTTCATCGTCTCCGTGGTGCTGTTCAGCGTCGGCGGCTTGTTCGCGCTGTACGAGGGCTGGCACAAGGTCATGCACCCGGAGAAGGTCGACAAGTGGTACTGGGCCGTCGGGGTGCTGCTGTTCGCGATCGTGATGGAGGGCATGTCCTTCCGCACGGCCGTGCGCGAGTCCAACCACCTGCGCGAGGGCAGCAGCTGGCTCGGCTTCATCCGCCGCGCCACCACCCCGGAGCTGCCGGTGGTGCTGCTGGAGGACTCCGGCGCGCTGGTGGGCCTGTGCTTCGCGCTGTTCGGCGTCGGCATGGCGGTGATCACCGGCAACGGCCGCTGGGACGGCGTGGGCACCCTGGGGATCGGCGCGCTGCTGGTCTGCATCGCGGTCCTGCTGGCCGTGGAGATGAAGAGCCTGCTGGTCGGCGAGGGCGCGGGCAAGCACGACGTGGCCGCCATCCGCGCCGCCGCGGTCGACGGGGACACCGTCACCGACGTCATCCACCTGCGCACGATGTACCTGGGGCCGGAGGAACTGCTGGTCGCGATGAAGATCGCGGTGCAGCACGACGACAGCGCGGCGGAGGTGGCCAAGGCCATCGACGCCGCCGAGGCACGGATCCGCGAAGCGGTGCCGGAGGCGCGGATGATTTATCTGGAGCCTGATGTGCGCCGGCCCGGACCGCTGCCGGCGCCTACGACCGGGTGAGCCGGGACTGGGACTAAGAACAACAACCAGCGTCTGAGCAACAGCTCGAGTTCCCCTAAACCGCCGACAGAGCCGCCACGCCCCGGTCGTACCCCACCAACAACCGCCCGTCCCGCAGCGCCGCCAGCGCCTGCACCTGCGCCGGGAACGTCAGCTCCGGCCCGGTCTGGCGTCCGTTGGCCAGGTCCCACACCCGGACCGTCTGGTCCCAGCTGCCCGACACCGCGACCGGCCGGCCGGCCAGCATGGTCGTGGTCACCGTCTCCACTCCCGCGCCGTGGCCGGTGAGGGGTTCGCCGAGGGGTTGGCCGGTGGTGAGGTCCCACAGCCGCAGGGTGCTGTCGTCGCTGCTGGTCACCGCGACGGGGCGGCCGTCCAGGCGGGTGGTGGCCACCGCCCAGATCGCGTCGGTGTGGCCGGTCAGCGGGGCGCCGAGTTGGCGGTGGGTCGTCAGGTCCCAGATGCGGACCGTGGCGTCGTGGCCGGCGGTCACCGCGATCGGGCGGCCGTCCAGCTCCGCCGTGCTGACCGCGCAGACCGCGTCGGTGTGGCCGACCAGGGGTGGGCCGATCGGGGCGCGGGTGGTCAGGTCCCAGACCCGGACCGAGGGGTCGGCCAGGCCCAGGGCGCTGCCGGTGCCGGTGACGGCGACCGGGCGGCCCTGGACGGCCGTGGTGGCTATCGCCTCCACCTTGTCCTCGAAGCCGGTGAGGGGTTCGCCGGACGGCTTGCCGGCGGCCAGGTCCCAGATCCGGACCGTCATGTCGGTGCCGCTGGTCAGGGCTACCGGGCGGCCGTCCAGGGTGGTGGTCGTCAGGGCCGTGCCCCAGTGGCCGGCGACCGGCTCGCCCAGGGCGTCCCCGGTGGCGGCGTCCCACATCCGCACCGCCTGGTCCGAACCGCCGCTGAGGGCGACGAGGCGGCCGTCCACCTCGGCCGCCGCCATGGCCACGACCCAGTCCCAGTGCCCTGAGGGCGACTCGCCGTCGGTGGACCAGTCCGTCCGCCACCCCGTCGGCGCGTCGAGAAGATCATGAAGCATGTGCGCACGCTATCGGGGCGAGGCGGCCGAGCCGGCTGACTTTACTCAAACAGAAGTATCAAATTACGTACTTTTACGCAGACCGGCGAGATCAGCGCCGCTCTCACTGCGCCCCCACTGCGCCCCCACCGCGTCCTCAGCGCGGCTCTCACTGCATCCTCACCGCGTCCTCACTGCGCCGTCCCATGCCCGATCCGCCCGGCGGCGGGCACGACGAACACGCCGGACGCCTCGGCGGTCAACACCCCGTCGGCATAACAGCGCCCCCAGCCGTGGATCTTGCGGCCCTCGCGGTGCGAGAACCCGGCCTCGTAGGTGATCTTCGTGTACAGCGGCGTGGCCCGGCGCAGCGTGATCGTCAGCGTCCCCGTGAAGCCGAACGCCCCCGACGCACCCTGCGCGCAGCCCAGGAGCTCGTCGAAGCACGCTGCCACCCACCCCCCGTGCACCCGCCCGGCCGGTCCCTCGTACGGCGCGGTGAAGAACGCCTCGCCGCGGATCACCTCGCCGTCGGCCCACATCCGCACCGGCGGCGCCAGCGGGTTGCTGCGGCCGTTGATGGGCGAACGTTCGACCAGCAGGGTGTCGTGGCGGCGGGCCAGACTGACGTTCGCGCCGTCGATCTCGGCGCGGGGGATGCGCGGCAGCTCGCCGATGCGGTCGGCCAGTGCCTCGGCCTCGGCGGCTAGCGCCATGAACCCCGCCGCGCGGTCGGTGTCGGTGGCGGCGGACGGCTCGCCGTCCTCCCAGGCCAGAGCTCCGTCCCGGCGGGGACCGTAGTCGGCGTCCCCGGTGTCCAGCTGGAACGTGGCGTCCACCAGCCGCCGCACCTGTTCCACCAGCCGGTGCTTGGCCACGCGGGCCGCCGACAGGTTCGCTTCGTCCTCGTCGAGCCAGGCCCGTCTGACATCGTCTTTAGGTGCCGCTTCGGTCATGCGAGGTGTCTCCCCATCGTGAGCGGGCAGTGGCCATTGCATCCGACAGTAACGTGTTCTAGTTTGCCGACAACAGCGATGTTCGATCAGCGAAGCCCGATCAGCGAAGTCCGACCAGCGAAGCCCGACCAGTGAAGTCCGATCAGCCAGCACCACCGAAGGGACCGCCCCGCATGCCCATCGACCCCGACAAGGCCCTGGCCGCCCCGGCCACCAGCGTCGAGCTGGCCTGGAGCCCCAAGGACGTCCAGCTCTACCACCTGGGCCTGGGCGCGGGCGTCCCGGCGACCGACCCGGCGGAGCTGGCCTACGTCTACGAGAAGGGCCTCAAGGTCCTGCCGACGTTCGCGGTGGTGGCCGGCGGCGCGCTCGGCTTCTCGCTGTTCGAGAACCCGGGCATCGACATCCAGTTGGTCAACATTCTGCACGGCGGCCAGTCGATCACCGTGCACCGCGCCATCCCGGCCGCTGGCCAGGCCACGGCGACCGCGCGCGTCACCGACATCTGGGACAAGGGCAAGGCCGCGGTGATCCGGACCGAGAGCGTGATCGCCGACGCCGACGGGCCGATCTGGACCAACCACTCGCAGATCTTCGTACGCGGCGAGGGCGGGTTCGGCGGCGAGCGCGGGCCCTCGGCCGTGGACAGCACCCCCGACCGGGAGCCCGATCACGTCGTGGAGGTCAAGACGCTGGAGCAGCTGGCGCTCATCTACCGGCTGTCCGGCGACTGGAACCCGCTGCACGCCGACCCGGAGTTCGCGGCGATGGCCGGCTTCGACCGCCCGATCCTGCACGGCCTGTGCTCCTACGGCATCACCTGCAAGGCCGTGGTGGACACGGTCCTCGGCGGCGACGTGGCCCGGGTGACGGAGTACTCGACACGCTTCGCAGGGATCTTCTTCCCCGGCGAGACGATGCGGGTGAAGATGTGGGACGACGGCGCCGGGCGGGTGGACGTGGTCTCCACCTCGGCCGAGCGTGACGATGCCGTGGTGCTGGCGAACACCGTGCTGACCTACAAGGTCTAGTTCCACCTCTAGAGGCAAGGCCTAGTCCCAGCTCTAGAGGTCGGAACAGGCCGAAAAAGCCAGACAGACAAAGACAGGAATCCCCTCATGCGCGCAGCAGTCCTGTTCCAGACCGGCAGCCAGACCCTGGAAGTCCGCGACGACGTCATGCTCGTCGATCCGGGCCCCGGCGAGGTGCGGATCCGTATTCACGCCACCGGCGTGTGCCACTCGGACCTGTCGGCGATGACCGGAGTGCTGCCGCAGCCGGTCCCCTTCGTCCCGGGCCACGAAGGCGCGGGCGAGGTGGTCGCGGTCGGCGAGGGCGTCGGCAAGGTGGCGGTCGGGGACCACGTCATCGTGTGCTGGAACCCGCCGTGCGGCGACTGCTCCCACTGCCGGGGCGGCCAGGGCAACCTGTGCGTGAACATCTTCTTCGGCATGACGATGACTCCGCACTTCAAGGTCGACGGCGCCGACGTCTACGGCTTCGCCGGCAACGGCACCTTCGCCGAGGAGATGGTGGTGCCGTGGCAGTGTGCTGTGAAGATCCCGGACGACGTGCCGTATGAGATCGGCGCGCTGATCGGCTGCGGCGTCACCACCGGTGTCGGCGCGGTGGTCAACACCGCGCAGGTGCAGCCGGGCTCCTCGGTCGCGGTGATCGGCGCCGGCGGCGTCGGGATCAGCGTGATCCAGGGCGCGCGGATCGCCGGGGCGGCCGAGATCGTGGCCATCGACCCGGTGGAGAGCAAGCACGAGGCCGCGCTCCGCTTCGGCGCCACCAGGGCCGTCACGCCCGAGGACGCCGACGCGGCCAAGGCCGAGGTGACCGGCGGAGCCGGGTTCGACTACGTCTTCGAGGTGGTCGGCCGCTCGGCGTTGGTGAAGCAGGCCTACGGCCTGACCCGCCGGGGCGGCACCGTCACGGTCGTCGGCGCGGGCAAGAACGACGACAGCGTCGACTTCAATATGTTCCAGCTCTTCTTCGACAACAAGAAGATCCTCGGTTCCTACTACGGCGGCGCGGACCCGCGCCAGGAGTACGGCCGGCTGATCGCGCTGTGGCGGGCCGGGCGGCTGGACCTGGAGGGCATGATCACCGCGCGGCTCAAGCTCGACGACATCAACCAAGCCCTGGAGCTGCTGCGCACCGGTGCGGCGATCCGGACGATCATCGAGGTCTGATCTGACATGACGACATCCCTCACGGGCCGCGCCGCGATAGTCACCGGCGCGGGCCGCGGACTCGGCCGCGCCGAAGCGCTGGAACTGGCCCGGCAGGGCGCCGCGGTCGTGGTGAACGACTTCGACCCGGCCGGCGCCGAACAGACCGTCGCCGACATCGTGAAGGACGGCGGCCAAGCCGTCGCCTCCAGCGGCGACGTCTCAGACTTCTTGTATGCGGAGTCGCTGACGAAGCTGGCGATCGACACCTTCGGCTCGCTGGACATCCTGGTCAACAACGCCGGGATCCTGCGCGACCGCATGGTGTTCTCCATGACCGAGCAGGAGTGGGACGACGTGCTGCGGGTGCACGCCAAGGGCCACTTCGCGCTGACCCGGCACGCCACGGCGCACTGGCGCGAGCAGTCGAAGGCGTCGGGCGGGCCGGTCTACGGACGCATCGTCAACACCTCCTCGGAGGCGTTCCTCGCCGGGGCCGCCGGGCAGGCCAACTACGCGGCGGCCAAGGCGGCGATCGTCGGGCTCACGACAGCCACGGCCAACGGCTGCGCGCGCTACGGCGTGCGGGCCAACGCGATCTGCCCGCGGGCCCGGACGAAGATGACCGAGGACGTCTTCGCCGGCTTCGAGGCACCGGCCGAGGGCATGGACCCGTTGGCCGTCGAGCACGTCGCCCCGCTGGTCGCCTACCTCGTCTCCCCGGCCGCCGACAAGGTGAACGGGCAGGTTTTCGTCGTGCACGGCGGCATGGTGATTCTGATGCAGCGCCCCGTGGTCGAGGAACGCTGGGACTCTGAGCAGGAGACGTTCACCGTCGCAGAGCTCGAAACGGCCCTCGGCCCCTATTTCGAGGCCAAGATCCCGAGTGAAAATTTCAGCGCCACGGACGTGTTGTCGATGCGTCGGCACTGAGCTTTATCCTTTGCCCCTAGGCCAATATCACTTGGGGGTTCGGGCAATGGCCGAGACAGACACGCTGTGGTTCAGCAACAACCACCGCGACTATTCCAACCAGTCCGGCAACGACGCCGGTTTCGAGTTCGAGTTCTACTGCCAGCGCTGTAACGACACCTGGCGCAGCGGCTTCGAGCCGTATAGGGCCGCGCGCGCCGCGGGCTGGATCCGGCGCGCCGCCAACATGGCGCACGGGGCCACGTCCTCGATCGGCTGGGACGTCGCCAACGGCGTCGACGGGCTGGTCGAGAGCGGCTGGCACAAGGCGCGCGACGCGTCGTTCAAGGAGGCGATCGTCTCCGCCGAGACGCACTTCAACCGCTGCGGACGCTGCTCGTCCTACGTCTGCGCGCGCTGCTACAGCCCCGAGCGCGGGCTGTGCACGAACTGCGCGCCGGACCTCGCCGCCGAGGTCGAGTCCGCGCGCACCCACGGCCTGGTCGACGCCGCCACGATGCGCGCCCGCGACGTCGGCGCCACGATGGCCGCCGAGGTGGACGTGACGACGCAGAAGCAGCTGGTCTGCCTGGCCTGCGGGCACGAGACGCACGGCGCGAAGTTCTGCCCGGAGTGCGGTGCGAAGCAGAGTCCCGAGGACCGGGCGTGCGGCGGCTGCGGGTCGAAGGTGCCGGCGGGCTCGAAGTTCTGCCCGGAGTGTGGCGACTCGCAGTAGGTAGCGGCACCGGTAGGGCGATACCGGTAGGGCGATACCGGTAGCCGACGTGCGGCGGCCGCACCGAGTGGGAATCGGTGCGGCCGCAACGGTTTCCGGCCACCTGTTGAGCTCCAGGACGAGGGCCGGGGCGGGAAGGTCACGAAGGGTCTGTCTCAGGGCTTCACAATCGTCTTCCCCCGAGCCCCGCCCCCGGC
>NZ_JAAFZA010000026.1 GCF_015356865.1 Catenulispora pinisilvae
TCCCAGTGCTGTCGCTGTCACCGCGCCGACTAGCGCAGCCAGAGTGTGGTGGAAACGCCGATCCACTGCGCCCACGACCGTCAGAACACTGAGTCGTCCATGAGTGTCTCGCCGACACCGAAGATCACGGATCGGACGTCCTGGCCTCGGGCAAGGTCTACGGGGCGCTGGTGATCCCGCCGGACTTCACCGCCTCGGTCGGGGCGCTCGCCAGGACGCAGGCCACGGTGCGCCCGACCATCACGGTCCTGACCAACCCGGGGCTGGGCAGCCTGGGCTCGTCGCTGGCGTCCCAGATCAGCCAGGCCGCGGCCCACCAGGCGTCGCTGGCCATCGGCAAGCAGCTGACCGCGGCGGTGCCCCGCGCCGACCCCACCACCCACCTGCTGCTGGCCGACCCGGTGGCGGTGACCACGCAGGTGGGCCACGCCATCGGGCAGTACAGCGGCCTGGGCCTGACCGCGTTCTACTACACCCTGCTGCCAATCCCGGCCGGCTTCGTCGGAGGCAATCTGATCAACTCCGGCGTGGACACCGCGCTCGGCTACGCCGACAGCGAGCTCGGCCCCTGGCGGCGCCCGCCTGATCGCGGTGTCTCCGCAGATCCCAGACGAAGCCATCACCCTCGCCGAAAAGCACGCCCTGGACCGTATCCGCGACAAGGCCGCGGCCAGGAGTTGATCACTCGCCGACCGGTCCGGCGTTCCTGATTGGGCATGGTTCATGTGTCCACTGTTTTCATCGGCCTGGGTTGTGACGTAGCCGGTGTTGCGGGCCGCTGCGGCCTGATGAGCAGCGCGCAGCCGGCGGCGCAAAGCAGCAGGAGAGCAGCGGGGATGATCAGAGTGCTGCGCATCGCGTCGACGTAGCTGCCGGTGAATATGGTGTGGACCAGACGCTGAAGCTGAGTGCGCAGCGGTTCGGGGACGCCGGCCGCGACGGTGGCCCCGCCCGACTGGCCGCGTCCCACCGCGAGCCCGCTGTGCCCGGGGCCTGCAAAGCCGCGCAGGAAGAGGGATTGGTCCTGCGATGGGAGCCCGCCGGCTGCGGCGGCGGCCTTGGACCGCATCCTGTCGGCCAACAAGGTGGCCAGCACTCCGCCGACCACCGCGCTGCCGATCGAAGACCCGAGTTGGCGGGAGGTGTTCAGCATGCCGGCCAGAGCGCCGGTGAACTCCGGGCGTACCCGCCGCAGCGCTTCGGTCGTCAGCGGCGCGAACAGGCAGCTCATGCCGAGCCCGACCAGGCAGTACGGCAGGACGAACGTGAACGGCGTCGCGTGGACGGACAGCGCCGCCATGAGCACGATCACGCCGAGCGCGTAGACCGTGAACCCGCCGACCAGGATCAACCGGGAGCCGATCCGGTCGGACAAGCGGCCGGCGAACGGCGCCAGCATCGCCAGCACGACGCTCAACGGCAGCGCCGTCAGTCCGGAGACCACCGCGCTGTATCCGAGCACTGATTGCATGTTGACCGCGCCCAGAATCATGATGCCCATCAAGGCGAACTGGACGGTCGCGGTGAGCCCGCACAGCAACACGATCGTCTTGTCGCGCAGCACCGCGGCCGGAATCAACGGCTCCTGACCGCGCCTGCCACGCTCCCAGAAGCCGAAAGCCACCAGCAGTACGGCGCCGGCGATCATGATCTCCGGGATGGTCACCGGCCCGCCGGCGACCCGGCCCCAGGCGTAGCGCTGGCCCTCGATCAGCCCGAACACCACGCCGGCCAGCCCCAGCGTGGCCAGCACCACCCCGACCGCGTCCAGCCGGTGCCGGCGGCCCAGCCGCAGATCCGGCAGGACGCGGAAGGCCAGCACGATGCCCGCGATCGTGATCGGCACGTTCACATAGAAGATCCAGCGCCAGTCGACGTACGTGACCAGCACGCCACCCAGCGTCGGCCCGATCACCGCGGCGAGCCCGATCATGCTGTTGTACACGCCCAGGGTGGCGCCGCGCCGTTCGGCAGGCACCGTCGCCGAGATCATGACCAGGGGCTGCGGGACCAGGATGGCCGCGCCCAGGCCCTGGAAGGCGCGCGCCACGATGAGTTCGGTCGGGTTCTGCGCGGCCCCGCACAGCGCCGAGCAGAGCGCGAACACGGCAAGCCCGAGGATGAACAGGCGGCGCTGACCGAAGACGTCGCCCAGCCGGCTCATGGTGATCAGCAGCGAGCCGAAGACGAGCAGATAGGCGTTGTTGATCCACAGCACCTGGTCCAGCCCCGCGTGCAGGGTGTCGACCAGGCTGGGTATCGCGACGTTGACGATCGTGGTGTCCATCAGGACGGCGAACGAGCCCACGCACAGGACCGCCAGCGTCCGCCACGACTCGGACCCGCGATCTGTAGGTCTTCTCATAGGACTGACCATGGCGGACCCAGTTGGTCTCGTCAAGAGACCTACTCGCGGCTAGAGTGAGCGCATGCGGTTGACCAGCCTGTCCGAGATGAACTGCTCCATCGCCCGAACCCTCGACGTGGTCGGCGAGTGGTGGACCCTGCTGATCGTCCGGGACGCACTGCGCGGCGCCACCCGGTTCGACGAGTTCCGGGAGAGTCTGGGGATGGCCCGCGGCGTGCTCTCCTCCAGACTGCACAAGCTCGTCGACCAGGGAATTCTGGAACGCCGCCAGTACCTGGAGCACCCGCCGCGCTATGAGTACACGCTGACTGAGAAGGGGCGCGCACTGGCCCCGCTGATCAGGGCGATGATGAACTGGGGCGACACCTGGGCCGCCGGACCATCGGGCCCGCCGGTCGTACTCATCCACGAGCCCTGTGGCCACACCATGCAACCCCTGTCGATCTGCCCGCACTGCCGCGCAGAGGTGCACACCGACGATGTCCTCTCGACACCGGGGCCAGGAGCGACATCGTCGAAGGCAAAGGCACGCCTGCGTACGTCAGCCCTCGGACCGGAAGATCCTGGCGCCTGACACGTCCTGCAGTCAGCCGCCGATACGACCGACAAGCCGCGCACCGACACCGAACGCCTCAAGCGTCCTTACACCAGCTGATCACCTGCTGTCCGATCGGGCGTTGGGCCTCGGGCGACCAGCCGCCAGCCGCCCCAGCACCGCTTGACCTCGGGTCCGAATCAGTGGACGACAGTAGCGAGGCGAATGCCGAGGCACGCGCTCAATCTCTCAACACGGTGGCTGCCTAGTACAACGAAAGCCGCCCCTCATAACCGTCCACCCTCTTCGACGCAGTCGAGGAGCTCCTGAGCCGTTCGCTGACAGGCGCTCGCGCCGCAGACATCGGCGCGGGCACCGGAATCGCGACCAGACTCGTTACAGAACGGGGCGCCGACGTAATCGCCGTCGAGCCCGGGGGCTCGGGGGAAGAAGACAACGGTGAATATTGTGACATCGCGCAAGGTCGATGCTTGTCAGGTTTCGTGCCACGCACATCTACTACCGACTACGTAGATACCGGGTGTTAGCAGAACCTTGACTATGTAGAGGGTCATATCTAGCATCCGCCGTGCCCGCGACATTTTGTGCGGTTGCGCTCCAAGGAACGCCCCGAATCCGCCAGTGCAGTCGAAGGGGTGCCACCATGCTCCGAGCCCGTACGCGACCCCCCAACACCTCACGTCGCAGGCTGCGATGTCTGGCCGCGGCAATCAGCGACGTTCCTCGTCGTGGGAGTCGCGACATCCGGGCCGGCCTCCGCACGCCAGGCACCGCGAGCAACCGTAGGGCCGATTCTGGACGTCAGCTCCGCGTGCTCGGGCCAGAACCAGGAAGTCGTGCCGTCACCACTGCGGCCTCGACCCCGGCGGGGACGTACCCGATCACCGTGACCACCACCGGAACCACGTCGGTGGTCAACTCGGGTTCCCATTGGGGGTCCTACACCGCCCGACTCGGAGCCACCACGCCGACCAACGGTGACTCCGGCGACCCCACCTACACCCTGTACGACGACGTCGCCGTGCACTGATTCAGGCCCCACCGCAGGGTGTCAGAGGTTGGAGAGAACCCTCCGCACCTGACGTTACCCAACCCCGCGTGCACCCCATGCAATCCGCTGCCGGGCGTGGATCCGCCCGGCCCTAGCAGGGAGTCACTGTGCGCCATCATCCCCCACGTCCGCTGCGGAGCAGACTGCTCGCCGTCGTCTCGGCGGTCGGGCTGATGTTCCTCGGCACCGCGGCCATCGGCACCCCCGCCTCGGCCGCCACCTCGATCACCAACAGTGGCTTCGAGACCGGGAACCTGTCCGGCTGGACCGCCACCGGTGTCACCTCGGTCACCACCACGAATCCGCACTCGGGCACGTACGCCGCGATGGTCGGTTCGACCAGCCCGAGCAACACCTCCTCGATCGCGCAGTCGTTCACGGCGCCGGCGAGCAGCCCATCGTTGTCGTTCTGGTACGACGTGGTGTGTCCGGACACCGTCCAGTACGACTGGGCCACCGCGACCCTGAAGGACACCACCACCAACACCACGACCACGGTGCTGCCCAAGACCTGTGTGAACCCGTCCTCGGGGTGGAAGCAGGTCACGAAGACGCTGACCGCCAACCACAACTACACGCTCACGCTGACCAGCAAGGACGACAACTACCCAGGCGACCCCACGTACACGTTGTACGACGACGTCACCCTTTCCGGCGGCGTTCCGGCCAACGACTTCTCGATCAGTGACAGCCCGGCGTCGGCGGCGGTGAACCCTGGCGCGTCGGCGACGTCGACGATCTCCACCGCCGTCACCTCCGGCAGCGCCCAGAGCGTGACGCTGTCCGCTTCGGGCCTGCCGTCCGGCGCGTCGGCGACGTTCTCGACCAACCCGGTCACCGCCGGCGGCTCCTCCACGATGACGGTCGCGACTGCCTCCAGCACGCCGCCCGGCAGCTACCCGATCACCGTCACCGGAACCGGTGCCTCGGCCACCCACGCGACCACGTTCACCCTGACGGTGAACGGTTCCGGGGGGCCGACGTTGCAGAAGGTCTCCACCGACCCCTACACCGACACCGACGCGCAGCACGCCACCGAGGTCGAGCCGGACACCTTCGCCTACGGCAACACGGTCGTCGCCGCGTACCAGGTCGGCCGGGTCAACGGCGGCGGCTCCTCCAACCTGGGCTGGGCCACCTCCACCGACGGCGGCACCACCTGGACCAACGGCTTCCTGCCCGGCATCACCGTCAACCAGGGCGGCACCTATTCACAGGTCTCCGACGCCTCGGTCGCCTACGACGTCAAGCACAACACGTGGATGGTCGCGGGCCTGCCGATCGACTCCTCCGGCAACGCCGCGGGCGTCCTGGTGAACCGGTCCACCAACGGCGGCACCACCTGGACCAACCCGGTCAACGCGGTCGGCTTCGACGGCCAGGGCTACGACAAGCAGTGGATCGTCTGCGACGACACGTCCACCAGCCCCTACTACGGGAACTGCTACATCGAGGCCGACAACACCTCGCAGGGCAACGCCGAACTCATGTCCACCTCCACCGATGGCGGCCAGACTTGGGGTGCCGCGGAGAACCCCTCCGGCGGTCCGTCCGGGCTGGGCGGGCAGCCGCTGGTGCAGCCGAACGGCACCGTCGTCGTGCCCTTCTCCACGAACGGATCCGCGATCGAGGCCTTCACCTCCGCCAATGGCGGCGCGAGCTGGGGCAACGTCAACACGATCGCGCAGGTCCAGGTCCACACCGCCAACGGCAGCCTGCGTGACGGCTCCGGCCTGCCCTCAGCGGAGATCGACGCTACGGGCAAGGTGTACGTGGCCTGGCAGGACTGCCGGTTCCGCTCCGGCTGCCCCGGCAACGACATCGTGATGTCGACCTCCACCAACGGCACCACCTGGTCGGCGGTCACCCGGATCCCGATCGACGCGGTCACCTCAGGCACCGACCACTTCATCCCGGGCCTGGGCGTCGACCACGCCACCTCCGGCGCCACCGCGAAGCTCGGCCTGTACTACTACGCCTACTCCAACGCCAACTGCACCACCGCGACCTGCCAGATGTCAGTGGGCTACATCTCCTCCGCCGACGGCGGCAGCACCTGGAGCAGCGCGCAGACCGTGGCCGGCCCGATGACCATGGCCCAGATCGCCAACACCAGCCAGGGCTACATGGTCGGCGACTACATCTCCTGCTCGGTCGTGAACGGCAAGGGCGTCGCGCTGTTCGCGGTCGGCAAAACCCCGACCAACGGCCAGGCCTTCGACGAAGGCATGTGGACCGTCGGCGGCGGCCTCGCGATGCGCGGAGGCCCGATCCGGGCTACCACCGGACCGGTCTACGCTACGCCCCAGCATCCGAGGACGCCGGCGCTCGGGGCTCTGAGGTAGAGCTCGGCGGTGATGCCTGCTCACGCCGGCTGAATGACGGCCGTGTCCGTCGCTGTCAACGATGGACACGGCCGTCCGCTGCCTAAGGAAGGGTGCAGCCACTCCGCCCGTAAGCGGTGCTACCGGCCAGTGCGTCGGGACGAGTGAACGGCCGCGGCCTGCCCCGCCGCACGCAATGCCTAGTCAGGACGCTACTTTACGAATTCTTGACCATTCGGGGTCTCTTCAAAGTGCCATTGCACATGGAACGCTGCGCAGGCACAACCTTCATCATCCCTCGAAAGGTTGGGACCCACGGCATGCGAACTGCCTCACGAATCGGTCTGCTCCCGATCGGAGCAGCCTGTGCGGCCCTGGCGCTGGCCCTCACCGGCCCGCAGGCGTCCGCCGCGAGCATCGGAGCCACGCAGAACCACAACCGGCCGCACGCGATCGGCGCCCCCGCCTCATCTACGGGACCCATTCGGGCTGCGGCCACCGGCGGCCCTCCCGGCGACCCCGACGGCGGCGTCGACGACCCTAGTGCCGCAGACAACGAGTACTTCGCCGCACGCAGCGCGCCCGGTGTCGTCGCCCCCGGCGCGTACGGGGCAGCGTGGCAGCAGATGCAGTCGATGCCGCACTACGGGCCGACGTGGAAGTCGGTCACCACCACGCCCTACAACTCCGACGACCCGCTGTACCGCGACTACGACTCCAACTCCTCCGGCGGCGCGGGCGACGTCACCGGCCGGATCACCGGCATGGCCGCGGACAACGCCGGGCACGTCTACGCCGGCGGCGCCAACGGCGGCGTGTGGCGCTCGGCCACCGGCGGCGGCAAGTGGACGCCGATCTCGCAGTCGCTGCCCGCGGCCTCGACCGGTGACCTGGAGCTCGACTCGGCCGGGCGGCTCTGGTACGCCACCGGTGAGGCGAACACGGCCTCTGACACCTTCACCGGCTCCGGCGTCTACGTGCTGGCGCACCCGGGCTCCGGCCAGTTCAGCACCGCTGACCGGGTCGGCGGCACGGAGCTGGAGTCGACCAGCATCCGCAAGATCCGCTTCATCGGCGACACGGTCTACGCGGCCACGACCCGTGGCCTGTACTCGCACTCGCTGAGCAACTTGCACGGCGCGTGGAAGCTGGAGTTCGCGCCGAACCCCACCTACCTGCCCGGCGGATCGCAGGCCGCTGATCCGGCCGCGCCGTACAAGAACATCGTCAACGACATCACCGCCGACCCGAAGGACCCGACCAAGCTGATCGCGGCCATCGGCTGGCGCAGCGGTGACACCTACAACGGCTTCTACACCAAGTCCGCCGGCACTTGGACGCGCATCACCACCTCGCTCGGCGATCTGCCGACCGCGGCCGCGAACGTCGGCGCGGTGACCTTTGCGCGGTCCACCGACGGCTCCAAGTTCTACGCCATCAACCAGGACCCGACGAAGATCACCAGTGCGCAGTCCACACTCGGCGGCGTCTACGTCTCCGACGGCACACCGTTCGGCCCCTGGCACCTGGTCGCGGACTCGCCGAAGCTGGAGGCCTCCGGCTCGGCCGAGACCGGCGCGACCTACAACCCCGGCGTTCAGGCCTGGTACAACCAGTTCCTTCAGGTGGACCCGAACGACCCGAACCACGTCTACATGGGCCTGGAAGAGGTCTACGAATCCCACGACGCCGGCGCCACCTGGAACACGGTCGGCCCGTACTGGAACTTCACCTACCCGTGCTGGTCGATCGACCCGACCAAGGAGACCGGCACCTGTAGTCCCACTACTCACTCCGACCAGCATGCTGTTGCGATCGGCAGCATGGGTGGCAAGAGCTACGTCGTGGTCGGAAACGACGGTGGCGCCTACAAGCGGCCGCTGAACGGGACGCTGGACTCCGGCGGCCACGCCGCAGACTGGCAGTCGCTCAACGACGGCACGATCGACACCCTTCAGTACTACTCGGTGGGCGTCGGCGCCGACCCGAGCGGCAAGGGCGTCGCGGTCTCCGGCGGCCTTCAGGACAACGGGCAATCGATCCTGCGCAACGGGGCCACGGTCATGGGCTCCAACTTCGGCGGCGACGGCGGAGACACCCTCGTCGACCCGGCCAACGGCTGCAACATCGCCGAGGAATACACCAACGAGTCGATCTGGGTGACCAACGACTGCGGCCAGAACGTCAGCACCGACCCCTCGACGGCCACCGAGTACAACGTGCCGCCGAACGACGGCGTCAACGGCACCGCCCGCTTCACCGCACCGTTCACCGCCGACATCAAGAACCCGAATACCTGGGTCGCCGGCGGCCAGCACATCGCGGTGCAGACCAAGGGCTTCGCGATCCGGGCCACCTCGGACTGGACCGACGTCTACGACCTCGGCGCCGGCCACCTGGCCTCAGCCGTCGCCTCCTCCGGCGGCAAGATCTACGCGGCCTGGTGCGGCGGCGGCTGCAACAGCGTCGGCTTCAGCCGCGGCATCGCGGTCGGCAACGCCGACGGCACCGGCTGGCACCAGCTGAACCTGCCGGCCGACGGCAGCGTGATCCCCAACCGCTACCTGTCCTCGATCACCATCGACCCCAACGACGCCAACCACGTCTACGTCGCGGTCAACGGCTTCTCCCGCATGTGGACCGAAGGCCCCGGCGCGGGTGTCGGCCACATCTTCGAGAGCCACGACGGCGGCGCGACCTGGAAGGACATCTCGGGCAACCTGCCGGATGTCCCGGCCGACTCGATCCAGATCCTGCCGCACGGCGGCATCGCGCTGGCCACGGACCTCGGTGTGTTCTACGAGGGCCCGCATTCCCACATCTGGAGCATCCTGGGCAATGGCCTGCCGACCAACGCCACGCTACAGCTGAAGCTCGGTCCGGACGGGTACATGTACGCGGCCACGCACGGACGCGGCATCTGGAAGATTCGGGTGCCGTAAGGCTGGGCTCCCGCTTCTGCTAGTAGCGAAATGACGAGTGCGGCGTTCCCCGCCATGGGGAACGCCGCACTCCTCGTTCCGGACTCCGAGGATGACCCTGACCGCGCAGTGGACCCCCTGCGCCCCGGCACGGTCACCATTACCGGCGCCTCCGTATGCGACACGACAGCGCTGGTCAGACCGCAGACCGCCACGTACCGCGCGGACAGGAACAGGAGCGCAGGCACGATCAGGTCGTCGATGTCGGTGCCGGCGAACAGCCCGGCCGCGGCTGCGACAGTCCTGGAGATCTCGCCTACGACTGAAGAACCTGCCGTCGGCGGGTGTGCGGCGTCAGTCGAGTTCGATGTTGAAATCCCAGACGGCGACCACGTGCCCGTCCTCGCGCAGCGTGATCTGCGCCGCGCCGGAGGAGAACGTGCCGCGCACGACGAAGTCCGCCGTGCCACCGGCGGTTGCGGCGGCCTGGGCCACCCCGACCGGGGTCAGGGCGATGTCGTTGCCGTGGTCGTCGCGCGAGGACAGGTCGGTGGTGGTGACCTTGACCGTGCCGGTCTTCGTCGCGACCCGCAGGGTGATGGTGCCGGCCACCTGCGTGGGCATCGTGGCCGGAAGCGGGGTCGGCAGATCCTCGGTGGGACCGAGTGCGGTGATCGTGCCGGTGCCGGACGGCAGCGTGACCGCCACGGCCGAGCCGACGGCGACCAGTTGCGGGTGCGACTCGTCGGCGGATGGCGTCAGCTGCGTCTGCGGGGCGCTCGGGATCGGGACGGCGCCGAGCTTGTTGATGACATCCGTCGCCGACTGGTCGGACGAGCTTTTCGCGCTGGAACAGCCGGCGGCGAGCAGCGCGACCGGAACGGCGGCCAGGGCGACGGCGAGGCGGCGGACGCCGGACCGGCTGAAGAAGCCGGTCCGGCGCGAGGCCGCGATGTGCGGGGTGTTCACTTGGTTCCTCAGTGGGCGTAGACGCTGCCGGCCGGGATCACCGGACGGCCGACGTCGGTCACGCCGGCGACCGCCGGGTAGGTGATCGAGCCGGACGGCGCCGGGGGCAGGGCACGGCCGGACGGATTGTTGTAGACGTCGCCGCCGAAGGGTCGCAGCCCGTCGGCCGCGGCGTAGCCGAGGTGGCCCTTGCCGTCGGTGCCGCCGTGCTTGACGCCGAACAAGTCCTCCATGCTGCGCAGCCAGCTGTAGTGGTTGTACGGCTGGGCGCTCACCGAGCCCGGCTTGATGAAGCGGGAGATCATCACCGCGCCGGTGATGCCGCCGCCGGGCGTGGTGTCCTGGCCGAAGGCCTGATCGCCGGGCTGCGTGGTGTTCGGTCCGGGCAGCTCGTCGCAGCACGCCACCACCGACTGCGCGGTGTCGGTCGGGGTGTTCAGGCCCGAGGCCGGGGGGTTGCCGGTGTAGTCGCCGATGGAGTTCCCGTACATCTTGTAGGGCGGGAACGCCTCGTCGAAGACGATCTGGATCAGGCCGTCCTTCTGGAACGCCGGGGAGGCCATGATCTCGGGGATCACCTTCTCCAGGAACAGGTCCGAGGCGTACAGGCCACCCTGGTGGTTGTTCGGGTCGCCGGAGAGGTTGTCACCCTGGCAGGTGGCATCGTGCGCGTCCGAGCAGTTGTCCGGAGTGATCCAGGAGAAGGCCGGCGTGGTCTTGATGGACTTCAGATCCTGGGCCATGCCGCTCTCGGCCGGGTGGCCGGCGGCCGCCGGCAGGCCGTTCAGCGGCACGACGTCGGCGCAGTCGCGCGGGTTGTCGGACAACGAATGGAACCACGCCGCCGGGTTGTGCTTGGGCACGTACTGGTCGGTCGGGGTCGCCCCGCCCGGGTCCGGGACGCCGGCACCCGAGGGGTCGCCGGGCACGCCGCATGCGTAGGCGTTCTCACGGGTCGGGGTGTTGCCCATGTCCTGCGCGTAGATCTTCCACGGCACGTGCTTGTCGTCGAGCTGGTTGAACAGCGTCTTGGTCGACGCCGGGTACACGCAGCCGGAGGAGGCGTTGACCTGGCCGTCCGCGGCCGGGGTGCCGGGGGAGACATTCTTGTAGGTCGGGCAGTCGTTCTGGTTGTCCGGCGCGGGCGCTTGACCGGCGACCAGACTGAGGTAGTTGTCCAGGCTGTAGTGCCCGGTGCCGTAGTACTGCGTCAGCAACGCGCCGTAGGACGGCAGCGTCTTCCACAGGTAGCTGTTCTGGTTCAGCCCGGAGAAGGTCGCCTCGTAGGACTTGTTCTCCAGGATGATCGTCCAGACGTGGCCGATCTTCGGCGTCTTACCGTGCTGGGAGTCGGCCTGCGCGGTGCCGCTGGTGGTCACCACCATCGCCGCGGCAGCGCTGAGGGCCAGCAGCCCGGCGGCGAGTTTTATGCGTGGCTGTCGCCCGGGACGTCTCATCCAGTCTCCTCGGTACCGTCCGCTCCATGCTCCGTCAGCACGGATACCACGCGCAGTATTCAGGACTGATACGCGTATTGCCAGATCAAAACCTGACAGGAGCCTGATGGCAGCCCATGTTCACTCTGCATTGGTTGGACGGGCGCGACAGCCCGGCCGCTCTACCGCTGCCGCTCAGACCGCGGCGGGCCCGGTAACGAGCAGTCCAGCCAGAGCGGACATCCTCTCGCGCACCGCGGTGTAGTAGACCCAGGTCCCGCGCCGCTCGCCTTCGATCAACCCGGCCTCACGCAGCACCTTGAGGTGGTGGCTGATGGTCGGCCCGGAGACGTCGAAGCCGACGTTCAGGTCGCACACGCAGGTCTCGCCTTCGGGTGCGGAGGCGATCTGGGAGAGCAGTTGCAGACGGATCGGGTCGCCGAGGGACTTGAAGGCCGGGGCGAGGGCGATCGCGTCGGCGGTGGAGATGGAGTGCTCGGCAAGGGGCTCGCAGCACGGGGCGGAGGTCTCGGCCTCCAGCAGCGGCAGCTCCTTCTGTTTCGACATGCCTCTAGATTGACAGATCTCGAAACAGAGGGCAAGCTGTGGCTACTTCGAAAAACTTCGAGACAAGGGGCATCCCATGTTCCGCCGCATCATCAGCACCTCCAGCAAGGCCCACCGCGATTTCGGCGTGAAGTTCTGCGACGGCTACGGCGTCACCACCCGGGCCGAGCGCTCGGCCCGCCGCCTGGACGCCGCCCGTACGTCGGCTGCGGTGAAGCTCCCCCGCGTCTGACCCGTCCTATCCATCGTCCGCACCATCGAACACGTGAGGAGCAAGGACGTGAGCGAGGAGACCACGGGCGCCGTCGGCGGCTTCCAGGGCGACTTGGCCGACGCGTTCAACCCGGCGGCCGGCACCGGCTGTTGCGGATCCCCGGCCGCCAACACCGGCGTCGGTACGCCGACTCTGACGAGTGGACCGTGTTGCGGCTCCGCCGCTGAGGCCAAAGCCGAGGGCGCCTGCTGTGGCTCGACGGCCAAGGCCGAGGCGGTCGCCGAAGGTGCGGGCTGCTGCGGATGAACACCCAGACCACCGGCCCGGCGCCTCGGACAACGCCTCCGGCGTCGCGGTGGCCCTGGACGCCGCGCGGCTGTTGAAGAACTGCCTCCCGCAGGGCATCGGGCTGTCGATCGCGCTGCTCGACGGCCAGGAGATCGGCACGCTCGGCTCGGCCCACCACGCCACCCGACTGGCCGCCAAGGGCCGCAGTCCGCTGATCATCAACGTCGACAGAGCCGGTGAGCTGAACGGATCGGTCGCCGTGGCGGCCGGCGGGACGGCCATGCCGATCCTGACCGCGATGGCCCGACCGGATCATCGACACAGTCATCGGATTCGCACGTCACAGCGTGCACGCTGAGCAGAACGGAGCCACCGGCATGAGCCAGGCGCAGACAGAGCTTCCAGTCGTGGTGATCGGTGCGGGACCGGTGGGTCTGGCCGCTGCCGCGCACCTGGCCGAGCGGAACATCGATTTCCTGGTCCTGGAGGCCGGGAACCAGATCGGCGCCGCGGTGCGGCAGTAGGGCCACGTGCGGCTGTTCAGCCCGTGGCGCTACGACGTCGACCCCGCCGCCCGTGCCCTGCTGGAGCCGAGCGGCTGGGCTGCACCGGATGAGAACGCCTCGCCTACCGGCGCGGAGCTTGTCGAGCAATACCTGGCACCACTGGCAGCCACGCCGCAGATCGCCCCGCACCTCCGGTTCGGGCACCGGGTCGTGGCCATCAGCCGGGTCGGGGTGGACCGGGTCCGCTCGCGCAGCCGCGAGTCTGCGCCATTCCTGCTGCGCGTCAGCGTGGACGGCATCACCACCGATCTGCACGCCCGCGCGGTCATCGACGCCTCCGGCACCTGGGACACCCCCAACGTCGTCGGCGCGTCCGGACTGCCGGCGCACGGCGAGGCCGAAGCGGCGGCGTTCATCAACCACGCGCTGCCGGACGTCCTCGGCGCCGACCGTACGACCTACGCCGGCAAGCACGCACTCGTGATCGGGGCCGGGCACTCGGCGGCGAACACGCTGCTGGTCCTGGCCGACCTCGCCGAGGCCGAGCCCGGCACCCGCATCTCCTGGGCGATCCGTACCGGCTCGGCCGCCCGCAGCTACGGCGGCGGCGAGGCTGATGCGCTGCCGGCCCGGGGTGCGCTGGGGACCCGGCTGAAGAAGCTGGTCGCCGACGGCCGGATCGAGCTGGTCAACCAGTTCTCGGTGCAGGCCATCAGGACCCTGAGCAACGGCCGTGTCGAGGTGGAGAGCGTCGATGCGCGCGGGGTGAAGAAGGTAGTGACCGCCGACCGGATCGTGGCCGCGACCGGCTTCCGTCCCGATCACTCGATCGCCTCCGAGCTGCGCCTGGATCTGGACCCGATCCTGGGCTCCACCCGCACGCTCGCGCCGCTGATCGACCCGAACGAGCACTCCTGCGGCACCGTGCCGCCGCACGGCGTGGACGAGCTGGCGCATCCCGAGCCGAACTTCTACGCCATCGGCATGAAGTCCTACGGCCGCGCCCCGACGTTCCTTCTGGCCACCGGCTACGAGCAGGCCCGCTCGGTGGTCGCCGCCTTGGACGGCGACTGGGGCGCCGCCCGCGATCTCCGTCTGGAACTGCCGGAGACCGGGGTCTGCAACACCACGCCGCCCGGCGAGGAAGGCGAGGCCGGCGGCTGCGGATCGTCGTGCGGCACCGCCGAGCCGGTGAGTGTCGGGCTGGCGACAGGGATTGCGGGCGGGTTGCTGTCCGAGGCGCTGCCGCCGGCCCAGGACACCGCTGCCTGCTGCGCGAGCGAGCCCGTCCTGGTGCAGGTCGGCGTACCGGCCGAGCACGACAGCGGGACCGGGTGCTGCGGCAGCTGAGCTTGACGTCTATGTCGGGGGCCGCGTCTTCACGCGGTCCCCGACGAGCGTTGACCGACTATCGATGGCGACTGGTCGCGGCTTTGGCCATCAGCGAGACCGTCGGCCATGGCGTGCTGTTCCACGCCTTCTCAGTGTTCTTGGTCCCGACGGCCCGGTCACGCACAGCTACACCCAGCCCATGGTCGCCTCCGCCGCCTGTTGCTTGATCGGCGCGGTGGCGATGACGTTGACCGGTCGGCTGTGACCGCGCGCCCCGCACCAGGAGTTCAACCGACGTTCGCCAAGCCCGTTTGCCTCGATAGATAAACCACTGTCAATATAGACACATGTCGAAGAATGAGCTTCTGGTGGTCCAGGAGGCATGCCACACCGCGCTGGTCGCCGAGCCGCTGAGCGAGATCGAGTCCGAGGGGCTGGCGCACGTGTTCAAGGCCCTGGCCGACCCGGTGCGCCTGCGCCTGTTCTCGCTGATCGCCTCGTTCGACGGCGGCGAGTCCTGCGTCTGCGACCTCACGCCCCACTTCGACGTGTCCCAACCGACGATCAGCCACCACCTGAAGGTGCTCCGCGAGGCCGGGCTGGTCGACTCCGACCGCCGCGCCACGTGGATCTACTACAGGGTGCGGCCCGCCGCCCTGGCCCAGTTGTCCTCGCTGCTCGCTCCGGCGGCGACCAGATGACCGCGCCGCTGGCCCGCCGAATCCTCGCTGAGTTCCTGGGAACCGCGCTGCTGGTCACGACGGTGGTCGGGTCCGGGATCATGGCGACGAACCTCTCCGGCGATGTCGGGCTGCAATTGCTGGCCAACTCGACCGCGACGGTGTTCGGGCTGACGGTGCTGATCCTGATCTTCGGGCCGGTCTCGGGTGCGCACTTCAACCCGGTCGTCACCCTCGCCGACTACGTCCTGTCCCGCCGAACCGGCGGCGGGACAGATCCTCGGTCGGTCGCCGCCTACATCCCGGCACAGATCGCCGGCGGTATCGGTGGCACGGTGCTGGCGAACCTGATGTTCAACCTGTCCGCGATCACCGCCTCGACACACACCCGCTCCTCCGGGCACCTGTGGCTCGGCGAGACGGTGGCGACCGCCGGACTGGTCCTGCTGATTTTCAGCCTGGTCCGGACGGGACGCAGCTCAACGGTGATCGCCCCGGCGGTCGGCGCCTATATCGGCGCCGCCTACTGGTTCACCTCGTCCACGTCTTTCGCGAACCCGGCCGTCACGATTGCGCGGGCGTTCACGAACACCTTCGCCGGGATCGCGCCCGGCTCGGTCGCCGCCTTCGTCGCCTTCCAGGTGGTCGGTGCCGCGATCGGGGTGGTCTTGGTGGCGGCGCTCTACCCGGTCGCAAAACACGCCGACGCCGAATCCCCGGCCCAGGCCGAGCAGGTTCCGGCGGCCGCGACATGAGCTTCGACGACCTGCCCTTCGGACCCGACGACCTGGAGCGGGCCGAGAAGGAACTGTCCGAGATCGCGGACAGGCTCGCGGAACGCTTCCGCGGCACCTTCACCCACGCCACCGTCGAACGCTACGTCTTCGAGTCCTACCAGGCCCTCGCGGCCAGCGCCCGGCTGGCCGCGTTCCTGCCCGCCCTCACCGAGCGGTTCGCCGACGACCGGCTCGTGGCCCTGGCCTACGCGCAGAAGCCCCCGGTTCGCCCGGTCCCGCAGGTGCTGTTCGTCTGCGACCGCAACGCCGCCCGCTCCCAAATGGCCGCCGCGCTGCTGGACATGCAGGCCCGGGGCCGAGTGAACACCCGCTCCGCCGGCTCCCGACCGGCGGCAGAGCTCGAACTGGGGGTCCTCGAGGCGATGGCCGAGATCGGCGCCGACATCTCCGCCGAATACCCCAAGCCACTCACCGACGAGTTCGTGGCCGCCGCCGACATCATCGTCACCGTCGGCTGCGACGACGCCTGCCCGGTCCTGCCCGGCAAGCGCTACCTGGACTGGAACGTCCCGGACCCCGAAGGCAAGGACATGGTCGAGGTCCGCCGCATCCGCGACGAACTCGACCTGCTCGTCGCCGACCTGCTCACCTACCTGCCGGAAGCCGCAGACCGCGGCACCGACGACCCGAAAGGCACCCCCGATGTCTGAGAACAAGCCCTCGGTGCTGTTCGTCTGCATCCACAACGCCGGCCGCTCCCAGATGGCCGCCGGATTCCTCACCCACTTCGCCGGGGACCGCGTGGTGGTCCGCTCCGCCGGCTCCGCGCCCGCCGATCAGGTCAACCCCGCCGTGCTTGAGGCCATGAACGAGGTAGGCATCGACCTGTCGGCCGAGACTCCGAAGATCCTCACCGACGAAGCCGCCCTGGCCTCCGACTACATCATCACGATGGGCTGCGGCGACGCCTGCCCCGTCTACCCCGGCAAGAAGTACCTCGACTGGGTCCTGACCGACCCCGCCGGCCAAGGCGTCGAAGCCGTGCGCCCGATCCGCGACGAGATCGAAGGCCTCATCAAGGGCCTGATTGACGAGATCGACGCATAGAACGCGACGGTCTGAGACGTGGCCCCGGATATATCAACCACTATCCCGCCGGGGGGCACATGTAGTTGTTGCAGAATCCGGTGGGTCAGGGCCGTCGGCCAGTTCGGCCGAAGCCGACGGGCAGGCTGCCGGCGATCTGAATTGACCTGGCCCCGGGGGATAGCTGGAGAGGGTTGTCTCAGTTGATCTGGTCCTGCCGCGGTGAGCCCGGACGCCGCTCCGGCTCGACCGCCGACACGGTATCGGCCGCCCGGTCCCAGATCCTCGCCCGGGTTCGCGGGCCGCGTAAACGGGACCACCGGTTCAGCTTTCCCAGTCGATCACGCCGGTGAACACGCTGTCGGCATCGAACCGTACGGCAAGAACCTCGTCTGAGCGGCCCGCATCGACCACGAAGTCCATCCAGTAGGCCAACTGCCCTTCGTCCGTGACATGGAAGACCAAGGATTCGACCGCCAGCGCGGCGACCAAGGCATCCGCCGACATCGCTCCGTTAGTGAACGCGGCCAGGATCTCGCCCATGACGGGTAGGCCGAGTTCCTCCACGTGGAACTCGATGAACTCCCGCACCTGAGACCCCGTGCACAGCTCGTCCACCAGAGCAGCGCGAGCCGCAGTCTCCACGGCGGGAAAAGCGTCGAGTACCGGTGCTACTCCGATGAGCAGGTCTTCGTTCGCGGCGACCTCCGCGAAGATGCTCAGCCACAGGGGCGTGGTCGCGTCCTGGACGCCGATCGTGACGTTGCCGCCGAAGCCGGTCTGGGTGTCGACCGACAGCCTCCCGGCCTGAGCCGTCACGATCTCGCGTTCCATCGGTGCCCCTATCCGTCGGGCGAAGAAGCTATCACTCCTTCGCGTTCACTGAGAACGGATGAAGCGGCCCCTGGCGGACCAGATCGTTGGAGACTCCGAGCGAAACGGACCACATCACTCAAGACGCGGGCCAGATCGTCCGAGACGGGACAGCACGGCCGGAGTGCACGAACTTCGCCACATCGCTGCGGAACGCGGCTGCGACGACCGGCTCGGAGGATCGCGGTTCAGAATCAGGGGTTCTCCGGTTCGTTCGAGGTGGCCGGGCCGTGAGAGCCGTCAGGATCGCCCGTGTCGACGCGGTCTGATGGACGCCACGCGTTGGGGTCGTCCACGTCGTCCACGTCGTCCACGTCATCGAGGTCATCGCTCGCGCCGATAGCGGCGAGCAAGGTCTCGGCCTCGGCCACGAGACGCCGAGCCATGCGCTGGTCGCCCAGGCGCGCGGCCGCGATCGTCCGTAGGGCGCGGGCCTGCTCGTAGGCGTTGCCGCGGGCTCGGGCGATCTCCAGGCCCTGCTTCGCGGCCTGTTCGGCCGACGCGGTGCGGCCGGCTGCCAGGTGGGTGCGGGCCTCGTCGATGAGGAAGGCCATTTCCCCCTGGTGGCCGTCGGTCTCGACCACGCCGCGGGCCTGCTCGTGGTGCTCGGTGGCTGCCTCGGTGTCGCCGTTCCGGCGCAGTGCGACGGCCACCGCGTTGTGGGCGTTGGCTTCCAGTTCCCGGTGGCCGAGCAGTCGGGCCTGGTCGATGGCCTGGCGGTAGTGCTCGATGGCGGGGGCGAAGTGTCTGCGGGCGACGTCGATGTCCCCCAGGCGGACCGCGGCCAGGGCCCGGCCCACGTCGTACCCCGTGGTTTCGAACGTCTTCTGGGCGGTTCGGGTCAGCTGCTCGGCTTCGTCGGGACGGCCGAGTCGCAACAGCAGCATGGCGTAGCCGGTTCTGGCCATGCCCGCGCCGGTCGGGTTGCCGGCCGCGTCGAAGGCCGCGATGGCCGCTCGGGACGCGGCGGCCGACTCGTCGAGCTGCCAGAGGTCTCCGGTCGTCAGGGCGAGGGCGTGCAGGAGGCTGCCGTGTGCCGGGACCGTCGGGTTGTGGCGGGCTACCTCGGCTCCGGTGCGCAGCGCGGCCAGGGCCGCATCCGTGTCGCCCGCGCGGCGGTGGCTTACGCCGAGGACGAGCAGGGCCCAGGCTTCGTCGTCGGGGCTGCCGACGGCTCGGGCCGCGGCCACGGCGAGCTGGTTCATCGCGACCCATTCCTGGGTCCGGCCGGCGCGCTGGAAGTACGCGTACGCCTGCCGTGCCAGCGCGATGGTGTGCTGAGGGGCGCCGTGGGCCAGGGCGTCCCGGGCCGCGCCGAGGAGGTTGTCGATCTCGCGGTCCAGCCAGGCCTCGGCCGCGTCCCGGTCGGCAAAGTCCGGGGTGTGGGCCGGCGGATCGGGCTCGAAGGCCGAGGCTGCGGCGGCGGCCTGGGCCTGGAAGGGGTCGAAAAGCTGAACGGCTCGCTTGACGCAGTGCAGGTAGTAGTCGAGGATCCGGCGCTGCGCAGTCTCGCGGTCGGAGACTTCCAGGCTCCGCGTGTAGTCCCGGGTGAGGTCGTGCAGCCGGTATCGCGTGGCTCCGCACGGCTCCAGCAGGTGTGCGTCGGTGAGTGCTTCCAGGACGTCTTCGGCGTCTTCCAAGCAGACGTCTGCCGCGGCGGCGGCCACGAAGGTGTCGACCACCGGACCGGGAGCCGAACCGAGCAGGGCGAACAGATGCCGCGCCCGGACGTCGAGCTGCTCCGCCGACAGAGTCAGAGCCGCGACCACCCCTCCGTCGCCCGCGTCGAGTTCGACCAGACGCCGGCTCTCCTGTCGCAGACGGTCGGCCAGCCGTTGGGCGGTCCAGGTGGGACGGTGGTTCAGGCGTGCCGCGCAGATCCGCACCGCCAGCGGCAGATAGCCGCAGAGTTCTGCGATCTCCGCCCGCGCCGCGCGTTCGGCCTCATCGTCCCCGGCCGAGGCCGTGCGTCGATCGGTGGTGACCACGGTCAGCAGTTCGACGGCCTCCGCGGGCGAGAGCACATCCAGTGACAGCGAGCGCACGTTCTCCAGCCCGATCAGGCGGCGACGGCTGGTGATCAGCATCGTGCTCGAATCCGTCCCGGGCAGCAGCGGGTAGACGTGCTCGGCGCTCCCGGCGTCGTCCACCACGACCACCGACCGGCGGGCGGCCAGCTCGGCCCGCCACAGAGAGGCCCGTGCGTCGGGATTGTCGGGGATGCGCTTGGCCGGTACACCGACAGCGAGCAACAGATTCTCTAAGGCGCTGTGGGTGGGGAACGGATCCCGGGAGCCGTGCAGGTCGACGTAGAACTGTCCGTCGGGGTATTGATCCACCAAAAGGTGGGCCGCGCGGACCGCGAGGGCTGTCTTGCCGACGCCGGGCATACCGTCGATCACCCAGACCCCGCGACGGTCCAGCAGTAGTTCCGCCTCCCGCGTGCGTCCGACGAAGTCCAGGGTGTCGCGGGGCAGGTCGTTCCGCGCCGTCGGCGCCGTGACGGACCCCGGCCCGTTGCGGGCCGCCTCCCACAGGTGCCGCACTGGCTCAGGATCGCGGCCGACCAGATGGCACAGCGCCTCGGCCACTGGCCACGGCGGCAGCGAACGCCCGGTCAGGTAGCGGGACAGCGACGAAGAGCTGGTGTGCAGCGGCCGTTCGAGTTCGCGCAGAGGGCGCTGCGACGCCGTTTGCATGCTCCGGAGTTCGGCAGCAAGCCTCGCCGCCGGATCCTCGCCGGACGGCACCCACCGCGATGCTCCAGCCCCGTTCTCACCCACCGCGCCACCTCCCGGAAGCGTCGACCCCCGCCATGAAGATCCGGACGAACCCTAGTGGACCTTCGTCCCGGAGCGCCGGGCGGACGGTCTGTCCCACCTCTGTCCCGTACCTGTCCCACATACTGACGGATCGGTTGCCCGCACCGGCGACGATGATCAAGACTCTCGTGCGTACCGCGGGACGACGACCGGCCACAGAATCTCCGATCGGCTTGAGGAGCACGCTTATGCACGGCATATCCCCGATCGGGGATCCGAAGCGCCTGGTGGTGGGGATCAGCGGCGCGACGGGGATCGCTTACGGGATCAAGGTTCTGGAACTCGCTCGCAAAGCCGGCGTCGAGACCCACCTGGTCGTGACGCCCGCCGGGCAGCAGACCCGCGCCTACGAAACGGACCTCGACGCCCGCGACCTCGCCGGCATGGCCGACGTCTCCCACCGGCCGGCCGACATCGCCGCGGCGATCGCGTCCGGCTCGTTCCGCACCGCCGGAATGATCGTCGCCCCCTGCTCCGCCAGGACCCTGTCGGCGATCGCCTACAGCAACGGCGACAACCTCCTGACCCGGGCCGCGGATGTGACGCTGAAGGAACGGCGGCGGCTGGTCCTGCTGGTCCGCGAGACGCCGCTGACCCTCGGGCATCTGCGGGCGATGACCGCCGCGACCGAGTCCGGCGCGATCGTCATGCCGCCGGTGCCGGCCTTCTACCTCCGACCCGACAGCGTCGAGGCGATCGTCGAGCACACCGCGGGCCGCGCGCTCGACCTCCTCGGCATCGACGTTCCGGACCTTCCCCGCTGGGGCGAGTAGCCCCGAGCGGTCCGCCCACCCGACCTATCCCCGGCTCCTCACCGCCGGATCGAAATGGAAGCGACAAGACCATGACGCACTTGAAGAGCCTGCGAGAGTTCATCGCCGCACTGGAGGAGATCGGCGACGTGCAGAGGATCGACGCCGAGGTCGACTGGAACCTCGAAGCCGGAGCGGTCATCCGGCGGTCCTACGACCTCCTGGCCCCGGCGCCGCTGTTCACCAACCTCACCGGATATCAGGACACTGGGTTCCGCCTGTTCGGCGCGCCCGGGGCGCTGAGCTCCGGCGAGCACCGGTTCGCACGGATCGCCCTGGCCGTCGGGCTGCCCGCGGAGGCGACCGGCCAGGAGATCGTGGAGGCCCTGGCGGCGGCGCGTTCCAAGCCCGGCATACCGCCGGTGGTAGTGGACGCGGCTTCGGCGCCGTGCAAGCAGAACATCATGGTCGGCGACGACATCGACTTGTTCGCGTTCCCCACGCCGCTGATCCACGGCAACGACGGCGGACGGTACCTCCAGACCTATGGCATGAACATCGTCCGCACGCCCGACGGGTCCTGGACGAACTGGTCGATCAACCGGATGATGATCGCCGGCCGGGACACGCTCGCCTGCCTGATCCCCGCGCCGCAGCACCTCGGCATCATCCGCGCCCTGTGGGCCGCCGAGGGCAAGCCGATGCCGATCGCGCTGGCGATCGGTGTGGAGCCGGGCCTGCCGTTCGTCGGCGGCATGCCGATCCCGCAGGGCGAGGACGAAAGCCACTACCTGGGGGCCCTGTTCGGCGAGGGGATCGAACTCGTGCCGGCGCAGACCGTGGACCTGCTGGTCCCGGCGACCGCCGAAATGGTCGTCGAGGGCTACATCTCCCTGGACGAGACCGTCATGGAGGGTCCGTTCAACGAGTTCCCCGGCTACATCGCCACCGACGCCTCGCCGAAGGCGCTGTTCCGGGTCACGGCCGTGACCTACCGGGACGACGCGATCCAGCCGGTGGTGGCTGCCGGACCGCCGGTCGAGGAGGACCACACGATCATCGGCACGACCAGCGCGGCGGAGATCCTGTACCTGCTGCGCGAGGCGGACCTGCCGATCGCCTCCTGCTGGTACAACTTCGAGGCCGCGGTGCACTGGCTGACGATCTCGGTACGCGGCGACTGGCACGAGACCTCGAAGCTCTCGTCGGCCGAGCTGATCGAACGGATCGCGGACGTCATCTTCGCCGGCAAGCCGTCGGTGAACGCCCCGAAGATCCTGGTCGTCGAGGACGACGTCGACATCACCGACCTGAGCCAGGTGGTCTGGGCCTTCGCGACCCGCTCCCACCCCGAGCGCGGCGAGTTCCATTTCCCGCACAAGGTGAGCATGCAGTTGGCGGTCTACCTGTCGGAAGAGGAACAACACACCTTCATGGCCGGCAAGGTGATCTACAACTGCCTGCTCGCCGACCTCTTCCCGAACGGCACCCGGCCGGTGAAGGGCAGCTTCGAGAACGGCTGGCCGGCGCAGATCCAGGAGCGGGTGCTCACGAGTTGGGAGGCGTACGGCTATAAGTGATCCGAATCCGCTCGATCACCTTCCGACCATGGGCCGCTTGCCTGAGGGCGCCGAGAAGTCCGTCCGGGCCGGCCGTCCGCTTGTGCTATGAAGCGCCGAGCGGCGAGCACGTGGAAGATCTGAGTGCTGCGACGGGACGCGCCAGGGCATCACCGCCGGACGCTGTCTACTCACCAGGTTGCACAGGCAGTACCGGTGCGGGGCACCAGCAGTGAGGGGCCTTCAAGCTGCTGTCCTGTGGTGATGGTGAAGCTCATGTCTTCTTGGCGATCGAACGACGAGGCATTGGCGCTGGCGGATCGCGACGGAAGCTGCCGTCATCTCCCGGAGGCCAGCCGTTGGGGGCCTGCAGATCATGGAGGGACTGCGGCCGCTTCGGCCCACGAGACTCGGGACCTCAGCATCCGCTCGACGCCGCTGGCGGCGATGATGCACGACGGCGCCGTACGCCGACGGCGACACGGGTCGGCATCGGCTCCGGAGCTGCGGCGATGGGCGTGGTGGCCGCCGCCGCGGTGACGGCGTTCGGCACCGGGTCCAGCGGGAGCACCGGCCCCGGTGCCGCGGCTCCGACGTGGACGCGGCCCACGGCAGCGAACTCGACCCCGAAACCGGTCTCGGCCACGACGGGAACGCCCGCGCAGTCGAAGGCGACGGACCAGATCACGTCCTGAGCAGCGGAACGTTCCAGGACGCGGCTGGCCTCTGATCAGGGACCGGTTCATCGTCCCCGAGACCGCGGCCCAAAACACGACCGAAGACCTGCGCGTCGCCGCGGACCGGCTGCCGTTCAGCGACTACGGCGAGCCGGGCACCATGGCGTGTGCAGCGATCGGCTTCCAGCTCGGCGACGCGGCACCGGGCTCCCGCCCGGACTACGATGGCCAACCCCGCATCACGGCCCTACCGGAAACCGGCTTCAGCCGGCGTCCGCAGGCGGATCGCACTCGGGCCCGTTGCGCCAGAGCTGGTCGGCGGTACCGGCGGCGAGGCGGCGGGCATAGAGCTCGACCTTCCCATGGATGACGTCTAGGGCTTCCTGCAGATCGGCGACCTGTTGCTGCACCTTGGCTTCGTGGCGGCGCAGGATCTCGAACCGCTCGACCTCAGTGCCAGGGCCCTGAAGCACCAGCTGCGCGTAGTGGCGGATCTCCGGCAGCGGCATTCCCGATGAGCGCAGCTTCGTACACACCCTCAGCCACGCCACCTCGTCCTGAGTGAACACGCGCCGTCCCGCGGCGTTGCGTCGCACCGGTGCGAAGAACAACCCCTCCTGCTCGTAGAAGCGCAGAGTATGGGTGGTCAGCCCGGTCAGCTCGCTGACCTCGCCGATGGTCAGGGTGGACTGCGCGGCGGTCGTCATGGCGCCAGTGTACGAGCTTGACTTCGAGTCGACTCGAACTCCTAGCGTCGGGGACGACACCGACGAAGGGCGAGATCATGACTTTCACCTGGTTCATCACCGGCACGTCGTCCGGCTTCGGGCGCCTGCTCACCGAGCAACTGCTGACGCGCGGGGACCGCGTCGCGGCGACTCTGCGCCGCCCCGAGGCGCTGGACGATCTGCGCGCCGAATACGGCGATCAGCTCTGGACCGCGCGGCTCGACGTCACCGACACCGAGCAGGTACGGCGCGTCGTGGACGACGCGTTCCAGAGGCTCGGCACGATCGACGTCGTCGTCAACAACGCCGGCTACGGCTTCTTCGCCTCCGTCGAGGAGGCCGCCGACGAACAGATCCAGCGAGTGATCGACACCAACCTCCTGGGTTCGATCCACGTCATCCGCGCCGCGCTGCCGCACCTGCGGGCACAGCGGCACGGGCGCATCCTGCAGGTCTCCAGCGCCGGCGGTCAGACCACCTACCCGAGCTTCGGCTACTACCACGCCTCCAAGTGGGGCATCGAAGGCTTCTGCGAGACAGTGGCACGCGAGATCGCCCCGTTCGGCATCAGCCTCACCATCGTCGAACCGGGCGCGACGCCGACCGGCTTCGGCGACTCTCTCGACACCGCACCGGCCATGCCGGAATACGACAAGACCCCGGCCGGCGACGTACGACGCGCCAAAGACAACGGCACATTCCCGCTCCCCAACGACCCGCGCAGGATCACCGGCGCGATGATCGACCTCGTCGACACCACGGCGACTCCGCTGCGCCTGCCCCTGGGGCCCGACACCTATAACGACGTGCGCGCAACACTCGTCGCCCGACTCGCCGAACACGACGCGCATCGTGACCTCGCCCTGTCCGTAGCACGGGACGGAGCAAGGTAGCCGACGGGCCACAACCGAACCGAAGACTTCCCGGACACCTACCCACAGACACCCGGGAAGCCGCGGCCCTCACCGCCCCAGGAACATGCCGCTCCAATGACGGTAAAGCTTGCCGTAGCGCTGAACCGTACCGGGTTCCCGCCACGACGATAGCTTTGACAGCAGGTCAAGACCCATTGCTTGACCTGCTGCCAAACCAAGGAGTGTGGCGCGATCCCGGTGCGGTTCATTTCGCGGAGAAGTCCTTGCTGTTCCCTTCACGATGGAGTCGAGCGTCTCTCTGAGTGCCTTCGCAGCCCTGGCCCAAGGATTCGGAAGACCTCAACGCTTCGCACTGGTCAGAGTTCGAGTCCGTAGAGGGCTGTGGCGTTGGTCGCGGTGAACTTCTGCCGGTCCTCGTCGGTGGCGAAGTGCGTGAGGAACGTGGTGATCTCGTCCCGGGTGGGGTGTTGGAAGGGGTAGTCGGTGGAGAAGATGAGCCGGTCGATGGTGGTGACGGTCAGCGCGTACTGCAGGAGCGCCGGGTTGAGCATGCCGGATGCGGTGATGTGGAAGTTCGTGCGGATGTAGTGCCTGACGGGATGCTGCAGGCCGGCGACGCGCGAGAGGCTGTCCGCGCGGTCGAGCCAGAACAGCAGCATCTCGCCCCAGTGGCCGAGGACGATCTGCAGCTCCGGGTGCCGGTCGAAGGTGCCGGCCAGGATCAGCCGGAGGGCGGCGGTGGCGGTGTCGAGGTGCCAGCCCCATCCGAAGGTGGCCAGGCCGAGGTCGGTGACGGCGTCGAAGCCGCGGTACGAGGCGTCGCGGACGGCGTCGGAGGGGATCTGCGGGTGGATGAAGACCGGCTGGCCGAGGCGCGCGGCGGCAGCGAAGAAGTCCTCGTAGACCGGATCGTCGAGGAAGCGCTCGCCGCAGCGGCCGTAGACCATGGTGCCGACGTGGCCCTGCGCGGCGGCCCGGGCGAGTTCGCCGGCGACGTGCTCCGGGGCGGACATCGGCAGCGTCGACAGCGCCCGCAGCCGGGTCGGGTGCTTGCCGACGGCTTCGATCGCCGTGTCGTTCGCGGCGCGGCTGAGCCGCAGGGCCTGGTCGGGCGGCAGCGGATGCGTCCCGGGCGGGGTCAGGGCGAGGATCGAGACGTCGATGCCCTGCTCGTCCATCGCGGCGATCCGGCCGTCGCCCAGGTCCTCCAGCCGCTGCCGGTGGTCGCCCATCTCGTTGAAGGCCAGGCTCTCGTCCGGCCGCGGCAGGGCTTTGAGGGCGGAGGTGAGCTCCGGCATGATCCAGTGTTCCTCGATGGCGATGAGAGTCATGGTGGCCGCCCTTTCCATCGGCGCCGCCGGCGGCTCGGTCGCCGGCCGCGCAGCGTGATGCTTATCAATTGACAGCAAAGCTAGCCCACGGCAGAATTCGTTGTCAATTGATAGCAATCACGCGATGGCAGTCACGCGGCGACGACGGAGGTCCCGACGGATGGATGAGGAACAGACTTCGCGGCTGTTCGAGCTCGCCGACCTGATTCTGGCGGTGGGCCGCCACATCCAGGCGTCCAAGGAGGCCGCAGCCGAGTCGGGAACGCCGATGGAGGGGGCGGTGATGCGCTACATCGACCGGCACCCGGGCACCACGGTCAGTGCGGCGGCGGAGGCCACGCAGCTGATCTCCAGCAACTTCAGCCGGGCGGTGCGGAACCTGGAGAAGGCCGGCTACATACGACGCGACGTCGATCCCCAGGACGCGCGGCGCGTGCTGCTCTTTCCCACAGACAAGGCGCAGGAGAACCTGCAACGACTGCGTACAACCTGGAGCAACCTCATGGAGGGGGCTCTCACCGACTCCGAAGACGCCGAGATCGACGCCGCGATCTCGACCCTGCGGAACATCGAGGCACGTCTTGTCGCCCGAACCCGCGGCGAGACCTGACGAATCGGGCGAGCTGGGGCACCCCAGCCTAACCCCGGGGCCAAGAACTCCATCAAGCTTGGCGTCCCACTGGACCGCGTCGACACCGTCGTCGACTATCGCGGAGCCAAGGACAGGGGCGTCAAATCTCTCGGAACGACCAATGCCGGTGTGCCCCGGCACTCGCCGAACTGGCCGCCCTCGCCGCTACCAGTGACCCGGACATCCCCATCACCGCAACGTACCCGCTCACCGCCGTGCGCGACGTCTACCGCGCATTGGCCGACCGCAAGGCCCGCCGGCGCATCGTGCTGCGCCCCCAAAATCTCAGCCGCTGCACCGCAGGACTCGGCTTCCTCGCTGTCATCCCCACCACCTGCACAAACCCAGCCCCGCGCCACCACTCCCTATATGTACGGATACTGCGAAACCAGGCCACAGTCTACAAACCACCGCTAGCTGACCCGGTCTCGCCGAAGCCGTGGCGGCAGCGAAGTAGGCGGGTCGAAGCCCGCTGCGGAGAAGGTCAGGCTTCGGCGTTGTCGCCGCGGCGCCGGAGCGAATCGGCTGAGCGGGGCGGCTGGGCGCGCTGGTGGTCGCCGACCCGCGTCATGATCTCGGCCAGCTGGGGCAGATCGTCGCCGGTCAGTGCGTCGAACAGGAGGCGGCGGGCCAGCTGCACGTGCCCCGGCAGGACGTCGAGTAGCACCGCGTGGCCGGCGTCGGTCAGCGCGACGGCGGTGGCGCGGGCGTCGGCGGGGTCGGGGCAGCGGGTGATCAGGCCGAGCTTCTCCAGCAGCGAGGCCTGGTAGGTCATTCCGCTGCGGCTGTAGACGACGCCGTCGGCCAGCTGGGTCATCCTCTGCGTCCCGCCCGCGTCGCGCAGCCGGACCAGGAGCTGGAACTGCACGAAGCTGATATCGGCCGTGGCGCGCAGCTGCTGTTCGAGGCGGAAGTGCAGCAGGTTGACGGAGTCCATGAGCGCGATCAGGGTCTTCAGCTCGACCGGATCCAGCGGCCCGTCGTCGTCGTGCCGGTCGCCGCGCCGGGCCTCGGTTTCCGGATCGGGGCGGCTCTGGCTCATCCGGCCAGCATAGCGCTGCGAACTCAAACCATTGCTATGGCGTAGGTCTCACGGAGGGCACTTTGCTTCGCGGCCGAAGCGAGTTAGGATGTTGATTACTTCGAGAGTGAAGTAATTTTTGGAGGAGAACCCATGCCGTTCCACGTCCAGTCCACCGCCGCGGCTCTGCGCGACGGCTTCCCCGTGTTCGCGCACCACGAGTCGGTGTCGGCGCTGTGGTCACAGAAGTGGCGTCAGCCGTGCGCCGCCGGGATCTACCCGTTCGGCGACGGACGGCTGGAGGACTTCGAACCGATCTTCGCCGAGCTGCGCGCGGTCTCCGGCGACGACCCGGGCATCCTGTACCGGCCGGACGACTACGCCGCGCCGTTCCTCCCGGTCGGCGACCGCCTCACCCTCGCCGCGCAGGAAGCCGCGAAGCAGGGCTCGACCGAGGAGGCGCGGGAGCTGTTCCTGCGAGCGGCAGCCGTCTACCGGGTGGCGCGGGTCCCCGTCGTCCGCTCACCGCTTGGCCGGCAGGCGTGGGAGAAGGGCAAAGCCGCCTACGAGCGGGGCACCGAACTGCTGGACCCGCCGAACGTCCCCGTCGCGATCCCGTTCCGGCACGCCGACATCGCCGCCGGCGACCGCGCCGGCGACATCCCGGCCTACCTGCGTGTGCCCGGCGGGCCGCGGCCGGCAGCCGGGTGGCCCGTCCTGCTGTACATCTGTGGCCTCGACGGCTACCGGACCGACCAGAACGCGGCCATCCAGGCGCACCTCGACCGTGGCCTTGCCACGCTCACCTTCGAGATCCCCGGCACGGGCGACTGCCCGGCGGCGCCGAACGACCCGACGTCGGACGACCGGCTGATCAGCAGCATCCTGGACTGGATCGTCGCCGGCGCCCCCGAGTTCGGGTTCGACCCCGGCACGATCCTCGCCCGGGGCGTCAGCACCGGCGGGTACCACGCGGTGCGCATCGCGCACACCCACGCCGACCGGCTGTTCGCGGTGGTGGCGCACGGCGGCGGATACCACCACATGTTCGACGCCGACTGGATCAGCGCACAGAACCAGATGGAGTTCCCGTTCGCTCTGGCCGACGCGCTCGCGCACAAGTTCGGCTACCGGGATCCGGACCCTGCGAAGGCGGTCGCCGCCTACGCCGCCGAAGCCCACCGGTTCAGCCTTGCCGACTCCGGCGTGCTGGCCTCGCCGGCGTGCCGGCTACTGCTGATCAACGGGGTGGAGGACTCGATCTTCCCGATCGAGGACAGCATCCTGGCGGGAACCCGGGGCGACAACACGGACCTGATCGTGCTGGGCGGCCGTGCGCACATGGGCGAACCCGCCGCCGAGCCGGCCATCCACGCCTGGATCGAGAAGGCGCTGGCAACACGGACCTGAAGCCGTGTGCGGGCCGAACCCGTCCCGAGGCGGCCGTGAGGCTACGCCTTCTTACTCGATGCTCCGAGACGAATGAGAACAGGGACGTAGAGCAATGGTTGCCACCACGCAGCAGGGACGTTTCGTGGGCAAGGCGGCCGTCGTGACCGGCGGCAGCCGCGACATCGGCACGGCCGTGGCCCGGAGGCTGGCCGCCGAGGGCGCGGCCGTGGCGATCGGCTATCGCGGCAACCAGGAGGCCGCGGATGCGCTGGCGGCCGAACTCGCCGCCATGGGCGGTCAGGCCATCGCCGTCCAGGCCGACGTCGCCGACCCGGGACAGACAGCGGCGCTGATCGAGCGGACAGTGGCCGAGTTCGGGCACCTGGACGTGGTCGCCTCCTGCGCCGGCGTCGAGCACTTCGGCGCGCCGGCGTCGAGCACTTCGGCGCGCTGGAGACGATCACGCCGGCCGACTTCGACCGGGTCTGCACGGTGAACACCTGCGGGCAGCTGTTCACCGTGCAGCACGCCGTGCCCCACCTGCCCGCTGGCGATCCCGTCGGGATGATTTCTGATCATGTGGATTCGGTTGCTGTACCTCGCCTTCGTCCGCGTCGTCGTTGACCAGGCTCGCGGTGGTGGTCGAGGCGATGCGCTTGGCACCGGGGAGCACGAACTTGCTGAAGTGGCCGACGGAGTAGTAGCCGGCGTTGTAGGTCACGTTCCCGGTGCTCTGGTTGACGGTGACCAGCGGGGTGCAGGCGTTGCAGCCGCCGGGGATCACCGGGCCGTTGTTCTGGTCTTGGGCGATGTTCCACATCGTGGCGGTCCGCGCCCAGTTGCGGGTGCTCTGGATGAAGGTCTCGATCGCGTTCTGCGGGTCGATGCCGTCAGAGCATTCGGTCTCGTAGTTGTCCTTGGTCGGGAATGCCGCCTGCATGGTGCTGATGGCGCTCAGGTTGCCCGCGTAGCAGTGCCAGGACGTTCCGGCCAGGTACTTGGCGGCGCCGGCGTTCTGCATCAGCGGCTCGGCGAAGCTGCCGAGCACGTCGGTGTTGAAGTCGGTGCCGAGCAGCGCCGGGGAGAGGTTCGCCTGGGCCAGGGCGGGGCCGAGGTTGTTCGCGATGAAGTCGGCCTCGTTCTGCTCGCTGAACTCCATACCCGGGTACGCCGAGGGGTATGTCGGCTCGTTCTGCGCGGTGATCGCGGAGATCGGGACGCCCTGCGCAGCGTAGCCCTGGAGGAACTTCACGAAGTACTGCGCCAGGGGTCCGTAGCTGGTGGCGAGCAGCGTTCCGGCGTGGTTGGTGTTGTTCATCTGGCCGTTTGCCTTCATCCAACCCGGCGGGCTCCACGGGTTCGCCATGAGCTTCAGCCCCGGGTTGAGCGCGAGCGCTTCCTTCAGGTCCGGAACGATGTACTGCAGGTCGTGCGCGATCGTGAAGTTCGCGAGCGAGGGGTCGGGCCGGGTCCATCCCTGGTTCGTCTGGCCGTTGCAGGTCCACAACTGCGTCAGCGAACCGTTGGCCGTGGCCGCGCCGGAGACGTCCAGGCACAGACCGGACTGCACGCCGGTGATCGTGCCGTTGACGTTGAGTCTCCACTGCTGGTTCGGCTGGCCGTTGCACGTCCAGAGGATCACCTTGGTGCCGTTGGCGGTGCCCTGGCCGTTGGCGTCCAGGCACTTGCCAGCGATCTGCAGTAGTGAGCCGCTGGTGTAGGCGAACTGCTGGTTCGGGTTGCCGCCGGCGCAGTCCCAGATGTAGATCTGCGTGCCGTTCGCGGGGTTGCCGGTGTCGTCCAGGCAGCGTCCCGAACCGACGCCGACCGTCGTGCCCGTGGATGCCGAGAGGTTGTCGTCGTAGGAGTACGGCTGTGCCGTGGCGGAGAAGTCGGACGAGCCCATGGGAACCCTGACCCAGCTCATGCCGATGCCCTGGCTGGGGCTGAACAACGCGTTCATCAGGTTGGTATGAGCGGTGCCGCTGAGCTTGTCGGACAACAACCAGGCCGAGGAGTCTGTCATCGCGGCGCCGAAGCCCACGATGCTCTGGAACTTCTGCGTGTCGTCGACGTTGATGGTCCCCGAGCCGGATGACGCGGAGAAACCGAGGTCTGCCTGTTGGGTCAGGTGTTGGCTCAGGTCTGAGGTCGTCAGCCACTTGTGGACCACCTCGATGGCGGCCGAGGCCGGTGGCGCCGGCATCACCAGCAGGGCGAGCCCGAGTATGCCGGACAGTGCGCCGGCCATGCCCGCGCGGTGTTTCGCTCGTGACATCTGTGTCAAGCCTCTCGCTTGGAGAATCACCGTGCTGCCGCGACGCAGCCGGCAGCTTCCTGCGGCCGCAACGGATGCGGCAGTTCACACAGCCCAAGGGCTTCCCGGGCGTTCCCACTGACGCCCGGGAAGCCCTGGCATCACCGGATCAGGAGCACATCGCTCCGTTGACGGTGAAGCTCGACGGGGATGTGTCGTTCGCGGTGAACGTGCCCTGGAAGCCGAAGGAAGTGTCTGCTCCAGGGGAGATCGAGCCGTTGTAGGCGGCGTTGGTGGCGCTGGCGGCGGCGCCGCTCTGGGTGGTGGTGGCGCTCCAGGCGTTGGTGATCTTCTGGTCGCCCGGGAAGGTCCAGGCCGCGGTCCAGCCGTTTATCGGCGTCGTCCCGGTGTTGGTGATCGTGACGTTGGCGGTGAAGCCTCCCGGCCATTCGTTGGTTTTGGTGTAGTCGACGTGACAGGGACCCGTCGTGGTGCCGGTGACTGTCCAGGTGAACGTGGCCGAGCCGGTCGCACCTGTGCCGTCGGTCGCGGTCACCGTCACGGTGGAGGTGCCCGCCGTGGTCGGAGTCCCGGCGATCAGGCCGCCGCCGCTGATCGACAGCCCAGTGGGCAGACCGCTGGCCGAGTAGGCCAGCGTCTGGCCGGCCGCCGAATCGGTGCCCTGGATCTGCAGGCCGCTGACAGCCGTTCCGACCATGCCCGACTGGTTGCCGGGACCGGCGACCGTCACCGTGTTCCCGCCGGTGCCGGATCCGGACGTGGCCAGCGCGAAGATGTGCAGAGCAGCGCTGCCGGACGCCGGGGGGTTACCGGTGGGCAACTGGACCGAGGCGAGCGTCTTACCCGCTGCCAGAGGCACGGTTTCGGAGAAGATGTTGCTGCTCTGGGTGGCCGTGGTGTTGCCTTGCCGGTTCTGATAGGCCGAGCTGACCGCGAGCGCGCTACCGCTGGCGGGAGTGGTGGACCACCAGTCGGCCGAGCTGAGTGTGTAGCTCTGGGTGCTGCCGTCGGTGTAGGTGATGGTCCCGGTTCCGGAGGTCGGCCCATAGCTGGAGTCCAGCAGGAAGCCCAAGGTCCCGGAGCCGGACATGGTGATGATCTGGTTCTCGGCCACCGTGTTGTCGGCCACGCCCGCGGCGACGTTCGGGAAGGCGAATGTCACCCCGGACGAGGTGATGGAGGCTCCGGGCGCCGCCTTGGCGTTGCTCAGCGCGGTCGCGGAGAAGCTGTAGCCGTTGCCGTCGAAGTCGCCCGGCCCGGTGTTGGTGTCCGAGGTGATCCCGACGTCGTTGAACGACGCCGCGAGACTGGGATACGTGACCGGCGGTGTGCTGCCGTATCCGGCGGCGACGATGTTGGCCTGGACGGCGTTCTCAGTCGCGTCGGAGGGGTAGCCGGAGGTCATGACGCCTTCGTAGAAGGTGCCGTCGGAGCCCCGGCTGTTGTCGCCGCCGGTGCCGAGGATGATCGCGCCTTGCTTGCGCATGGGGTTGTAGCCGGAGACGTTGGGACGCGGGCCGGAGTAGAACGTGGACAGGCTTCCGGATTGCGCGTTGCCACCACGGATGGCCCACTGGTTGGCCGTGCCCTTGATGATCGCCGTGGTGTAGCGGTCGCTGATGCTGGGGTCGTTGGCGTTGTAGCCGGCGTTCTGTCCGGAGTACAGGCCGTTCTCCATGTCGGCCATGATCCACGGGCCGTTTCCGGAGCCGTAGCCCCAGACCTTGATGTTCCCGAAGTAGATGGCTTCCATGGTGCCGTTGCCGTCGTCGTTGTTGTTGGTCTCGGCGTTGCCGTAGTCGAAGCAGCAGCCGCCGTTGTAGTGCGAGCCGTCGAAGATCGCGTACTCGCCCTCGGCGTTGTCACCGGTGGCGATGCCGTTGGTGGAGTCGTCCCGATAGCCGGTACCGGCCGGGATGAACACACCGTAGGCCTTGTGTCCGTTGAGCGTCGTCGGTGCCGCCGTGGCGACCGCGAGGTTGTCCGCGCCAGGCGCCGCCCCTCCCCCGAGCGCCTGGGTGAGGTTGTTGCCCCGCCCGGACTGATCGTAGATCACGGTGATCACACAGGTCGTTCCGGCGCAGAAGGAGTCCTGCGCCGCAGCGTCGGCATACCCGCCGGCGCTGGTCACGCCGATGTTCGCGGTGGTGTTGTCCGACGAGCGCCGGACTTGGTAGAGGTTGCCGGAGTAGGCGCCGTACAAAGCGCGTGTGGTGCTGTGCGCGGCCACGCACGGCGTACTGCCGGCGGCGTAGATGTCGCAGGGTCCTTGCGTGGCGGCCCGCGCGGTCCCGCCCATGAGCCCCAGGCCGGCCAGGGCCAGCGTGAGGCTGGCTCCCACCGACAACCAGGTTTTCCTCATCGATCCTCGCAGCAAGACAGATCACTCCCATATGGATCAGCTGGACGGAAGCCCGTGCCCCGGAGAAGCTCGCCGGGGACGGGTCATTCGGCGTCGTGTCACGAAGTACAGGCGGAGCCGTTGAGCGCGAAGGCGGTGGGCGTGGTGTCGTCGCTCGTCCAGGTGCCCTGGAATCCGAACTGCACGGTGCCGCCCGGAGCGATCGCGGCGTTGTAACTCAGGTTCGTCGCGGACACCGCCTTACCCGACTGGACCACGGTCGCGTTCCACGCGTTAGTCACCTTCTGGTCGCCCGGGAAGGAGAACGTCAGGGTCCAGCCGTTGACCGGGGCCGTGCCGGTGTCGGTGATCGTCAGGTTGGCCGTGAAGCCGCCGGCCCACTCGTTCTTCACGTACGAGACCTGACATGTACCGCCCCCGCCACCGCCGCTGCTACTGATCGTCCAGCTGAACGTCGCGGCCCCGGATACGCCGGTGGAGTCCGTCGCGGTCACCGCGACGCCATAGGTGCCCGCAGCCGTCGGCGTGCCGGAGATCAGACCCGATGGGGTGATCGACAGGCCTGCGGGCAGACCGCTCGCCGAGTACGTCAAGGTCTGCCCGGATGCGGAGTCCGTCGCGCGGACCTGGAGTCCGGATATGGCGGTTCCCGCCGTGCCGGACTGGTTGCCCGGACTCCTCACCGTCACGGTGTCGCCGCCACCGGGGGGCAGGCTGTTTCCGCCCAGGCCGATGGAGACGTTGCCGAGTTGCCGGTAGGTGCGCGCCGCGGTTCCGGTGACCTGGGCGAACGGCAGGGAGGTCGTCGGTGCCGACGGCTGCTCCACCAGGTAGGTCGAGCCCGCGGTGACCGGGACCTGGAACGTGGTGGCGGTAGTGGCTGCGACCACGGCCGCCCCGGTCGATCCGTCGACCACCTCGGCCTGGCTTCCGGGCCACGGGTTGCGCACAGTCAGCGTCGTGGTGGACCCGGCCTGGATCGCGGCGGTGGCCACCGTACCGCCCTCGACCTGCACGTCCACCTTCGAGCCGCCTTGAATGGCGACGGTGCCGGCGGCGTCCCAGCCCGGCGGCAGGGCCGGTGCGAACCGCAGGGTGCCGTCGTAGTCGGTGGCCAGCGCCTCACCGACGGTGGCGGCGACGTTGGAATCGTGTTCGATGTAGGGCTCGTCCAGCGTGCCGGGGTTCCAGGCGCCCAGACCGGAGATGTAGACCTGGTACTGCTTGGTACTCGCGACCAGGTCGGAGCCGACCTCGGAGCCCAGGTCCAGGCGCGCGGCCTGGAGCGAGTCGTAGGTCCAGTCCGGGTTCTCCACATACTGCCGGTGCGTATAGGTACGGTCGGCCAGCGCAGTCAGGTTGTCGCCGTTGACCACGGTGTCGTCGCCGATCACTCCGTAGGGCCAGACCGGCTCCAGACCGAGGTTCTCCACGTTGTGGGTGGCCGCGGTCGGCTGGTAGGAGTCACCGATCACGTCGGTGCCGGAGGCGTCCGCGGAAGGACCGAGCAGTTGGCTGTGCGTCTGCTGATCGGTGCGGGCGTAGGGCTCGATCTGCGTCAGCGCGGTGCGCAGCCGGGACACCAGCGCGGAGTCGGTGTTCAGCATCATCGCGGCGTTCGCCGTCGCGGAGAACAGAGCCTGATCGGCGGCGATGTCCGTGGTCGAGTCCGACACCGCCCACTGCGTCTCGTGCGCGTTGGCCACGGCGTGCAGGTAACCATCCGAACCCACCGACTGCCAGGCCAGCAGGAACGTCGCGCTCTGCTGGAGCACCGGGTAGTACTTCTGCAGGAAGGCGACGTCACCGGTGTCCTGATACTGCTGCCAGATCCACAGCGCGATCTCCGCGCCGCTGGTGATCGTCTCGGCATTGAAACCGGGACTGGAGGCGGTGGCGCATGAGGCGTCGCTGGTGATCCCGCCGCCGTTGTAGTAGCCGTTGCCGTTGAAACGCATGGTTTCCGGGACACAGGCACCCGGCTTGCCGTTCATGTTCGCACTCGTCCACGACTGGATCGCCGGCAGGTCATTGAGATACATGTCGAAGATCGGGGTGTTGAGCGCGAAGTTCCCGGAGGACAGGTTCGCCTGAATCTGCCCTCGCAGATTCCACAACCAGTAGCCGGCCGGGTACCAGGCCTGATGGTCCTGGTTGAAGTTGTCCAGATCGGCCAGCCCGGCCTGACTGCCGGGATAGGCACCGGAGTGCATGAGACCGGCCTCGAAGTACAGGTACAGGGTGTGCAGGTTCTCCATGTACTGCGCGGTACCGTCGCCGGAGTTCAACTCGATCAGGCCGCTGGCCGACCAGAAACTGTTCCACCAGGCCGACTGCGGCGCGAGCAGCGCCGGGGTCGAGGCGGTGGTGTCGGAGCCGATCAAGGCCGAGGCCGTGGACGCCGGGTCGGCGCCGCCGGTCCACTGCGGCGCGGCGGCGATGACCCGGTAGGAACCGTCGGCGTTCGCGGTGAACGCCACCTGCACCTGCGCCGAGCCCACCACCGACGCGCTGACGTTCTGTCCCCCGGCGGTGATCGCCGCCATCGCCCCGAAGGTCTTGCCGGACGCACCGGACTGGGAGTTGTCGACCCAGCTCTGCGACAACGTCCCCATCGCCCCGGACGCCGCAGCCGCCGGAGAGCGGCCGCTCCACAGACCCAGGGTCGCCGTCTGGCGCGCACCCGGAGCAGCGCCGGTGACATCGACGACGAGTTCGTCCTTACCCGCCGCCACCCACGCGGTCATGCTCAGCCCGCCGCCGGACTCGTGAAGCACCCCGTTGTACAAATCCAGATACCCGACGAAGTCCGACGCCGAGGTCATCGCCGCCAGACCCGGAATCTGCACCTGGCCCGCAGAGAGCCGGTCCGGCATGGTGTCACTGCGGTTCAACTGTGCGGTGAAACCGTTTGCCGCCCACTCCGCGACCCCGAGCGAACCGTTGCCCAGCGGCAGAAACTGCGTGCTCGCCGCGTTCGGCTTGCCGATCACGATGTTCGACCGGGAGACGACGGCGGCCGTGTCGAGCGCGAAGGCACCGCCGTGCCACGCCGTGGTGGTGCCGGCAGCGGCCGCCGCGGCGCTCGGAGGCTTGAGCGCGGTCGCCGCCGTGATGGGTACGGCGAGCGCCAATGCTGCCGCCGCAGGAAGGAACCGGGTCAGGAGCAGTCGGAAGCGCATGAGAAAGACTCCCTGCATGGGTCATGGCATAGTGGCGGACCGGCTTCGCGGCCGGTGCACATGGGATGTCTTGTAGTCCGAACTGAACGGGGTGTCCAGGAAAGGCTGGTGGCGCTCTCTCCTTAGTCCCGGACCGTCATCCGGGTAATGGCACTTGAGAGCAATATCGATCAAGTTTCCGCCTTTGATCGACGATGGTTCTCTGATCGAAAGTTTCACCTTTCAGGACGGTGCGATTGGGTCGTCATCCCATGACGCGGGGCCGCGCCCGGCCCCGTCATGGTGTGGCGAGGGTCAGCCGACGGCGATCGCGAAGACGTGCAGCGCCGTCTGGTTGATCAAGGTCACGCCGACATTCGGGAGCGTCAGATACTTGATGGTCTTGCCGGGGATCAGCGGGACCGTATCGGTGGAGAGACTCCCCTGGTTGCGGAGCGCTCCGCTGGCGTTGTTCAGGTGGGGCAGGGTGACCAGGGGGTTCAGCGGGCGGCGTTGATCTCCGTCGTTCGCGACCCGGGTCGCGAACGACGGAGATCAACGGGTTCTCGAGCGGATCAGCTGTGTGTCCACTTCTGGTTGCTGCCGCCGTTGCAGGTCCACAGCTCCAGCAGCGTGCCGTTGGCGGTACCGGCCCCGGCGGCGTCCAGGCACAAGCCGGACTGACCGCCGGTGATCGACCCGTCGGCGTTCAGCGTCCACTTCTGGTTGCTGCCGCCGGTGCAGGGCCAGATGTCGACCTTGGTGCCCGCGCTGGTGCCCTGGTTGGAGGCGTCCAGGCAGTCGCTGCCGTAGACCCGCAGTTCGCCGGCGGCGGTGGCGGTCCACTGCTGGTTCGTGCCGCCATTGCAATCCCACAGTTCGACCTGCGTGCCCTGCGTCTGCGAGGCGTTGGGCACGTCGACGCACCGGCCGGAGCCCGTGCCGATGATCTCGCCGCTGCCTCCGCCGCCGCCGGTGCCGGGGGTGATCGACAGGTTGTCGAACTGCGCGGTCTCACCTTGGCTGGTGGCGTAGCCGATCTGGCCGGCGCCCCAGGTGGTGCTGTTCGCGGTACCGACCTGGGTGCCGTCGATGGTCGCGGTGATGGTGGCGCCGGAGAAGGCCAGGGACAGGCTGTGCCAACGGCCGGTGCCCAGTGCCGCGACGGTACCGCTTGCCAGGGTGCTGACAGTGGCGCCGGTGTTCGTGCTCAGGATCGACCACGCCCCGGTGTCACTGACGCGCAGGTGGTACGCGTTCAGCCCGCCGGCCCCGCCGTAGGACTGGGTGTTGGCCCGGCCCATCAGCTCGGCGTAACCCGACTTCTCCAGCAGCACATCCGAGCTGACGGTGTAGTTGCTCCAGGACACATCACCGAGCAACGCATGCGGATCGGAGAGCGTGTCCCACGTGATCGGCGCCTGCGGGCTCATCTGCCGCACGCACTGGCCGCTGCGACCGCCGCCACAAGCGGCGACCTCGAAGGAGCCCTGCCAGTCCATCAGGTATTTCGCTTCGCTACCGGTGGCGTCGCTGTCGAAGGTGTCGCTGTACGGAAGGGACATCGCCGCCGAGGCGGGACCTACGGCGGTGCCCTTGCCCTGGCCGGTGGTGGTCGTCAGGGAATAGACGTACCCGGGCTGCACGGTCAGGCTGAAGCTCCCGCCGGACGGCGTGACGTCAGCGGTGTGCACGAAGTAGTCGGCGGAGTTGTTGGAATTGACGTTGGTCGCCCACACGTGCACCTGGCCGGTGGACAGGCCCCCGGCAACGTTGAAGTTCAGCGTCTGAGCGCTGCCGGCGTCGACCGTCTCGATGATGGTGGAGTAGTCGCTGTTGTTCGGCGCCTTGAGGCTCACGTAGCTGCCGTTGCCGCGATTGCCGCCGATGTAGCCGCTGGAGGAATCCAGATACTTCCAGCCCGGCGCGGTGAACTGCGTGGTCTGCGCCATCACCCAGGCGTTCTTGCCGACCGAGTAGGAGCCGGACCACGGCTGCGGCGCGGACACCAGGCCCATCGTGGGATACGGCAGGTTCGGCGTGACCGCGGCGACGATCGGCCAGTTGAGGTACGCGGTCATCCGCCCGTCGATATAGCCGCGGTTGATGCCGCGCGCCATCGCCTGCGCGCCGGCGTTGTAGTCGTCCGAGCCGTTCTCACTGGCCCACAGTTGCTTGCCGGACGAACTCGCCGCCGACGGAACCGTGCAGCTGGACTGCGCCGAACGGTAGCCACACGGATAGTGCGCCCCGATGACGCCGACCGCGGAGGCGAAGGACGGGTTGGAGTCGACGTCGTTGGCTATCGTCCAGTCGGAGTCCGCCCCGACGATCTGGACGCCGGCGTATCCGTTGGCGTTGAGCGCGCTGCGCAACTGCTCATACCAGGCGACGTTGTACCCGCGCTCGTTCCATCCGCCGAGGTAGTCGATGCTCAGACCCTGCGACTTCGCGCAGCCCAGCCAGGAGACCAGGTAGTTCACCATGTCGGTGGACCAGAAGTTCCCGTTGCCGATCCAGCCGGGCGCGCCCCAGGCCAGTCCGTACAGCTTGATGTTCGGGTTGCGAGCCTTGGCCTGCTCGGCGAGCCAGAACTCGTAGCCGACGGTACAGTTCACCACCCCGCGGCTGTGCTCGATGCTGGGCTCGGCGCCCGAGGTGGAGTTGGTGTCACCGCCGATCTCGACCTTGAGCATCTGCGCGGCCGCCCCGTAGTCCGGTTTGAACATGTAGTCCAGGATCTGGCTGCGTTCGGGCTCCGGATAGTCGATCAGCAACCTGCTGTTGCCGCCCCCGCCGCTGATCGCGCCGACGCCATCGAAAGTGCGCCCGCCGGACGCGCCGTTGACGGTGATGGACGTCGCGGCGTGCGCCGGTGCGGCCACGACGGCTACCACACCGCTCGCAGCCAGCGCCAGGCCCGCGAGCGCCGCCGTGGAACCACGCAGGCGCCTGAGGATTCCGCTGAGTCTAGACACAATCGCCTTCCTTTTCATCTTGTGGTGCAGGTCAACGTCGAACATCTGTCAGTACCCGAATAGCCGGCCCGGAAGCCGGACGAGGTATCGCCTCTCGGCGCGATCGAGCCGCTGTAGTCCGCGGTGGCGGTCCAAGGCGCCTTCCACCCGTTGGTCGGTGCGATCTCGCTGTTCGTCACGCTCACATCGGCTGTGAACCCGGTGCTCCACTGACCGCTCACCGACTAAGTCGCTGTACATCCGCCGCCTCCTCGCCGACCAACGACCCGATGCACCGCTTCGGCACCGCTGGTCGCTGGTGACGGTGTCGAGGTCCCGCCGAAACCTCAAGAAGGCATCGAATCGATTCGCCGACGACTGGAGCGGTGGCACGCCGGACATCACAGGTCACGACTCGTCGAGGCCTGCGATGCGCTGGCGCCCTCCTCATCGATGAGAACGAAACTTTCAACCTTGGCGCGATCCGGTCAGCCGAGGGTCCATTGCTGGTTGGTTTGGCCGTTGCAGGTCCACAGCTCCACCGGTGTCCCGTCAGCGGTGGTGGCGCCGGTGACGTCCAGGCAGAGTCCTGACTGCACTCCGGTGATGGTGCCGTTGGAGTTGATGATCGTCACAGCCTCCATCGCTGCCTGTTCCCGGCCAGGCCGGCGGACGTCGGGCGGGTCGGCCACCAGCACATTTCGGGCGGCAGCCCCATGGACTGGACGTGTCAGCATCTCCCAGCACAAGCCACGCCCTGAATCGATAGAAGACTCGCTTACCGGCTCGCGTAGCTGCACCGGGTGGGTGGCAGGACGCGATCGCCGGCCGCCGACCCTGTGAGTCTTCGGTCAAGGCGCCAGCTGCCACTGCTGGTTGGTACCGCCGTTGGCGGTCCACTGCACGACCTGGGCTCCGTCGCTGGTCGATTGGCCGGAGACGTCTGCCACCAGTCCGCTGTCGTGGCTGGCGATGGTGTAGTACCCGGTGCCGGCGGGCTTGAGGTACCACTGTTGGTTGGTGCCGCCGTTGGCGGTCCACTGTTGCAGCTGCAACCCTGCGGTCGAGGAAGACGCGTTGACGTCGAGCACCTTGCCGGTGGCCGTGTAGGTCAGGGTGTAGGCGCCGTCCGATGTGGTGCTGATGGTCCACGCGGCGGCGCCGGTCTGCTGGACGGCTTTGGCGCCGTCGGCGGTGGAGTTGCCGGCGATGGCCAGCGGCTTGCCGCTGTTGCGGTTGACGATGTGGTACGTCCCCGGTGTGGGTCCGCCGCCGGAGCTGCCGCTCAGGGTGAAGTACTCGACCGAGTCGCTGAAGGTGGTGGTGCTGGACTTGCTTGTGGACAGCACCAGGTAGATCCGGGAGCCGGAGGCCGGGGCGGTGAAGGTGACCGGTTGGGTGAGGCGGGAGCCGAGCGGGATGGTGAGGGTGCTGGTGCCGGTGGCGATGACCGTGCCGGTGGGCTGGTCCAGGTGCGCCGTCCAGGTGAAGCCGACGGAGGTGGTGGCGAAGTCGTCGTTGAAGATGGTGATGTTCCGTGTCACGGTGTTGCCGTAGGCGTATGAGGGCACTGACTGGGCAAGCGGGAAGTCGCCGTTGGAGTCCGAGACGCCGGAGGCCGACCAGTAGGGCAGGTCCAGGGCGGCGATCGGGTTGAAGGCGGCCTGGATCCGCTGGATCTGCGGGTTGCTCCAGGGGTCGGGCAGGTTGTCGGCACCGTAGATCGGGTGGCCGCCTTCTTCCGGGGTGAAGTCGGTGGTCTTCACACCGGGCACGAACCCGGCCCAGGCGGACAGCAGCGTGTACGGGCGCAGGTCGCTGGCGTCCTTGCCGCGCTTGGCGGCCGTGGAAGTGGCGAACCACTCAAAACCCTGCTTCGTGTTACAGGCGGGCCAGATGTACTCGCCGTCGCCGAGGGGGCGGCCGGTCCCGGACCAGAGCTGGTCGCCGTAGTGGCCGAAGCCGTCCAGGTAGTGCGGCACGATGTTGAAGTTGGCGTACGTCATGTCCGGGTAGTGGTTCGGTGACGCGCCGACACCCGCGTCGACGCTGATCGGCCGGGTGCCGTCGTTGCCGTTCATCGCCGCGTACAGGTCTTGCTCGAACTGCTCAGAGTCGAAGGTGCTGCCGGTCGGCTCGTTGGCCTGGCTCCAGCGGATGACCGCGGGGTGGTTGCGGTCGCGCAGCACCAGGGCGCGGGCGTGGTTGACCATGTTGTCGTGTCCGGCGACGAAGTCCTGGGTGTTGTTGGAGCCGCGGATGGCGGTCTCGTCGATGACCATCAGGCCCATCTCGTCGGCCACATCGAGCATGTAGGGGCTGGCCGGCTCCTGGTGGACGCGGACCACGTTGTAGTTGAGCCGCTGATAGTTGTCGACGGCCTGCGGCCAGCCGCCGTTGCCCTGGGACGGCGGCAGGAAGCCGGGCAGCGTGTCATAGGCGTCGCCCACGCCGCCGTTGTTGACCCGGTCGTAGTCGGCGCCTTGGAGGTTGTCGCCGCGCAGGTTCGCGCGGATGCCGTTGAGGTAGTAGTACGCACCGTTCTGCGTGAACTCCCGGAATCCGAACCGGTAGGTGGCCTCGCTGGTGTGTCCGTCATCGGTGGATGCGAGCACTGATAGATCGTGCAGCTGTGCGCCGTAGCCGGAGCGATAGGGCACATTCGGCCACCAGTAGGAGGCGGTGCCGAGGTTCCAGGCCACAGGACCGACCGTCACCTTCGCGGTCGAGTGCGCGGCCACCGTGACGGTGGCACCCGGCAGTGTCGGGTAGCTGAACGATGTGCCGTTGTCGGAGGCGAGCGACCCGGTCAGCGTCACCGAGCGCGAGCTGCCCGAGGTGTTGGTCACCGACACGTCGTAGGTGAGGCTCTGGTTGGCCACCGAGGTACGCACGAACGCGTCGCTGACGTAGACCGCCGGATACACGCGCAGGAACGCGGAGCGGAAGATGCCCTGGGGGATCGCTTCGCACCAGTCGGCGGCGACAGGCACCAGATAGTTGCCGGACGAGCTCTTCAGCGCGTTGCGGCCTTTGACGTCCACGCTGATCGTGTGCGTGGTGCCGGGTGTCACGTACGCGGTGATGTCGAACATCGAGGGGGTGAAGGCTGTGGTCTGGGTGGCGACCACGCGGCCGTCCACCGACAGCGTCGCCTGATGGTTCACCACGCCGAACTCGATCCACACCGACTGCGGCTGCCCCGAGTCCGGCACGGTGATGCTGCGCGAGTACACCGCCTCGCCCACGTTGGTGAAGCCCTGCTTGTACCACCCGCCCCCGGGCACCATGATCGACGTCGTGCCCTGGCCGGCCGGGGTGAAGCTCCAGGAACCGGACAGGTCGACGGACTGGAGCGCGGCGTTGGTCGCGGTGAGGTTCTCAGGACTGGCGGTCGTCGCGGCCGCAGAAGCCGCGGGGGCGAAGCGCGGCAGAGCGAACGCGGCGGCCGCGCCCGCGCCGGTGGCCAACAGCCGTCGACGCGTGAGCTGGTGCTGGTGCTCTGGGAACGAATCCGAAGCGGGCATGGAACGAGCCTCCTACCGTAGGGTCCACTTCTGGTTACTGCCGCCGTTGCAGGTCCACAGCTCAAGCGGCGTGCCGTTGGCCGTCCCCGCGCCGGTGGCGTCCAGACAAAGTCCTGATTGGTCTCCGGTGATGGTGCCGTCGGCGTGCACTGTCCATTGCTGGTTCTGCTGGCCGTTGCACGACCAGATGATCGCCTTGGTCCCGGGGCTGGTGCCCTGGGCGTTCGCGTCCAGGCAGCTGGTGCCGAGCACCCGCAACTGGCCGGTGGCGGTGTCGGTCCACTGCTGGCTGGTCCCGCCGGTGCAGTCCGACAACTGCACCTGGGTGCCGCCGGTCTGCGTACCACCGGGCACAGTCACGCAACGCCCCGAGCCGGCACCGACGATCGCGACCGACGTGGGCGGCGGCGGGGTGCTGCCGCCAGGCACGTACGGGCACTTGGGCTGGTAGGCGGAGATCGACGACGGATCCGGAAGCGCCGGGCACAGGAACTGCGTGTAGCGGGTGTCGCTGTCCACGAACACCTTGAGCCACGGGATGATCAGCTTCATCTCGACGTTGTTCGGGTGTGTGTAGTACACGTGGTCCGCTCCGGCGATCTGCGCGAAATCGCTTTGCGTCGAGGCCGGGAGCGTGCCGTACAGGTTACTGAGATACGACGGCGTGACGGTCGCGTCGTTCTGGCCGCCGACGATCAGCGTGGGCACCGTGTCAGTGGCCAGAGTCAGTCCCTGGCCGGGGAAGCCGGGAGCCAGCCCGATGGCCGCCCGCAGCTCGGGGTGCTGTTCGGCCTCTTCCATGGCCCCGGCGCCACCCGCGGAGTGGCCGAGCACGGACAGCCGGGCCGGGTCGACCTCGCTCTTGACCGGGCTCTGGGTGGTCAGCCAGGTCAGCGCGGCCCGCAGTTCGGCGGCGCGTTGGCTGTCGCTGTCGGTGCCGGTGTTGGTCTCGGTGCAGATCACGACGAAGCCGAACGAGGAGAGCCAGGGGCCCATCCAGGCCTCCTCATTGGCACACAGCGCGGTATATCCCGGCACGATCGCCAGCGCGCCCCAAGTGCCCTGGCTGGTGTCCGTCGGGTAGTAGACCACCCCGCCGCCGAACCCGTTGCCGGACGGAACGCTGAGCTGCGCGGTGGCGAACGGGCCGCGACTGGCTTCGATCATCGCGAGCGTCGGATCCGGACCACGCTGCGTCCCCGTCACCTGCACCGCCGCAGCGCCGGGCACACGTGACTGGGCGAAGGCCGGTCCGACCGCGAGCATCGCCGCGAGCAGTGCGGCGACGGCCGCGACCGCAGCGACCGGCAGTCGAAATGAATGCCGCCAGAGCACTGACACGGATCCCGTCCGCGCGCCGCCAGTCGGCACCGCCCACCTCTGCCGTCGCATGACCCGACCTCCTCGTGGCTGCACAGCATTCACCGCCCGCACGGTCGGATTGGGGCACACTGCCGACCCAGAGATGGGATGTGTGCGCGAACTTTCGGACCTCTTGGCTGACAATGACAGGACATCGGCGGGCGCACAAGGACCGCCACAGCTTCATCGTGGTCTCCTAGAGCCCCGCCCAGACCAGCTCACCGCCAGTGAGCTTCCACGAAGCACCTGACCAGTGCCTTTAGAGTCGAGTCACCATCGGGACCGCGCACGCCACCGGCCGCCGCCTGGTGAAACTTCCAGCTCGATCAGCGCAGGGCACCGGGTAACCAGCCCATTACTCAACACCTGCCGGAGTGCGATCATCCATCCCATGTCGTTCGCTCCAGATCGACGTCCACGACGGAATCGTCTCGCGCGGACGGCGCCGCCGTGCTGCGCCTGCGCAGCACGGCGAGTATGCAACTTTCGGCGATGGAGAGCCCGGTAAAGAGATCATCTACCAGCGCCTGTCGAGGCGTTCATCAACCCGTTTCGCCTCACGTTGAAGGCCACCCAACAGGGCTTATGTCTCACCGGAATGGCAGCCGCGTCTGAGCGGCGATGCGGCAACCCGATGCGCTGACACTCGTGCCAAAACTGATGTGCTTGACACATATCGCATCCGTAGCTACATCAGTCTGGAACATTGCACCATGGCTAGTGCGGTGGCTGGATTGGTTTGCCGTGTTGGTGGTGTGGTTGCGGGTTGGGCGAGAGTCGGGCACGGAGGCCGCCGGTCACGTACGGGGTTAAGGGCGTTGTGAAAAAACCGCCTGTTTTCGTCCGCCGGCTTGTGTACGCAAGGCGCGGTCGCGTGGCAGGGCGGACGAAAACCGGCCGTTTTTTCACAACATGTGTGGTCGGCTCAGCCGTGCCCGGCTTGGGTGCGGGCGCTGCGGTGGTTCTGGTCCCGGCGTCGGGGGTTGGCGCCTGGGTTGTTCGTTCTCGGGGTGAGTACACATGTTGTTGAGAAACCGGCGGATTTCGGCCGCCTGCCCGCCCGCCGCCGCGTGCGCGAGAACATTTGGCCGAAATCTGCCGATTTCTCAACAACGCCTTTAAACCCCGTACACGACCGGCGACCTCCGCACCCGACTCTCGTCCAACAGGTGACCACACCACCAACCCGGTGAACCAATCCGGCCACCGCACTAGCAAGCACGCCGCAATCTTGACAGGCGGGAAGCAGCCACGCCGAAAGGGCGCAACACATGAGAACGCACTCAGCCCGAACCAGACCCGCGCTGTGGCTGTCCATACTCGGGCTGGCGTCGTCGGCTGGCGTCGTCGATCATCTGCGCACCCTTATTCGGCGCCGCCGATGCGCGTGCGGCTGTGCAGACGACGCTTTACGTTTCGCCGAGCGGCTCGGGGACCGCTTGCTCGTCGTCTTCGCCATGCAGCCTCAGCCAGGCGAAAAGCACGGTCGAGAGCCTCGCGAGCTCGATGACCGGAGACATCGTGGTGTCCCTGACCGGCGGCACCTACCGGCTCTCCACAACTTTCCAACTCGGACCGCGGGATTCCGGGCAGAACGGCCACACCGTCCTGTGGCAGGCGGCGCCGGGGCAGACCCCGGTCATCAGCGGCGCTACCCAGACCGAACAGCTCAACAGGCCCTGGTGACGGTGACCGGCCTCGCGCCCGGCAGCCACACCATCCAACTCGTGAAGCAGAGCGGCAGCTACATGCTGCTGGACGGCTTCGTCGTCATCCCGGCCGCCGTCACACCGGTTCACGACATCACGTTCTCCGGCATCACGTTCGAGTACACGACATGGAACGCCCCGACCACCGCCGGCTACATCGACAATCAGGCGGGCATCCAGTGGAACGCGTCCAACGCCTGGACCCCGGTGAAGACGCCCGCCGCGCTGGAAGCCGTACGCGGCACCGCATACCGATGGGCTGATCCCCGCGCTCCCGGAGCCCGTGCCCCGACGACACATCCTCACCGCACGACCGGGCCGGTGCTGCCGCGCAAGGAGATCGGAGGCGCGAACAGCCGACGCTTCGGTGCCGCACCGGGTTCCGCGATGCGCTCCATGATGAGCTGCACGGCGGTCGCGCCCATCTCCGCCGCCGGGACGTCGGCGGCGGTGAGCTGCGGCCGGGACTCCTCGGCCCAGCGGCTCGCCACGACCCCGGTGACGGAGAACGTGTCGGGAATCTCGTGCCCGGCGCGCTCCAACGCTCGCTGGACGCCCGGCAGCGCGGCCTCGTTGATCGTCGCGATCGCGGTGGCCTCGGGGTGCGCGGCGAGGATCTGCGCCACGCAGGTCTCTCCCGCCGACGCGTCGTCGGCACAGCAGAACTCCGAGGCGATCACCCCCCGCTGGACGGCCGCCTCGGTGAATCCTTGATACGCGCGCCGAGCGGGGCCGTATCCGGCTGCCACGAGCCTGGCGGAGCGGTTGATGAACGCGATGTGGCGGTGTCCCAGATCTGCGAGGTGGTGGACGCAGCGGGCGATCAGCGTCGCGTAGTCCACGTCGACCCACCACATGCGGTCCGGCTCGCCGACGCGGCCCACGGTCACGAACGGCATTCCGGCTTGTTCCAGGCGGGTGACCCGCGGATCCGCCAACCGGATCTCCATCAGGACCACGCCGTCCACCCGCTGTCCGGTGACGAGGCGGTCGAAGGAGCGGTCGTGGTCGCCGCCGGACGGGGAGAGCAGCACATCCAGATCGACACGGGCCGCGGCCTCCACGACGCTGGCGACGAAGTCCAGTTGCATGGACGTCAGCCGCGCCCCGGCAGGCGGGATCACCAGGCCCAGGGTGCGGGTCCGCCCCTCCCTCAGCGCCCGCGCCGCGGCGCTGGGACGGTAGTCGAGCTCGTCGACGACCTCCAGGATGCGCCTGCGCGTGGCCGCCGCCACCGGTCGCTTGCCGGACAGCGCGTACGACACCGTGCTGCGCGACACCCCCGAGCGGCGGGCGATCTCCCCGATGTTCATCGACACTCCGATCGAATCGATTCGCACCAGTGTAGTCGCGACACCGTCGCAGGATTCGGCGGGAGCCGCCCCGCAGTGCTCTGTCACGAACGCCACGGGGCGGCGGGTGCGTTCAGCGAGGCGCGAAATCCTGGTTCGTGCCGGGCGCGTTCTTGCACGGCCACTGATCCAGTTGCTGGCCGGCATTGCTGCCGTCGCCGTACGCGTCCAGACACACGCCGCTGTTCTGGTTCTTGAACTGCCAGGAGCCGTCGGACTGCTGCTGGGGCAGCCACAGGCTGTTCGAAGCACCGTTCACCGGTTGCTGAACGATATCCGGCGTGCCCTGGGCTGTGGAACTGTTCGCGACCGCGACGTCCTGACCGGAATTCTGCGCCTGGATCTCGCCATAGCCGTTGGAGACCGGGACGAACTGGAACTGCTGGTTGCCCTGCCCGTTGCAGGTCCACTGGTCGATGGCCGCGCCGGCGTTGCCGGTGTCGCCATACACGTCAAGACACAAGCTGTCGCTGGCGACAGTGATCTGGTGGTAGCCGCTCGGGAAGCCGCCGCCGGTCGATCCGGCCGGAGTCACGTACACGGCGAACGCGTCGTGCGCGGACTGGAACGTGAACGGCACGGTGATCGAACCGCCCGAGGTGCTGACGTTCTGGTTGTAGACCACCTGCGGCGAGCTGAGCGGCGCCTGGTCCGGAATGCGGTCCACGGTGACGTTCACGCTGCCGTTGTTCGCGAGCCAGGGTACTGACGACAGGCTGTCGAAGGTCACCGACGCCGCGCCGGTGTAGCCGTTGGAGTCCCCGATGATCGCCACCGCGCGCTTGTCGGCGGAGTCCTCGGACGCCGAGATCGCGGTGGAGCCGACCTGCCCGGAGGTGTTCACAAGGGTTCCGGTCATGTCGGCGTAGTCACGCAGAGCCCACCAACTGCCGGTCGGCTGCCAGGTCCCGTTGACCTGGGTGAGCACCCCGGTCAGGTTCGGCGTCACGCAGCACGACCAGTTGCCGCGCATCGCGTTGGTGTATCCGGACTGCGCGAATCGTGCCAGATACCAGGCGGTCACGCCGGCGGTCTGCCGGTCGGCCGGCTGGTACTCGTTCGCCGACAATGGCACCGCGCCGATCCCCGCCGCCGTCAGATCGCTGTTGAGCGCCTGCGCGACGGTGACCGGGTCGTCCACGTCCCCCTCGTCGTGGTTGCTGATCATGTCCGGCACGGTCCCGGCCGCTTTGACGTGCGAGAACCAGGTCTGCCACTCACCCGGGCTGCGCTGTGGCGTGTAGCCGAACGACGGCCCCACGATCTGCGCTCCGGGAGCGACCCGGCGGATCTCCCGGTAGGCGGTGTCCCACATCTGGAAGTACTGGGTGCTGTCCACCCCCGCCTTCCAGAAGACCGAGATGTCCGGCTCGTTGTCGATGTCGTAGGCCAGCTTCAACCCCGAGGCCTGCAACGCGCTCACCGTCTGATCGATGAAGGCGGCCCAGTTCGAGCAGTTGCCGTTGTCGCACGGATACATCGTGTTCGACGGCTGACCCCCGTTGAGTCCGTACAGGTCGGTGAGCAACACCTGGTACTGCGCGTGATACGGCGGCTGGGTCAGCCTCTTCGCCTCGGCCAGGATCGAGTTGACATCGGCCTGCGTGGCGGAGCCGAGTTGGTAGTTGTCCTTGATCCAGCCGCCGGAGAACCAGCCGCCGCCGCGGAACGCGTTGATCCCCAGAGGTTGGATGAACTGGTCCGCCGGCTGCGTGCCGTCCTCGGTGAAGCCGTAGAGGAACCCCTCCCCCACCCCTGTCGACGGTCCGCGTGTCGACGCCAAGTCCACACTCAACGACTCGCCGGAGGATGCCCGGCTCACGGCCGGTGCCAGCATCCAGAACGCGAGCGCCAGGGCGGTGGCGATCGCCAGCGCCACGTGGCTGGGTCTGCTTCTTGTTCTCATCGATTCCTCCTGTGGTACGGCGCGGCTGCGTTGTTCTGCACACGATGCGTTTGACTCACGGAAGGCCGGCGGGCGCTGTCAGGACACAGCGGGCACCCCGGTCTGGACAGGTCGTCAGTGACACCGGTCACGGGCTCTGCGGCTTGACCGGTCAGGGCATCGAATCGATTCGCGTATCCGGTGGATCGGATGCTACGACTGCTGACAGGGTCGGTCAACGGCGTGTTACATACTTCGCGCTTCGCGAGGCCCAGACCTGCGCAGCACTATGAAAGCGTCCTGAAAAGCGCTCCCCGGCGCATCCCGGCGTCCAAGGTCGACAGCGCACGCCACTCGTCGAACCGATTCGGTCCAGGACTGCGCCCTGAGCCCTACATGTGCGCAGCCGTGTGGACGTGACGATGCAGGCGGCTTCCGCTCTCCTCGGCATCATCCCGGCGATCGTCTTCTTCCTCATCTTCCAACGGACGCTCACCCGCGGCATGACAGTGGGCTCGATCAGTTGGAGCGCAGGCTTCCCGGCGGCGCCTTCACCGCGACGGATGCGGTCAGCTCGTTCGCAGAACGAAGTGGAGCGCGTCGTCGATTCCGGGGTGGCTGAAAGCGAAGCCTGCCTTGAGCAATCCGGCTGGGACTGCGCGGCAGCTGGAGGTGATGCTGGTGGAGAACTCGCCGAGCACCACCCTGAGGACGAAGGCCGGGACGGCGGCCCCGGTCGGGCGATGCGGAGCGCGGCCCAAGGCTCGGGTGATCTCGCGGCTCGTCAGCGGTTCGGGAGACGTGAAGTCGACCGGGCCCGACGCCTCCGCGGCGTCGATCGCAAAGCGCAGTGCCGCGATGTGGTCGGTGAGCGAGATGAACGGCCAGTATTGGTCTCCGGAGCCGAGTCGACGGACCACCTGGTGTCCGTCGGCGAGGAGCGAGCGGGTGAGGGCGGAACCGATGAGGCCGGTGGATCCGGTGATGGCGACGCGCGTGGCGCCCTCCTATACGGGCAGATGTGCGATGTGCGGATGCCGCCGTGGCGGCGGTACAGCCGGCGGGAATGTCAGCGGCGTTGCCAGGGCGGCGCCGACGGGTAGGCGGACTCCTCGTCGGCGCGGCGCAGGGCCGCGGTGATGGCTTCGCTGATCGTCGCCCATTGCCCCACCTGCTCGGGGACCAGGACATCGAACACCGCGCGCCGTACAGCGGCGACATGGCCCGGTGCTGTTTTCGTGAGCAGCTCCGCGCCGGTCTCCGTGAGCTCGGCCAACTGGCCGCGCCGGTCGGACGGATCGTCCCGGCGTCGGACGTAGCCGGAGTCCTCCAGGCGGATCACCGCGCGGGTGAGGCGGCTGCGCGTGAACTTGAGCTGCTCTGCGAGCGGCGATATCTCCATCGTCCGGTCAGGCGCCGCGGACAGGCGGGCGAGCAGCCCGTAGTCGGCGTGCGTCAGGCGCGCGTCGCGTCTGAGCTGCTGGTCAAGGTAGTCGCCCAGCAGGGTCGAGCAGTCGAGGAACGCGGTCCACGCCCGCATCTCCGTGGGGGTCAGCCACCGCGTCGGGGTCATACCGCCGGCCATGACCCGCGATGTTTGACTGGTCAAACATCTCCCCAGCACGGGGGCCGCTTCTCACCTGGAACGATCTGCCGTTCTCAGGGCGGCACGGATGCTGCGGGGGGCGCCGCCGAGTTCGCGGCGGCAGGCCTTGTTGAACGCCTGCAGGTCGGGGATGCCGACGGAGGCCGCGATCGCGGGGATCGACAAGGTGGTGGAGCTCAGGAAGTGGCGGGCGCGCTCCATCCGCCTGGTACGGATGTAGCCGACGACGGACTGCTCGGTGGCAGCGCGGAACAATCGGGTCAGGTGGTTGTGCGAGACGCCTGCCGCCCGTGCGATCGCCGGTACCGTCAGCGGCTCGGCCAGTTGGGCCTCGATCAGGGCCATCGCGGTGGCCACCGCCGGGTGGGTCTCCTGCGCTTTGCGGGGCCGCGGCGGGCCGAGTTGGGCGATCCGCCACAGGGCGGCCCACACTTCGGCGGCGGCTCGCGCCGGAGTGTTGGGCCAGGCGGCCAGTGCCAGGCGCAACTGCACGGTGAGTGAGGAGAGTTCGGAACCAGTGTCCTGAATCACCGGCACGCTCTGGGCATCCCCGGTCGGTCGCAGGCGCATGTGCACGTAGAGGTGCTCGGAGCGGCCCCGGTAGCGGTAGCAGACCTGGGTGCCGGGCGGGATGAGGCTGACACGGCCGGGGCGGATCTCGTGCGCGGTACCGTCCACCGTCAAGTCGGCCTCGTAGCCGTAAAGATGAAGCTGCCACAGATCCGGCAGCGAGAACTCGTCCACACGACCGGCCGGGCCGTGCACCCCGATGCCGACCGCGGCAAGGCTCGGAGGCTCGTCAAGGTGAGCGAGAGCCGTGTCCATGGGCACGTGTCTACCACAGCGATCACAACCGCCTCTGGCGAGCATGGTGATAATCGACCAGTGGAGGGTGAGCCGAACCCACCCGGCGCTCCGGGGCCGGCACCTAGCGTGGCGGCCATGGAGAACAGGAAAGTACTGCTCGCCTCGGTTCAGATGGCGCGCTTCGTGGCGCGCGGGTCGCTGCGCTTGGACGCGGTCGTGCCGGAGCAGATGAATGCCGAGGCCTTGACGGCGCTGGCGGCCGGGGTTCCGCCGGTGCCGTACGGAACCCCGCTGTCCCAGGCTTATGCGAAGAACTCTTTCGTTCGCCGGTTGTTGGAGTTGCCACAGGTGGCGGGGGCTCTCCACAGCCTGGTGGGGCCCGAGCCGACCGTGGACCACCACGCCGTGCACGTCCGCGAGCCGCACGGCGGCCAGGCGCAACCGCTGCACGGGGACGCCATCATCGATGTCCGCCCCGACGCCTTCGACGTGCAGTTGATGTACTACCCGCAGGCGGTGACGCTGGATATGGGCGGAACGCTGAGCGTCCCCGGCAGCCACCTGCGCCGGATCAACGAGTCCGACACCGGGCGCTACCAGAACCTGCGCGGCCAGGACCGGCTGGTCTGTCCGGCGGGGACCGTGGCGTTTCTGCACCACGGCCTCTGGCACGGCGGCCGGCGCAACGACAGCGACACGGTGCGCCACATGTTCAAGATCCGCTTCAATCCGGCGGTCCGCCAACTGCGGCTGTGGAACACCTCAGACCTCGACGACCCGCAGGTGATCAGGGAACTGGACGCCACCTTCCCGTGGTACGAGCCGGCCACCGGACGGCTGGAGCGCTACAACCGCGTCCTGCTGTGGCGTGCGCTGACCGGCGACGACCGCTTCGACATCGACTACTGGGTGACCAGGGTCTCCAACCGCCCGAAGGAGGCGGCGATATGACGACCACCTCGGACTCCGGCCGGCGTCCCGCCACCGCGACTCCCCTGCTCCGCCAGCAGGTGCTGGTTCTGTACCTGGCCAACTCCGCACTGGACTCCCATGTCGTCGGCTGGTCGCAGTACGACGGTGCCGGGCACACGTCACCCACCACGGGCGATGGCGACGAACCGCCGTATGAGTCAGGGCTCGCGGCACTTCAAGACGGCTGGCGGCTGATCCAGGCATCCCAACTGATCCCGCCCTATCCGGGCCACGAGTATGACGTCTCCTTCCTCAAGCACGAGTTCTTCTTCGAGCAGATCGTCGACATTCAACGAGAACCGGGGGTCGGATCCCGGTAGCGTCGCGCACAGCAAGGGAGTCGCGGCGCGGCCTCGGCCCCGTTGCACCGCGCGCGAAGACGTGGTCGGTGATATCAGGGCCCTTCTTCTCTATCGTCCGGTCGTCGTGAGGCCAGCAACGCCGAGTCGCCGAACAGCGGGGCCGCGGCCAGGCATCTGGCAGACGATCGCCGAATTCGTCACGGACACCGAGCTCGTCGTGGGCGGCTTCAGCATGGGCGGCCTGATCACCCGCTACGCGCTGGCGAAGCTGGAGACGGGCAACCGGTATCTCGGCTTCGACACCGAATCAGGGTTCTGGCACCGACTGTGGCAGCACCGCGGGCCGCGGCGGCTGCACGCCGGCAAGGCGATGTTCCTGCGGCCCGCCGACGTCGACCAGATCATCAAGATCCGCTGCTCCTGGATCGCCCAGCACCGCGGTCACCAGCGGACCAGCGCGCTGACCGACGAGATCGCCACGGGGGCCAAACAACTGGTGATCGCCTTCGCCGGGCAGGCTGGGGCCGGGGCGGGGGGCGGATTCCACTGAAACCAGCGCCCTCGCTGAAGTGTGAAACCGGCGGCCCCGCTGAAGCCTGGAGCCGGCGCCTTCCGCCGAAGCCGGGGATCGGCGGGATCGGCGGGATCGGCGCGGTGCGCATATCCGACCTTCGTGATCGAAATCGCCGGTGCCTGGGAACGCGATACCGAGTCGCGTAGCCTGACCGTTTGTGGGCGATGTCGTAGTGGTCGGCGGCGGGATCATCGGTCTGGCCGTTGCCTGGGAGCTGACCGGGCGCGGGCTGGGCGTCACAGTGCTGGAGAAGGAGGCCGGCTGGGCCACGCACCAGACCGGCCACAACTCGAACGTCGTCCACGCCGGGCTCTACTACAAGCCCGGCTCGTTCAAGGCCCGCATGTCCGTCGCCGGCAACCGGTCCGTCATCGACTTCGCCCGGCGGCACGGCGTGCCCGTCGAGGTCTGCGGGAAGCTCGTGGTGGCGACCGGCGAGCAGGAGATCCCGGCGCTCGACGTGCTGGCCGAGCGGGCCGCTGCCAACGGGGTGCCGGCGAAGCGGATCACGCCGGCCCAGGCTCGGGAGTATGAGCCGGAGGTCTCGTGCGTGGCCGCGTTGCGGGTCGAGTCGACCGGCATCATCGACTATCCCGGCGTGTGTGCCGCGCTGGTCCGGCTGCTCGGCGAGGCCGGCGCCGACCTGCGGCTGAACAGTGCCGTGCTCGGCATCCGGGCCGGGCGCACCGGCGGCGTCGAGGTCGCCACCGCCGCCGGCGTGGTCCGCGCCAGAACCCTGGTCAACTGCGCCGGCCTGCACTCCGACCGGGTGGCACGGCTGGCCGGCCTGACGCCGTCGGCGCGGATCGTGCCCTTCCGCGGCGAGTACTACGAGCTCCGGCCCGAGCGCCGCCACCTGGTCAGGGGCCTGATCTACCCGGTGCCGGACCCGACACTGCCGTTCCTGGGCGTGCACCTCACCAGGATGCTCGACGGCAGCGTGCACGCCGGCCCGAACGCCGTCCTGGCCCTGCGCCGCGAGGGCTACCGCTGGACCGACTTCTCCGCCAGAGACGTCGCCGAGGTCGCGACCTTCCCCGGCACCTGGCGCCTCGCCCGCCGCCACGCGATCCCGACCGGCCTGGACGAGGTCCGCCGCTCGTTCTCGAAGAAGCGCTTCGCCGCCAGCCTGGCCCGCCTCGTCCCGGCCGTCACCGAGGACGACATCGTGCGCCACGGCTCGGGCGTACGCGCGCAGGCCATGCACCGCGACGGCTCACTGGTCGACGACTTCCTCATCGAGACCGCGCGCGACCAGGTACACGTTCTGAACGCGCCCTCGCCGGCCGCGACGAGCGCATTCGAGATCGCCCGCCATATCGCGGACCGGGTGCGACAGGACAGGTGAGTTCAACCATGGCTCGCGGCCATGGATCATGAGCCGCGGATGCCCGCGACCACCTGGGCGTCGGTCAGCGCCTGGTGCGCGGACGGTCGGTGGCCGCTCTCCGCCTGAGTCACTACGGCCTGGAGATCGCCGGCGACTTTGTTCATCGCGTCCTTCCCGCCGGGCTTCTGGGGCGATCCGGGGTGCGATCCCGAGGTGCGGTTCACTACAGCGAGGTCGTGTTCAGATCCTGAACCGGCGGCTTCACGTCCGGCCCGGATGCCGGTGCCGCCGACAACTGAGCCTGCAGCCGGGCATGCCGGAACTGATACACCGCGCCGGACTGCCGCAACAGTCCGCGGTGGTAGGCGTCGTCGAGGAAATCGGCGGTGGCCCAAGGCAGGCGCCCCGTCAGTGAAAGCCAGAGTCGGGTCAGCAGCAGCCACTGCCCCCAGGCGGTGAACGCGAGCGTGTACATCACGGCCCCGATCACGCCGCCCACCACACCGATAGCGGTCGCGGCGGCGAAGGACCAGTTCAGCCGTCCGAGGAACACCTGCGCGGTCTCGGCCACCAGTTTGCCTCCGACAGCGATCGTCAACGCCAGTGCGGGGACGAGGAGCAGCAGTTGCCGCACGGCTGCGACGCGGGCATCGGCCAGCAGACTCAACGGCGTGGGCGCGGATTCGGTGTCCGGCACGCTCAGGCCGGCGGCCAGGCCGAAGGAGAAGCCGGCGGCCAGGCCGAATATGAGGGTGAACGCGGCCATGTCCGTGAGGGTGACCGAGAGGGCTACATGGACAGAAGTGTGGCTGGGGCCGCGGACGAACGCCAAGTTCTGGACCGCACGCCCCAGACCGTATCCGCAGCCCAGAACGGTGCCGCCGAGAAACCCGTAGGCGAACCACGTTCCCACGCGCCCATGCCCGCTCGGGCCTTTGGCGTGTCGCGTCGGGAAGAGCAGGCGTATCCGCATCTGTGAGGGCTCGATCGGAAACCGTCCCGGCAATACCGTCAGCGCATATATGAACCCGAAGGACAGCCCTACAAGCGGGCCGAAGATAAACACGTCGGTGGCGAACGCTTGGGGCATCGCCATGGGCCTCCGGTTGCCCAGCGCGATGTAAGACAGCGCGACCAGCGTATCCGCGACAATGGTCATGGCTATTCCGGCGAGCACCACAGCCAAGATCCGCGACGCCGGCCTGACCGAGTCGCACAATCGCCACCACGCGAGATCTTGCCCCGCCGTGTCCTCGGAGCGCCGCGCGTGGGCGGCAAGGTGCGCGGCGTACTGCCCGGCTTGTTCCGCGGTCCACGAGGGTGTCAGACGTCGATGAACGCGGCCATCGGTGCCGGCTGCGGGATATGTCGCCGGATATATGTACGGCCGCCGATACAGCGCCGGCACGAATCCAGCCAACAGGTGCTGTTCAAGCGCGGTGACGGTGGGAAAACGCGCGGTGTCCAGCAATTCACCCGGATCGTTGTCCGGTACGTCGCTGTAGATCGTGCGCGCCACCAACGTCATCAGCGGCGTACGCAGAACCTTGAGAAGTCGTTCGGCCTGCGGTCTCTCCGGCTGCTGGATCAACTCCTCCAGTACCAGGTTCCAGCGCGTCGCCGTCGTGCCCGGCCGCGCGGTACCGGGCAGGTATCCGGCCAGATCATCGAGCGTCAGGTCGTCGAGTTCGATCCCGGCCGCCCGGCTGAAAACGCGGGTGTCCGAGACCCGCTCGGTGAGCGGACTGGTCCGGCCGGTCAGCAGCATCGGCAGCCGCGTGGCGTTGAGCTCCTCCAACGCGCGGTCCTGCAAACGCCCGGCGATCTCGTCGAACCCGTCGAGCACGGGCAGGATCCAGCCGTCCGCGAGCAGTGCGGCGGCCGTGCTCCGTCGGCCGGGCGCCGACACACTGAGCTCGGGATGGTCGCGCCGCAACCGGTGCACCAACCAGTCGCGCAGACCGACTGCGGCCGGATCCCACGCGCCGATGCTGAAGACCACCGGCACCGGTTCGTCATCGACCCGAGTGGCCAGGTAGTCCAGCACGAAGCGCAACGCCAGGACGGTCTTACCGGAGCCCGCCCGGCCCAGCACCACCAGCCTGCCGGTGTCCAGCGACCGGTAGGTCTCGGCGATACCCGACAGGTCACCGGCTGAACGGTCCTGCGATATCCGCTCGGCGAACCCGGTCCGCGCCGCGTGCCAGCGCACCAGCAACGGCCTCGGATCATGGATCCGCCGCTGCTCCTCTTCTCGGGTCCACCGGTCCTGGACGCTCCGAGCGAGGGCGGCCGCTACTTCATCGAGCCCGCCGAGGCCGGGCCGCGGCCGGATCGGTCCGGCATGGCGGGACGCCTGGTCCGGAGCCAGTCCCGGAGCCAGTCCCGGAGCCGGATCCGGAGCCAGTCCCGGAGCCGGCGCGGCATCGCGTTGCCTCGACGAACCGTCGAGCTCGCGCCAAACCTCATCCCGGTCCCGGTGCACCGCGTCGGCCAGCACATTGGCGACCATCCGCACCGTGCTGATCCTGAAGTCCGTGGCCGCCCCGGTCTCCAACCGCCGGACGGTGCGCACCGCGACCGCGGCCGCCTCGGCCAACTCCTCTTGAGTCATCCCGGCCTGGCGGCGCAGAGCTCGCAGTACCTCCGCTCGACCGATCCCCTCAGTCACACTGATCCCCCTTGCCGCACCTCACCCCAAGTCAGCACACAGTAATGGACAACGACCGGCCTTATCTGGCCGGTTGTTTGCCGCCTTGCGGCCTGGCCCTGTGAGCAGCACGCCAGCAGTCTTGCCGAGTCGGGCCGAATAGGGCTGCACGGCCGAGGGGTCCCAGTCGGAGGGAGGGGCGATGAGTGCTGCTTGCCGCTACTCGTGTGCGGACTGCCGGTACCGGACTCCGCGCCTTCCCCGGGAGCGGGGGGCCAGGCAGCTTGCCGATCACTACTGCGAGAAGCACGCCGATGCGTTGCCGGCCGGTCGAGCGGAGCTCGTGCCGACAGACTTGCAGGCGATCCGCGGCTGCCTCCTGGCGGCGCTCGCCCTCGTGTTGTTCCTTCTGCTCGCCGCTTCGTGCGTGCACCACATCCAGAGTTCGCCACGACCCGGCGCCCACGTCCAGGAGGAATCATGGAAGCAGCCCACGAATACCGCATGCTGATGGCCTGCGATATCGCTGCCCCGTCCGGCCGCACAGAGCAGGACCGGCTGGAGATCCGCCAGTTCCTGGAATCGGCCTGCCGTGGGGCTTTCCACGCGGGCGGAATGGACTGGGACAGTTGCACGCGGTGGAACACCACTGACGGTTGCCGACTCGTCGTGCCATCAGGTTTCCGGAAGCGGACACTGTTAGACCGGGTACTGCCTGGGCTGACGGCCCTCCTGCTGTCGTACAACGAGTGGGCCGCGGAGCACCTCCGCATCCGCCTCCGGGTCGCGCTGCACGCCGACGAGATTCATCGGGACAGCCATGGCAGCGCCTCAAACACCCCGTTCGAGATTCTGCTCTGTCTGCTTAATGCGACATTGTTGCGCACCGCCATAGCGGACGCCCCGAACAACGTGCCCATCGCCGCGATCTTTTCACAGCGTTACGGCGAGGAGATCGCGGGCTGCGACAAGTACGAGTCTGGCACGGATGCCTTCATCCCGGTCGAAATACGGGAGAAGGAGTATAACGGCCGAGCTTGGATTCACTACCCTGGCAGCCGCGAGGTGCCCCGTCCGTAGGATGTCGTTCCGGTAAGCGAGTACTGATACACCCAAGGGGATGGATTCTTTGCGTTCTCACATAAAGCTGGCCGCCGCATGTCTCGCGATATCCACCATAGTTCCGACGGTCGGGGCGACCACCGCACGCGCCGATGTACCAAGTGCCGCGGCGATTTTGCAGGCGGGGACGAATACCGGGGTGGCTGATGGCTATCCCGGGGTGATCGGCATGATTCGTGATGGCAATACGGTGCAGTACGTGTCGGCCGGGTATGGCGATTCAGCCACGAAGACGACTGCCGATCCGCAGGGGCAGTTCCGGATCGGAAGCCTCACCAAGGCTTTCACCTCGGCGGTCGTGTTGCAGCTGGAGGCCGAGGGCAAGCTCTCGCTCGACGACAGCGTCGAGAAGTGGCTGCCGGGCGTCGTCGACTCCAACGGGTACAGCGGTGCGAACATCACCATCCGGGAACTGCTGAACCACACCTCGGGGCTGCCCGACTACACGGGCGCCGACGCCGGTCTGGTCGGGATCGACTACTTCGCCAACATCAGCCCCAATGCCGTCTACGCGCCGCAGACCCTGGTCTCGACCGCGCTCGGTTCCCGGGCACCGGTCTCCGCCCCGGGCGCTACCTGGGCCTACGCCAACACGAATTACGTGCTGGCCGGCATGATCATCCAGGCCGTCACGGGGAACACCCCCGGCACCGAGATCACCAACCGGATCATCCAGCCGCTCGGCCTGACCGGCACCAGCTTCCCGGCCACCAACCAGCTGACCGGTGACTTCCTGCACGGCTACAACGACTTCTGGGGCTTCGACGGCACCTACTCCAACATCACCATGTTCGGCGCGGCCGGGGCGATCGTCTCCACCCTCCCCGACCTGTCCACCTTCGTCCAGGCCCTGATCGGCGGCCGGCTCCTGCCCGCCGCACAGACCGCCGAGCTGGAGACCCTCGTGCCGGAGGGCAACGGCGCCGGGAACGGCTACGGGCTCGGCATCGCCCAAGAGAAACTGCCCTGCGGCAAGACCGTCTGGTACCACGACGGTGCGGTGCTCGGCTACCACAGCTACTGGTTCTCCAACGCCGACGGCACCCAGCAGGTACTCATGATGGGCAACGAGTACCACGGGACCGAGGGCGGGACCAAGGGCCAGAACGATACGCAAACCGCCCTGGTCAACGCCTACTGCGCGCTGTGATTCCGCGAAGGACACCGGTGCCCGGGGCCGGCATGGGCCGCCGACACGATCCAGCCCGGGGGTGGCCACCTTCCGGTATCAGGGTCCGGATCCACGCCGAACACCCCGGTCGGAGGCAACGGCACGGGTGCCGACAACGGCGGCGATAGTCCAAGCAGCAGCGGCGGGGTCCGCACCAGCGGACGCGGCCCGGGCCCGACCACGTCCAGCCAGCCCGCCGACGGCCACGGCAGCAGTACGCCCACGAAAGCTCCGACATCCCACACACCGCCACCGACCCACTCCCCCTCCACGCCACCGGCCGGCGGCAGCGCCCCGGCGGCGGTAACGGACGTCGCTATGCGCCCCGACACCCAGGACGGCAGCACTGATGGCGGTGAGTTGGGACGCCGATCCGGGCGCGACCGGCTACGTGGTGAAATCCACCCAAGAGTTCGTCCCGAATCCACCGGCCTCGGTCACGGTGCCGGGCACCAGCACCTCGATCACGGTCATCCCGGCTCAGGCCTACTGCGTTCAGGTACAGGCCGTGAACTCCTACGGCGCGTCTGCCTGGTCCCCAGCCAGCCCGCTCTGCGTCCAGGCCATGCCGGGCGTCTGAACGGCGCCAGTCAAATCAGCTCACTGTGATGCTGCGAATCGCAGGAGGGTCGTGCGCACCGCGGCCACGGTCATCACCATTGCGGGCGCCGGCACCAGGAGAAGCAGTGAGGCCGTCCAGTGCGTGGCGGCCCAGATGCCGAGGCCTGCCACGCACGGTGCGGCCAGGAAGCGGAGCGGCTGACGGGCGATCAGGTGCAGGGCACAGATCCACAGCAGGCGCCCGCGCAGGTCCGGGCGGGCCACGCCGAGCGACAGCACGGCGAGCAGGCCGAGCCCGCCGACCACCGCGCACCCGCCGGTGACCGCCAACGACGGCAGCACCAGCAGGCTGGAGGTTCGCACCCAGATTCGCAGCGAGACCAGTGCGATCGCCATGGGTACGGCCGCTGGGAGCGCATGCTTGACGGCGAACCGCCAATGGTTGTGGAGCGTGTGCCACCACGTGGCCACGCCGGCCTCGCCGTGGACTCCCACCTCATCCAGCACGCCCATCAGCGCAAGGAGAAACGGCGAAACCAGCAATGCCGCGAGCAGCACCGCGACGGGGCTGATGCCCGGAGCGATCAGCTCGGTGACCACACCGGCCAGGCAGACCGCGACGCTGCCGAGGAGCAGCGCGGGCAAGCTGGGCCACAGCCCGCGAAGCAGCCCGGTGAGCGCGCGGTTCTCCGCGTCGGAACCCATTCGTCTCTGAGCCGTCATCGTTCCCTGGCCGCTCATCCTCTGATACCCACGGAGGCGACGCTGGCCACGAAGCTGCGCTGGAAGATCAGGAACACGACCAGCACCGGTATCGTCACCGCGGCGATCGCCGCGAACACCACCACCGACGCGCCGTTGTTCTGACCGCTCTGCAAGGTGACCAGGCCGATCGGGAGCGTCATGCGGCTCGGGGTGGACAGGAAGATCAGCGGGCCGAAGTAGTTGTTCCAGGACGCCTCGAAAGCCAGGATCGACATGGCCGCGACCGCGGGCCCGGACAGCGGCAGTATCATCCGGAACAAGATCCACGGGTGCCCGGCGCCGTCGATGCGCGCCGCCTCGTCCAACTCCCGTGGGATGGTGTTGAAGTACTGCCGGAAGAAGAAGATCGAGAACACGTTTATCAGAGCCGGCAGCCACAGCGCGGCCAGGTTGTCGATCAGGTGCAGGTGCCGCATCAAGATGAACACCGGGATCACGGTCATCTGTGCCGGCACCATCAGAGCACTGAGCATGCACAGGAAGATGCCGTCCCGGCCGCGGAACTTCAGGCGGGAGAAGGCGTAGGCGGCCAGCACACTGACCGCCATCGAGCCGACGGTGGAGATGACCGCCACCACAAGGCTGTTGACCGCCATCTGCCCGAACGGGATGAGCCCTGAGATGCTCCGGAAGTTCTCGGTCGTGAACGGCCTGGGAATCCAGTTCGGCGGCAGGCCGAAGGCGGAATTCTCGTTGGTGAGGCTCTCCACGACGAGCCACACCAGCGGGGCGATCATCAGCAGGCCGACGACGAGCAGCAGCAGGCTGACCAGGAGGCGGCCCGGGCGCGGGGGCCGCGGGGGCCGGGCGGTCGCCGCGCCGGCGACGGTGGCTTCGGTCGTGGTCACTGTTGGTGGACCCACTTTCTGGCGCCGAGGAACTGCAGCAGGGTGACGATCATCATCACCAGGAACACCAGAAGGGACACAGCCGACGCGTAGCCGACCTGGAATGACTGGAAGCCCTTCTGGTACAGGTACATGACGATCGTCGTGGTGGCGTTGTCCGGGCCGCCGTCCGGGGTGATGATCTGCGCCGGATCGAAGATCTGGAACGCACCGATGAAAGTGATCACGGTGGCGAAGAAGATCGTCGGCGACATCATCGGGATCGTCACGTTCCACAGGATCTGCCGGGGGTTGGCGCCGTCCGCCCTGGCCGCCTCGATCAGTTCCTTGGGCACTGTCTGCAACCCGGCGAGCATGATCACGAAGGTGAATCCGATGGTGTGCCAGAAGTCGATGCCGATGATCGCGGGCAGGGCCCAGTGCGGATCCGTGAACCAGTCCGGCGCGTGGATGCCGACCCGGCCCATGTAGTAGGGAAAGATGCCGAAAGTCGGGTCGAGGACATATTTCCAGAGCAGCGCCACGGCCGCCCAGGAGATCACGAACGGGAAGAACACGGCGGTGCGTACGAAATACGCCAGCGCCCGATTCATCACCCGGTTCACGCCGAGCGCCAGGAGCAGGCCGCCGACAAGGTGGGTGAGCACCGAGGCCAGCGCGAAGATGAAGGTGTTCGCCAGCGCCTTGTACAGCAGCGGATCGTGGAACATCGCGGTGAAGTTGCCGGCCCCGTTGAACTTGGCCGGAGTCAGCATGTCCCAGCTGAAGAACGCGAGCACGATGGCGGCCACGAACGGGCCCGCGATGAAGACGACGAACAGCAACAGGGCCGGGCTGAGAAAGAGATAGCCGACCCAACCACGGCCGGCCGGCCGTGGTGTCCGCCCCCGATCCCGAGGATCGAGCGCGGGCGCCACCTGCGACGACGGCTGAGCGGTCGTCATAGAAGCGTGCTCAGGGTCTTGTTCGCCTGCGAGAGGGCATCGGCGACCGGCATGGTCCCGGTGATGGCGGCCTGCCAGCCCTTGGTGATCGCGGCCTGGGTCAGCGCGCCCTGGTTCGGCGACGGTATAGCGGTGCCGTACGACATGGCTTTCGCGATCAGATCAGTGCCCTGCGGCGCATCGCTCAGGAACGCCGGGCTGTCGGCCACCGACTCGCGCGCGGGAACGTTGGTGCCGCCGATCTGCGCGTAGAACTCCGAAGCCTCCTTGGACATCATCCATTTCAGGAAAGTCCAGGCGGCGTCCTTGTTCTTCGATGCTTTGAGGATCGGCCAACCGTCCCAACCGATCGGGGAGCCCTGCTGGGTCTTGGTCGGCCAGTTCACGATGCGCACCTTGTCGACCAGGCCGAGGCGGCGCATGTCCAGAGTCGGCCAGCGGCCGCCCCCGAGCGTGGCGAGCTTGCCCTTGGCCATCTGCGCCGCGGCGTCGAAGGCGCCACCGGGCTTCGGCGACAGGTCGGAGTCCAGCAGGCTTTTCACGAAGGTGGCTGATTCGACGGCCGCCGCCGAGTCGAAGGTCGAGGTGTTCCAGTCCGCGTTCAGCGTGCTGGCGCCGTTGGTGAGCAGCCAGGGCATGATGTCGACGAACGGGAAGCTGTAGCCGAGGGGCAGCAGGAAGGCGCCGGTCTTGCTCTTGATCTGCATGCCGGCCTGCATGAATTCGTCCCAGGTCCAGTCGCTCGCCGGCAGGTCGACCCCGGCTTTGGCGAACACGTCGGTGTTGCAGTACATCAGCACGGGGTTGTAGCCGCCCGGGATGAAGTATGTCTTGCCACCCACCGAACCGTACTTGGTGGTCATCTCCTTGAACTTGGGGTCCGCGTCACCGAAATAGTCGTCGACGACCTGCTGGTCCTTGGCGATGTACGGGTCGAGCGGCTCCAGCAGACCCTTGGAGGCCAGCAGACCCTGGCCCTCGGTGGCCACATCGATGATGTCCGGCACCTTGCCGCCGGCGATCTGGGTGGAAACGGTACTCGCGAAGGTCGCCCAATCGCCCGCCGCGATGCCGCGGGCCGCGATCTTGATCGTCGGGTGCGTCTTGTTGAACGCGGCGAACAGCTGCTCGAACGCCTTCTGCTGGGTGGCATCGCCGAGGTAGATCAGGCTCAGCGACGCCGATCCGCCGCCGGATCCGCCCGAACCGCACGCCGCGAGGGCGCTGATCGCCGGCACGACCGCGGCCGCGCCCCCGAAGAGCTGTAATGCGCGCCGCCGTGAGATCGAGGAGTTCACCGCCGTCGGGTGATCCGTTCTGTCGAGCTCCACCGTGATTCCTTTCGGGTCGCAGAGGGTGCCCCGGACGGCAGTCTCGGGGCAGACCCGGCGTCGCGTCGTCCGCCCGCTTCCAGGAGTCCATCCGGAAGCATCTGTGCGGCGGTCAGGCAATCGATTACCAGGAGTGGTGCTGGATATCCAAGCATCGGCTCACTGGCCCGTCAATACTCCCAGGATCAGACGGTGCAATCGCTGGGTAATCGTTTTCTCGGTATCGTCGACTAGGCGCGCGCTCGAACGCGCACGGCAACGGGTTTTCCGGGCGCCGAACCGACGAACCGTGCCCTCACCTCACCTCCCACGCGGGCGACCTCGACCTGCCCGACCAGCGGCCCGACGATCACCGGCCAGCGGCCCGGCAACGGATCGAGCTCGATGGATCCCGTCGCCACCTGCACCACGGTGCGAGGCCAGGCGTGCGCCAGTCCGAAGGAGGCCATCGAGCGGACGTAGTGATCGCCGCACTCCACTTCGTTGAACGGGTTGCGACGGCGACCGGAGTACCTGGCCCGGACGTCGGCCACCGCATGCTCGGCCGAAGCCCGATCGCCGAGCAGCGCCAGCCCGATGGCCGCCGTGTATTCAAGGCCGGTCCACACCTCGTCGCAGTACGGGAACGGCCGAAGCGGCCGATCACCCCGCGGGAAAGCGCAGTTTAGCAGCCCGTGCTCGTCACCCTGTGCGTATGTTCGCAAATGATTGACATGCGAGAAGAACTCCCCGCGGTGATTGTGCCGAGCGACGGCGCGCGTCGCGGCGGCGGTGTGCCCGGGATCGAGTCCGGTGTCCAGGCCGCAGAGCAGCGCGGCGGCGTGGCCGACGAGTTGGTCGCTGGTGCAGCCCGCGCCGATCTGCAGGTCCGGATCCGCCAGATCGTCGGAGCCGACGTCCGGGTTGTCCCCGTCGTAGCGGATTCGCAGGCCCCGCGCGATGCGGTCAGCCGAGCCGGCCGGGATGATCCGCTGCTGGTAGTACTCGCCGTTCCAGACGTCGGCGTCGGTTCCGGCGGCACCGAGGGCCAGGATTTCACCGCAGGTGACGGCGAACTCGCGGTCTCCGACCAGCTCGGCCATCTCGACACAGGCGGCGAGCGCGGCCAGGTACCAGGATTGGTTGACGCCGCTCGGCCCGTAGTACTCCACGTCCATGGTGTTGTGTTGGCAGCCCTCCATGACACCGTCGCGGTCAGCGTCCCAACCCAGCGGGATCCAGGCGAACTCCATCGCTTTGCGGGCCGCGGGCCAGTGTCGCTCAAGCAAATCCGTCCGGCCGGTGAACTGCCATGTGCGGTAGAGCCGGAGCAGCGCGCCCATCTGGCCGTCGGCCGCCGCCACTGGCCAGCCGGTGCCTTCTGTGGCCAGCGGAAGGCCGGCCCGAAAGCTCATCATGCCGCGCTCGTCCAGCGCGTGCGCGAACTCCACCTCCCGCATGGACCAGGCCAGTTCCGGGAACAGCTGCTCCAACGCGTACTGGTAGTTCCAGACGTGCGTGCAACTACCGTGGCAGCTGCCGCTGTCGGGATTGCAGCCCTCCCAGGCCAGAAACGTGCCGTCCGCGATCCGGAAGCAGGTGGGAGACTTCAGCACGGCGGCGTTCGACAGCACAGCGTCCTGCACGACCGGCGGCAGGCTCGACGTGGTCACCGTGCTTACATACTGCTCTGTGCGTTGTTCGAGCTCCCCGAGCTTCGGCGCGAACTGGCGCACCACATCCAGGGCGTCGGCGAACCGGCCGGTGTAGTGGTTGCCGACGATGTCGGAGCTGTGGCTGTGATTCGGCGGACCCTGATAACGGTGCGTCCAGCCGCGCCGGTTCGGAAAATGCCAGGTGATCAGGAAGCCGAAGTCGACGCAGGCGCCCGGCGGTACACGCCGCGTCTGGACGAGCGAGCCGGTGGCCGCGGCGGCGGTCTGGTCAGGCGGATCGAGTCGGCCGTCCGCCGCGAAGTCGTCCCAGAAGTCCAGCAGCGAATCGCCCCAGGACCGGCGCGCCCAGCCGAGCCGGTGGCTGTCGGCCGGGCTGCCCAGCGCGGCAAGGGCGACGGTCCCGGCCGCCTCGTGATCGGCGGGCACCGCGGCGGCGGTCCCCAGCAGAACTGTCGCTCCCTGGAGCTGGCGGAGCGTGAAGGAGCTGGTGTTCGGCAGCTCGCCACTGATTTCCCGCCCCACCACGTTGCGCAGGGTGCCGCAGACGCTCACCTCGAGTTCGGCGGCCGACGTGTTGCGGATGCGGACCTGGTAGCTCACCGCCGGAAGGCCGCTGGCCTCCGCGTCGCCGGGAACCAGCGGATTGAAGGCGCGTACCGTCGCCTCGATGGGCAGGTCCGGGTCTGTCATGGTGACCTGGCCGAAGGGATAGGCCGCGGCGAACTCGCCGGACCGGAAGCGGGGCAGCCCGGCGAGCGCCGCCGGGCTGCCGTGCGGGCCGTCGAACTCTGCGTCGCTCAGCCCGATTTCGAGCACGCGGGCCTGCGTTTCACCGCGTGACGCCCCTGACGCCCCTGGCTGCGAGGTCCTGACGCAGAAGAAGGAATCCGGATTGAAACCCTTCGCCGGGCGGTTGAACAGCTCCCAGTCGATCAGCTGACCCCGGCCGCCGAGGCTGACGCAGCCGGTGCCGATGCCGCCGATCGGCATGGCGATCCGAGTCAGTTCGGCGCCCCGGTACCGGCGGACCACCGGCCACTCGATATCGCGACGTGGGATGGTCTCGCTCATGCGGAACTCCTTGGGGTCAGGTCAGCGGGTCCATCGGTTCGCCGGCGATCTCCAGTGCGTCGGCTGCCAAGAACTCCGGACGGTTGGCGCGCGGACGATCCAGGTAGAACCAGGCTGTTGAGGCGATGTCGTCGCGCAGCGGTCGGTAGCGGTGTCCTGACATCCAGCCGAGCGCCTGGATGTCCACCGAGAGGTCTTCCTCGAAGTGGATCGGGTCGGCGATGTGCCAGCGGTAGAGTCCGAAGCGTTGCTGCGAGCGGTACAGGCCGTCCGGCCGGAGCACCTGGGGCATGCCGAGATAGGGAGTGTTGTACTCGGTGTAGCCGCGGCCGGGCACGTCGAAGTTCCATGCACCACCGAAGTAGTCCTCGGTTCCCGTGCCCGCGATGGTCGGGAAGGAGCCGTCCGGCTGCTGCTTGTCGCCGTCCAGGTAGAACTTGATCTCGCCCTCGCCCCACCATCCGGGGCTGTTGACGCCCCAGGCCAGGTAGGTGCCGACGTAATGTCCCCGACCATGGATGTCGACCAGGATCGGATGCGTTTCCCGTTCCGGCAGCGGGTTGGAACGGCGATACTGTGCGTGCAGGTAGCCCAGGCCGGAGACGTCGCCGCCGGTCTCGTAGGTGATCTGGTAATAGACAGTGGCCGCCTCGTCCGAGAGGTTCTCCAGGGTGAGCCTGGCGGAGCGGGAGAAGGGCATCGGCCAGTAGGAATTGAAGCCACCGTGCGGATTGGCGGCGATCATCTGCGAGGAGACCTGCGCGAACGTGCCCCAGCCGTTCGCGAAGAAGTCGCCGAGCGGCACCTCGATGGCCGGCTCGTCGCAGCCGTCCCAGTAGGCGCGCACCACCAGCGTGCGCCAGTGGTCGCGATGGGTCGTCAGCCAGATGTGGGTGATGACGGCCGCCTCGTCGACCGCGGCCAGCTCGAAGATCTGGTGCGGCGCGATGTCCACGCTCGGGGAGATCTTCCAGCCACGTCCGAGTTCGCGCGCGCACGACGCCCCGGTGCCCTCGGTGGCTCGGCCACCGCCGCCCTTGGCGCCGGTGAAATTCTCCGGAGAGATCGATCGGGTCCGGACATCGCGAAGGCGGGAGATGTCCGCGGGCTGACTGGGGGCTGGCCGCAAGGTCAGATCCTCTCGCAGGAGCAGGCTGGCACGCTATGATCGGTAATCGTTTACATAAGCTAAGGGCGCTACCCGGTACCGTCAAGACACGTCGTCTGCGCGGGCACCCGGGAGCGGCCGCTCTCAAGCGGCGGATCGCGAAGCGGAGTGAGATGGCCACCATCAAGGAGGTCGCCCAGTTGGCAGGCGTCTCCACCGCCACGGTGTCGCGGGCGCTGAGCGGTGCCCGCCCGGTCAACGCGGACGTGGCCGCGCGAGTACTCGAAGCCAGTCACGCCCTGGGCTACCGGCCGAACCGCGTCGCCCGGAGCCTGCGCACCCAGGTCTCGACCACTCTCGGGCTGATCATCTCCGATGTGCAGAACCCGTTCTTCACCGCGGTGGCGCGCGCCGCCGAACGCACAGCCGCAGACAACGGCTACTCCCTGGTGCTGTGTAACAGCGACGACGACCTCCACCTGGAACGCCGCTACCTCGACGTGCTGGTGGCCGAGCAGGTCGCCGGGCTGATCCTCACCCCTGCCGACGAGAAGGCCTCCTCGGTGGACGTGGCGCTGGCCGCGGGTATCCCGGTGGTCAGCGTCGACCGCAGGCTGCGCACCGCCGATCTCGACACGGTCCTCGTCGACAACGCGCACGCGGTGCACAAGGCGGTGGACCTGCTGGTACGGGAGGGCTGCCGCCGGGTCGCCGTGCTCGTCGGCCCGGAGCACACCACGACCGCCGCGGAGCGGCTTCGCGGCTACCGCGACGCACTGACCGATCACCAGATCCCGGAAGACCCCGGCCTAATCGTGCACAGCCAGGTCACCGGCGGCGACGTCGCGACCCTGCACAAGGAGACCAAGGGGCTGATCACCGAGGTGATCCGGGAGCACTCCCCCGACTCACTGGTCATCACCAACGGGCCGATGATCGCCGGCAGTCTGGCAGCGCTCGCGGACACCGGACGGCACCTCGGCGAGGACCTGGCGGTAGTGGTGTTCGACGATATGCCGCTCGCCGAGTTCATCGGCCTGACCAGCATCGTGCAGCCCACGGAGGCGATCGCGCAGCAGGCGGTGGAACTGCTGCTGTCACGCGTCGCCGGCTCGACCCCGCCGCCACACGAGGTGGTGTTCAAGTCCGTGCTGACCATCCGGACTTCGTCCAGCCTGCGGCGGGTATCACCTGGCCGTCGCCGCTGAATGCGCGTGAGATCCGGCGGCTCGACAGATCGCGCGAACGTTTCGCCGGCAGGATTCGACCTGCGACCGCCGGATCAAGAGTCCGACGGCCAGGCGCCCGACTCCCGCCGAGGCTGTAGGGCTCGGAAATGCGATCGGGCCTGTGACCTGGGCGCGGCTGGCCTGTGGTTGTCGAGCTGCGATCCTGGCCTGATGTTCTTGTCGCTTGCGTACCGTGCAACCCGCCATGTTCTGGGTTCCGTGGCCGTCTTGTTCCGCAGTGACGTGTCCAAGGACGCTGAACTGCTGGTGCTGCGCCACGAGAATGCAGTCCTGCGCCGTCAAATCCACCGAGCCCGTTACGAGTCGGTCGACCGGTTCTGGTTCGCGGCCCTCTCATCGCTGATCCCGCGTCGGCGTTGGGCTCAGGTGTTCCCGCCTCAGCCCGGCGACGGTGTTGGCCTGGCACCGCCGGCTGGTCGCCCGCAAGTGGGACTACAGCGCCCGGCGGAAACCCGGCAGGCCGCCGACTGCCGCGGCGGTCAAGAAGCTCGTGCTGACCATGGCGAAGGACAATCCGCTGTGGGGCCATCGCCGCATCCAGGGCGAGTTGATCAAGCTCGGCCACCAGATCGCTTCCTCGACGGTGTGGGAGATCCTGCACGCGGCCGGGTTGGATCCGGCACCGCGGCGTTCGGGCCCGACATGGAAGCAGTTCCTCACCGCCCAGGCCCACGGCATTCTCGCCATCGACTTCGTGCATGTAGACACGATCGGATTGAAACGCCTGTACGCCCTGATCCTCATCGAGCACGGGGCCCGTCGGGCACACCTGGCCGGCGTGACCGCCCACCCAACCGGAGAGTGGACAACCCAGGCCGCCCGCAACGTCCTGATCGACCTGGCCGAGCGGGGCAGGAAGTTCAAGTTCCTGATCCGCCGATCGCGACACCAAGTTCACCGACGGCTTCGACGCCGTGTTCGCCGACGAGGGAATCCGCATCCTGAAGAGTCCGCCCCGAGCCCCTCGATCGAACGCGATCTGCGAAAGGGCCATCGGGGAACTACGACGCGAACTGCTCGACCGGATGCTGATCATCAACGAAGACCACCTGCGCCGCACCTTGACGACCTATCTCGCCCACCGGAACGAGGCCAGGCCGCACCGCGGGCTCGACCAGCTGACCCCGACCCAAGCCGAGACCGGCCCGCCAACGCCGATCAACCTCGCCAACTACCGAATCCGCCGGAAGACCATCCTCGGCGGACTAACCCACGAGTACCAAATCGCCGCCTGACCGCAGGTCAACCCCCGATTCGTATTTCCGAGCCCCACAGGGAGGCCATTCAACGGGCCGGGCGCGAGGAGAAGGCGCGACTCTACTCGGAGCTTGACCTGCGGCTCACCTACGCGCCCGGAACAAAAAATGTCAGGGTCGAGATGAATCTCGACCCTGACATTAATGGGGTTACAGCGAGTGTCCGAGGGGGGACTTGAACCCCCACACCCTTAACGGGCACTAGCACCTCAAGCTAGCGCGTCTGCCATTCCGCCACTCGGACGAGTGTTGCGGCGACCTGCGGCTTTCGCCGCGTTGATCCGCTCGCGTTGGGTCAACCATATCAAAAGTTGGGGGTGGTGTTTCAACAGGCTTCCGGTGGCGGTGGGTCTGTGTCT
>NZ_JAAFZA010000260.1 GCF_015356865.1 Catenulispora pinisilvae
GCGAGATGGCGATCAGGGTCCTGATGACGGCGCCGATGACGTGGCCGGTCAGGACGGCCGTCCGGGTGATCCGCATGGTGCGCAAGCGGGCCATGATGCCCGAGGTCATGTCGCTGTTGACCCGCAGGAGAGGGTTACTCCGCCTATCAAGCGGGCAACGCAGGTTCGAATCCTGCCGGCCCTGTTCGTAGGGCTGTCGTCTAGTGGCCTAGGACTCCTTACCTTCCCCGACTCGATCTCCGGCGGGTTCTGCGTCGCCCCTCCCGGTGCGCAGGTGGCCGGTACTTCTGGTATCCATCGGTTCGAATCCGGTACACGTCCTCGGGCGTGCGCGAACCGGCCGCCGCCTCGATCTCGGGAGGGGCATCGCTTCGCCCCGGCGGTGCTAGCCCTTCACCCCGGAGCTCATCTGGCTCCGTACGATCTGCCGCTGGAAGATGAAGAACAGGATCGCCACCGGGATCGTCGACAGCAGTGCGGCGCCGAGGGTGACAGGGAACTGGTTTCCGGCTCCCAGTGATCCGCCGCTGAACTTCGCCAGGCCGGTCGTCAGGGTGTCGTACTTGGGGTCGGAGGTGGCGACCAGGAAGAAGCTGAATTCGTTCCACGAGCCCTGGAATGACAGGATCGTCAGGGTCACCAGGCCGGGCTTCACCAGGGGCAGGGCGATGTCCCAGTACGTGCGCAGGGCGCCCGCGCCGTCGATGCGCGCCGCCTCCTCGATCGCCAGCGGGATCTGCATGAAGAATCCGCGCATCAGGAAGATGCCGGCGGCGTCTATTGAGATCGGCAGGATCATGCCCGCGTAGGAGTTGTAGAGGTTCAGTTCCTTCAACACCAGGAAGCGCGGGATCAGCAGCACCACGTTCGGGACTGCCAGGGTGCCCAGGATCAGCATGAACACGCCGCGCCGGCCTGGGAAGCGGAGTCGGGCCAGGGCGTAGCCGGCCAGGCTGTCCAGGAAGACCCGTAGCAGCGTGATGCAGGTGGCGACGATGATGCTGTTGCGCAGCCAGGTGCCGAAGGGGACCGGCTGGTCGCTGCTGTAGCCGAAGATGCGCTTCCAGGACTCCAGCGTGGCCGGGTGCGGGACGATGTTCAGCGGGTGGTTGGTGGCGTCCGGATCGGTCTTGAAGGACGTGGCGATCTGGATCACGAACGGTCCGAGGAACAACAGCGCGAAGACGATGAGCGCGCCGTAGACCAGTACGCGCCGGGACGGGGAGCGGCGCTCGCGGACGGCGGCCATCAGTCGATCTCCTCGGGGAGGATGCGGCGCTGCAACAGGGTCAGGACCATGATCAGCGCGAAGAGCAGGAAGGCGATGGCCGATCCGACGCCGAAGTGGTTGTTCTGGAAGCTCTGGTCGAAGGACATGTACGCCGGTGTGCGGGTCGCCGGGTTGTTGCCGGTCAGGTAGATCTGGTCGAAGACCTGCCAGGTGCCGATCAGGCCGAGTGTCAGGACCAGCAGCAGCGTGGGCCGAAGGCTCGGCAGGGTGACGTAGCGGAAGCGCTGCCAGGGGCCGGCGCCGTCGAGTTCGCCGGCCTCGTACAGGTCCTCGTTCACGTTCTGCAGGGCCGCCAGGAACATCAGCATGAATGTGCCCGAGGTCGTCCAGATCACCAGGAAGATGATCACCATCATGGCGATCGACGGCCCGCTGAACCAGTCCCACAACGACTGGCCCATCACCGTGTGCTGGGTCCAGCCCGGTGGTTTGGTGATCCCGACGCCGCTGAGCCAGACGTGGATGACGCCGCGGCTGTCGGCCAGCCAGTTGGGGCCGTGGATGCCGAACCAGCTCAGGATCCCGTTCACCGCGCCGCCGCCCTGGAACAGGAACAGGAAGACCAGGGTGATCGCGATGCTGGAGGTGATCGACGGGAAGTAGAAGGCGGTCCGGAAGAAGCTGCGGCCCTTCAGGAACTTGTTGTTCACCAGGACGGCCAGCCACAGCGCCAGCGCGGTCTGGGCCGGCACCACGAAGAGCACGAACCAGAAGTTGTTGCGCAGCGCCCCGGCGAAGGTGGTCCGGGTCAGGCCGTCATGGGTGAGCAGTTGCTGGTAGTTGTGCAGTCCGACCCACTTGACGTCGCCGCCGAGCGGGTTGGACAGCCCGTCCCAGTTGGTGAAGCTGACGTAGAGCGCCAGCACGATCGGGACCACCAGGAAGATGATCAGGCCGAGCAACGCCGGCGAGACGAAGAACCAACCGGCGAGGGCTTGACGCCGGTTCTCCTGCGATCTGGTACTGCTCATCTTCCTGGGTGGCCTTTCGATCCGGACTGGGGACGAATGCAGGCGCGCCGGTGTCAGGAGAACCGGCGCCGCGCCTAGTTGTTACTGAGCGCGTCCGTGGCGTTCTTCTGGAGGCTGGACAGCATGCTCTTGGGATCGGAGGAGCCGTCGGCCAGGCCCTGGATCTTGGAGTCGAAGTCCTTCTGCACCGCGTCGAAGCCGGGGAAGCCGACCGGGCCGAAGGCGTTGTCCGCCCCGGTCACGAAGGCCGCCTGGTCCGGGAACTGCTGGGTGAACTGCGCCTTGGCGGCCTGCCGCGAGGGCATGACGCCGAAGGACTTGGCGAAGCTCATCTGCTGGTCGACGGTCGTCAGGTAGTCGATGAAGTCGACCGCGGCGGCCTGGTGCGAGCTCTTCTGGGCCACGCCCCAGCAGTTGGTGAAGGACAGCGTGGCGTTGCCCGCCGGGCCCGCCGGCAGCGGAACGACCTTGTAGTGGACGTTCGGGTAGTCCTTCGACATCGAGCCGACGATCCAGTTGCCCTCGATCGTCATCGCGGCCTTGCCCTTGCCCAGGGCCTCGCCGCCCCAGCCGGCGTCGACCTGCTTGGGGAACTTCAGCGCGCCTTCCTTGGCCAGCTTCTGCAGGTAGTCCAGGGCCTGCAGGTTCTGCGGCGAGTCGGCGGTGACGGTCTTGCCGTCGGCGGAGACCACCGAGCCGCCGGCCTGGCGCATGAAGGCGCCGATCCGGTCCAGGGTGTCGCTCATCACCAGGCCGGTGACGCCGTTGCCGGTCAGCTTCTTGGCGACGGTCTCCAACTGGTCCCAGGTCTTGGGGTAGTCGGCGTCGGTCAGCCCGGCCTTGGTCCACAGGTCCGTGTTGACTTCCAGGGCCAGCGTGGAGAAGTCCTTCGGGACGCAGTAGTACTGCCCGTTCTGCGTGAACGCCTTCTGCAGGTTCGGGTACATGTCGGTGGAGTCGGTGATCTTCTCCCCGACGTCGGCCAGGGCGTTGCCCTTGACCAGGCCCTGGAACTTGGAGGCGTCGACGTAGAAGATGTCCGGCGGGGTCCCGCCGGCCAGCGACTGCGTGAGCTGCTGGGTGAGGTCCTTGGCCGGGGTGACCACGACCTTGTTGCCGGTCTTGGCGGCCCAGGCGTTGCCGGCGGCCACCACCGCGTTGGTCTCGGCGTCGCCGGAGGACCCGATGAGCACCTGGAGCGTGACGCCGGAGGTCGCGCCGCCGGTGCCGCCGGCGGAGGACCCGGAACTCTTGCTGGGACCGCTGCTGCCACAGGCGGCGGCCGTGGTCAGCACCGCCGCGATGCCGGCGGCGGCGATGATCCGCTTGCCGCGAACTGACTTCATTGTCGTTCCTTTCGTTTCGCCTTGGAATCAGGCTCGGGACGCCGGACGCCTTGGTGGCCGGACGTCAGGCCCCGTCGGGGGGTGAGGGTTGGGTGGGATTGCTGCTACCGCGCGCGATGACCGTGGGCTCCACGACGGAGGTGAGCACCGCGCTGCGGGGGTCGTCGATCCGGTCCAGCAGCAGGTCCACGCAGCGGCGCGCGATGGACTCCAGGGGCTGGCGGACGCTGGACATGGCGGGCTGGACGACGGTGGCCAGCGGGCTGTCGTCGAAGCCGATGACCGCGACGTCCCGCCCGACGGCCAGGCCGCGGTGCTCGATCGCGTGCATCGCCCCGACGGCCATCGCGTCACTGACGCAGACGAAGGCGGTCGGCGGGTGGGCCTTGCCGAGCAGACCGGCGGCCAACTGGGTGCCGGCGCCGATGCCGTCCAGGCCGCGCACGGTCAGCCCGCGGGTCGGCAGGCCCAGGTCGGCAGCGGCGGCCAGGTAGCCGGCGTACCGGTCGTCGCCGACCTCGCTGCCTTCGGGCCAGCCGATGAAGCCGATGCGGCGGTGGCCGTTGGCGGCCAGGTGCTCGGTGGCGGCCACGGTGCCGGCGTGCCCGTCGACGTCCAGCCAGGAGTAGTCGAACGAGGTCTTCTCCCACGGCCGGCCGAAGCTGACGAACGGCACCTCGCGTTCGGCGAGCCAGGCGGTGCGCGGGTCGTGCCGGTGCGAGCCGGACAGCACGAAGCCGTCCACCGCTCCCCGGCTGACCAGGTCCTCGAACATCGCGATCTCGTCCTCGTCGCCGTCGGCGGCGAACAGGATCACGCCGTAGCCGCGGTCCCGGGCCGCGGAGGTCAGCGCGTACAGGAACCGGCTCTCGATGGAGCTGACTCCCTGGCCGTCCGATCGGGTGGACCGGAAGCCGATCAGCCGGGTGGTCTGGAGCCGGAGGTTGCGCGCGGCCTGGGTGGGTCGGTAGCCGAGTTCTTCCACCGAGCGCAGCACCCGGGTCAGGGTGTCGGGCCGCAGACGCTCCGGCGCGTTCAGCGCGTTCGATACGGTTTGGTACGACACCTGAGCGTGCCGGGCGACCGATTTGATCGTCGGCCTTGCCGGTACCTGTTCAGGTTGTGACATGCACGTTCCTCCTTTCCACGAGTTGAACGTTCAAAGTCCTTCGGGTGGAGTGTTTCATATGAACGTTCAAATGGATAGAGTGCCAGGGTACCGACCCGGAATACGAGGGGCACTCAATGACCGACGGCCCAGCCGACATCCCAGCTCAGCAACCCTATCTGCAAGATCTCCAGACCACCGTGGCGGCTCCGGTCTTCGGCCTGTCGCAGCCCGGCGGAACCCTCCCCGGCGCCGGTGTGGCGGGGGTTTTCGCGGACGACCGGCGTGTCCTGAGTGTTTCGGAGATCACACTTTCCGGGGCCCGGCTGGCGCCGATCGCCGGTGAACTCGACGGAGCCGACGCGACCCGCAGCGTGCTCGTGGCCCGCGGGCTCGGCGAGGACGGCGCGGACCCGGCGGTGTGGGTCGAGCGGCGACGGGTTCTGCTGAACGGCGACGCCGCCGCCTCCCACAACAGCTCTGACAACGGCTCCGACGGCGGCTCGGGCAGCGACTCCGACGACGGTTCCGCCAGCGGCTCGGGCCGAAGTTCGAGCAACGGCTCCGGCGACGGGTTGCGGACCCTGGTCCGCGAGACCTTCGAAATCCAGTCGGCCTCACGCCGCCGAGTACAGAGCACCCTGACCGTCACCCTGGGCTGCGATCTGGCCGAGATCAACGACGTGAAGGAGGGCCTGTCCCCCGGCGCGCTGCCGGCTGAAGCGCTTCACAACGGCCTGCGCTGGACCGGGCGCGGCTCGGTCGGAGCCGACACTGTGCAGGACGTCGTCCAGGCGATCGCGTTCCCCGAGGCGGCGACCGTGGACGCCGCGAACGGCACCCTGAGCTGGCCGGTGGACCTGGAGCCCGGCGCCGTCGCGCGGTTCGGGATCGACCTGGCCGTCACCCCGGCCGACAGCGCGGTGGTGCTCGGCACCGGCGGCGCGTCGGTGCTCGGCGGGCTGCGGGTGGACAGCGGCGACATCCGCGTCCCGCGGTGGCTCGAACGCTCGCTGGCCGACCTGCGCGGCCTGGAACTGACCGACCCGCTGGCCCCCGAGGACCACTTCCTCGCCGCCGGCGCGCCGTGGTTCCTCACCCTGTTCGGCCGCGACTCGATCATCGCCGCGCGCATGCTGCTACCGCTGGGCACGGAACTGGCCGCCGGCACGCTGCGCGCGCTGGCCCGGCGCCAGGGCACGAAGACCGACCCGGACAGCGCCGAGCAGCCGGGCAAGATCATGCACGAGATCCGTCGCGCGCCGGCCGACCCCGGTGCCGTCGACCGCGCCGGACAACGATCGATGCGCCTGCCGTCGCTTTACTACGGCACCGTCGACGCCACCCCGCTGTGGATCATGCTGCTGCACGACGCGTGGCGCTGGGGCATGCCGGCGGACGAGGTGGAGAAGCTGCTGGATCCGCTGGGCGCGGCGCTGGCGTGGATGCGCGACCACGGCATGGACGACGCGGGCTTCCTGAGCTACGTCGACGAGTCCGGCCACGGCCTGGCGAATCAGGGCTGGAAGGATTCCCACGACTCGATCCAGTTCGTCGACGGCCGGATCGCCAGCGCCCCGTTGGCGTTGAGCGAAGTGCAGGGCTACGCCTACGAGGCGGCGATGAGCGGCGCGGCGTTGCTGGACGCGTTCGGGCGGCCCGACGCCGAGGAGTGGCGGACCTGGGCGGCACAGTTGGCCGCGCGGTTCCGGGCCCGGTTCTGGATCAGCGACGCGGACGGGCCGTTCCCGGCCGTGGCGCTGGACCGGGACGGCAAGCCGGTGAACACGGTGGCCTCGAACATGGGGCACCTGTTGGGGACCGGCATCCTGGACAAGGAGGAGTCGGCGCTGGTCGCGGCCCGGCTCGGCTCGACGTCGATGTCGTCGGGCTACGGCCTGCGGACCATGGCGACCTCGGCCGGCGGTTACAGCCCGCTGAGTTACCACGGCGGTTCGGTGTGGACGCATGACACCGCGATGGCCGTGCAGGGACTGGCGCGCGCCGCGGCCGACGGGGTTCCGGGCGCGGCCGAGGCGGCGCGCAGCCTGATCGACGGCTTGTTGGAAGCCGCGGCAGGGTTCGAATACCGGATGCCGGAGCTGTACGCGGGCAGTCCGGCGCACGCCGGCGGGCGTCCGACGCCGTATCCGGCTTCGTGCCGACCGCAGGCGTGGGCCGCGGCCGCGTCGGTCGCGGTGGTGGCGACGCTGGTCGGGGTGCGGCCGGATGTGCCCGGTGACGTCGTGGCGTTCCAGCCGTTGCCCGGCGGCGGCTGGGACGGGCTGACGGTGCGCGGGATCCGGGTCGGCACGGACGATCTGGACCTGCGGCTGGACGGCGGGGATGTCCGGGTGCTGAGTTCGGCGCTGGACTCCTGAGCTGATCGGCCTGTGAGTTGATGGACTCCTGAGCTTGAGGGAGCTCAGGTCTGCGGCGGCCGGTGGGGTACGAGGAGCGCTTTCGGGCGCGCCCCACCGGCCGTCGCCTTTTCTCTTACGCCTTGTTTTCTCTTGCGTCTTGGCTACTAGTCGGCTGTCGGCCTGCGCGCCAGGATGAACGCCTGCGGCCCCTTGTCCATCTCGCCGGGTGCCCGCACCAGCCGGGCCTCGACAACGAATCCGGCCTGTTCCAACAGCTCCGCGACGCGCTCAGGCGACTGCCAGTACACGGTGAGCGATACGTCGTGCCCGTAGGCGTGGGTCAGCGGCGACTTCCGCTCGCCGGCCTTGAATCCCAGGAGCAGGTGCCCGCCCGGAGCCAGGACCCGGAAGAACTCCGCGAACACGCCGGGCAGCTGCTCCAGCGCCATGTGGACGATCGAGTACCAGGAGACGGCGCCGCCGAGTCCACCGTCGGCCAGCTCCAGCGCGGTCATGGACCCGACCTCGAACCGAAGCCCGGGATTCCGCTTCCGGGCGACCTCGACCATTCCCGATGACAGGTCGACGCCGAACGCCGGCACCCCCACCTCGTTCAGATACGCCGTCAGGTGTCCGGGGCCGCAACCGAGATCGCCGACCGGCCCGGAGTCCCGGACCCGGGCCACGAACTCGCCGAGCATCGCGGTCTCCAGGGGCATGCGGCCGAAGTCCAGGGTGACCAGCTCGGCGTAGCTGCCGGCGACGGTGTCGTAGGAGTCCTTCGTTGCTTGCAGGTCGGTCGATGATGCGGGCGCTCCCGTGAATGCAGGCACGCGCAGCACCGTAGCGGCCATGGCCGACAACCGCCGCCACCTGCCGGAACGCCGGGAATTGCATCGCGCCGACTCCGAGGGATTGTCAGGCACCTACTTCGGCGCTACCTTCCGCGATGAGTTAGGAAAGCTTCCTAACTTGATCCCGAGAGGAGTTCGACAGTGCTCCGTAAAGCCCTGGCATCCGTGGCGGCGATCGCCGCGGCCCTGCTGATGTCGGCGGCCGGGCCGTTGGCCGCGGCCCACGCCGACCCGCAGACCATCAACGTCAACATCACGTCGTACGGCTACAACGACAACGACGACGGCAACGGCCACTACGGCACGGCCCAGATCGCCTACCCGCAGATCCACCAGATCGCCACTGAAGACCTGGGCACCTACAGCCAGCCGGTGACGTTCGCCACGGACGAGAACGAGTTCGCCCCGGGCACCATCATCTACGTCCCGCATCTGGAGAAGTACTTCATCATGGAGGACGGGTGCGTGGAGTGCACCAGTGACTGGAACAACGGGATCTACCACGTCGACCTGTGGATGGGTCCGAACGACGCGCTCCAGCCGGAACCGGCGCTGGACAACTGCGAAGCGTCGATCACCGGCAGCTTCGACATCATCGTGAACCCGGACTCCGGCCAGCCGGTGGACACGAATCCGATGTTCGGCAACGGGAGTTGCACGGTCGACACCTACTGACCGCGCTGACGCGCTGTCCGTGCTGACTGCACTGACCGCACTGACCGCACTGACCGCACGCACGGCGAAGTCGACAGTCGCCGCGAGTGCGGGATGAGGATCGAAGGGGTCGGCCGCCGTTCCGGCGGCCGACCCTCAAGCTTTCCCCGTATGTCCATGGCCAGGTGGTGACACCGCGCTTACCGTGAACGCCGTCGCAGTGCCCGGACCCACCACCCTTGGAGCCGCTCATGAACCCCACCCGTCGCAACGTCCTGAAATGGGGCCTCGGCGGCACCGTGCTGGCCGCCGCCTCGATCGGCCTGCCGGCCGCCGCGCGCGCCGACTCGCCGGTCACCCCGGGCGGCAAGCCCACGGACAGTTGGATGAGCTACCTCGACCCGAACATCTCGTTGCTGGGCATGACGATTCCCGGGACCCACGACACCTGCTGCACCGATCCGGCCAACGGCACCGAGTGGTCGCACACCCAGAACTGGGGCCTGCCGCAGCAGTTGGAGCAGGGGGTGCGGTTCGTCGACATCCGCTGCAACGGGCTTCAGGGGACGGCCAGCGAGATGGGCATCTACCACTCCAGCTACTACCAGGGCATCCGGTTGCAGGACGTGCTCGACCAGTGCCAGGCGTTCTTGTCGGCGCATCCGACCGAGACGATCGTGATGCGGCTGAAGAACGAGGACGCCGGCGGCCAGGCGCTCAGCGACGCGGAGTTCCAGCGCCGCTTCAACTACTACATGGACACGCTGGGGTATCGGGGGCTGTTCCACATGTACGGCTGGCCGACGCTCGGCCAGGCGGTCGGCAAGGTGGTCCTGTGCGCCGACTTCACGTTCCCGGCCTCGTGGAACCTGATCCACTGGGCCGACAGCGCCAACCAGTTCAACGTGCAGGACACGTACACCGGCGTGTCCACGGGCACCAAGGGCCAGCTGATCACGCAGCAGTTCGACGCCGCCTACACCAATACGGCGCCGACGACGATGTACGTGAACTTCCTCAGCCTGGCGCCGTCGGTGCAGGACGGTCTGGAGTTCCCGAAGGACCTCGAACAGACGCTGATGGACGACTCGATCTATCCATACCTGAACGCCCGGACCGGGCAGCGCGCGCGGTTCGGGATCGTGCCGATGGACTTCCCGGACTTCCACGTCAACGTGCTGGAGATGCTGATCGACAAGAACTTCGTCTGATCTCGTCTGATCTCCTCTGATCGCTCTCAGCTGATCCCAAGATCAGTCATCACTCTGCGTTGACTCCCTTCCGATCATGCCGCCTCCCAGCTAACCTTCAACAGCATTCAACATGGAGCTGAGGTCTTGGAGGACAGATGTCGGCGAGGTCTCAATCAGATCGGCCAGATCGGCCAGATCGGCCAGATCGGCAGGCGGCGGGCGGTTCGCTGAGCCGGCGGGCGGTGCTCGCCGGCGGGGCGGCCGTCGGGGTCGCGGTGGTCGGGGTCGCGGGAGCGGGGCCGGCGGCGGCCGGCACTACGGACACGGAGGCAGCGATGCCCGGCGCGGCCGCGAAGAACGCAGACGGCGCCCGTGTCCGGTTCGACCGGTGGACCACCTGGGCCGACTTCCGGTCCGGGGAGTCCGACGGCGTGCTGCCGCTGCCGGGGCCGCGGCTCGGTGTGGTGATGGCCGAGCCGGCCGGGACCACCTCCTACACCGACCCCTATCTCAACACCACCGCCGAATACGAGTACGCGACCTGGACGTCCCCGATCCGGCGGCTGGACTTCGGCGCCACCCAGCTGACCGCGCACTGGAACGCCGACACCCCGGTCGGGACGTTCCTGAAGGTGGAACTGCTCGCCGCGATGGAGGACGGGCACCGCGACACCTGGGTCATGGGCATCTGGGCCCATGACGACAGCGAGATCGACCGCACCTCGGTCAACGGCCAGAGCAACGCCTACGGCGAGATCGACACCGACACCTGGAACACCGAGACCGGGCACTCGATGCGTTCCTACCAACTGCGCCTGACCCTGTTGCGGCGTACCGGACTGCGCGTCACACCGCGGGTCTGGCAGATCGGTGCGACCGCGTCCACGGTCCCGGCCCGCACCACCGTTCCGGCCAGCACGCCCGGCCCGGCCACCGGCATCACGCTGGCGGTCAAGCCCTACGCGCAGAACGTCCACAGCGGCCAGTACGTGCAGTACGGCGGCGGCGGTGAGGCGTGGTGCAGCCCGACCTCGACCGAGATGGTGGTGGAGTTCTGGGGCAAGGGACCGACCACCGAGCAGTTGGCGTGGGTCGATCCGAGCTACGCCGACCCCTCGGTGGACGAGGCCGCGCGCTACAGCTACGACTACGGCTACCAGGGGACCGGCAACTGGCCGTTCACCTGCGCCTACGCCGCCTCCTACGGCCTGGACGCGATGGTGGTGCGGCTGAACTCGCTGACCGAGTTGGAGGTCCTGGTCGCCGCCGGGTTCCCGGTGGTGACGTCGCAGTCGTTCACGCTGGCCGAGAACGGCTACTACGCCAGCGACGGGCACCTGTGGTGCGTCATCGGGTTCACCGACACCGGGGACGTGATCGTGAACGACCCGGCCAGTAACAGCGATTCCGACGTGTACACGGTCTACCCGCGGCGGATGTTCGAGACCGTGTGGCTGCGGACCAACTACACGAAGGCCGACGGAACGCCGGGGTCCGGGTCGGGCGGCGTCGCGTACCTGATCAAGCCGCACGACAAGGCGCTGCCGGCGGTGGTCGATCCGCGGAACCCCAGCTGGCCTTCCGAACACTGGGGATGAGCTGATTGAGGCCCCGGCGTGGCGGGCGTCAGGGGCCTCAATCACCATTGATACGGCGGCCGGTTACACGGGTGGTTACGCGGCCGGTTGTGCCGGCGGTTATGCGGGCGGCTATCCCGGCAGTTCGATGGACAGCGCGTGGCGGAACAGGTTCTGCGGGTCCCACGCGGCCTTGATCTGCTGGAGCTTCGGGTAGTTCTCCTTGTAGTAGAGCTCTGACCACGGCACGCCCGAGGTGTTCCAGGCCGGGTCGGCGAGGTCCACGTCCGGGTAGTTGATGTAGGAGCCGTCGCTGACGTCGTTCGGGACCGGGACGCCCCCGGTGGCCGCGTAAATGCTGCGGTAGTACTCCTGCACCCACTTGACGTTGGCGGCGTCGTCGGCATCCGCCAGCCACGTGTTGGAGAAGACGGCCTTCATCACCACGTCACGCTGGGCCACGGCGGTCGCGTCCGGCGCCACCGCTTGGACCTGGCCGCCGTAGCCGATCAGCAGCATGGCGGACTGCGACGGAGCGCCCTTGTCGGCGAGTCCGGCGTAGATCGCGGCCAGCTGGTCGTCGGCGTAGGACTTCTTCAGGTAGGCGGCCTTGAGCTTGTAGCGGCGGAACAGCTTGTCGCCGCCCTCGCCGTCGCCGGGCCAGGTCGTCATGTGCAGCCAGGGCATGGGGCCGCCCTGCTGGAACGCCGGCTGCGGGGCACCGTCGGCCGTGACCGCCGCCAACAGGTCGTCGACCTGGCCCTTGATGTCCGGCAGGGCGAAGTCGGCCTGGACCACGAGGTTGAAGGTGCCGTTGTTGACGTTGCCGATCTCCAGGATGGCGTACAGGCCGGTGCCGGGCGCGCCGGGGGCGCTGTGCTGCTCGTGCCACACGCCGAAGTTGTGCAGGAGCTTGGTGAAGACGTCCTTGGTCATGGAAGCGTCGAAAGACCATCCGGCCAGGAAGAAGTACATCTGGCCGGGGACCGGGGGCAGGAGCTTGGCGGGATCGTCGCCGGTCGCGCCCGGGGAGCGGAACCAGAAGCGGGTGACGACGCCGAAGTTGCCGCCGCCGCCCCCGGCGTGCGCCCACCACAGGTCGCGGTGCGGGTCGTCGGGCTCGCGGGTGGCGGTGACGACGCGGACCCGGCCGTCCTTGTCGACCACGACGACTTCCACGGCATAGAGGTGGTCCACGACGGAGCCGTAGCGGCGGGACAGGGGGCCGTAGCCGCCGCCGGTGAAGTGGCCGCCGGCGCCGACGTCCGGGCAGCCGCCGGCCGGGAGGGTGACGGCCCAGCCCTTGAACAGGGCGGTGTAGACCTCGCCGAGGCGCGCGCCGGGCTGGATGGAGAAGGCGCGCATGGCGCGGTCGTAGCCGACGGCGTTCATCGGGGACATGTCGAGCAGGACCTGGACGGCCGGGTCCGCGGTGAAGTTCTCGAAGCAGTGGCCGCCGCTGCGGGGCGCGATGCGCTTGCCGGCGCGGACGGCGTCGGTCACGGCGTGGACGACGTCTTCGGTGCTGGTGACGACGCGGACTTCGTCGGGCTGGCCGACGAAGCGGAAGTTGTCGCCGCGCAGGAGGCTGTCGTAGCGGATGTCGCCGGGGGTGATGCGGAGCGGGCCCAGTTCGGGGACTGTCGCGACTTCGGGGACCGCGGCGGTTTCGGGAGCTTGGTTGGTCGCGGCATTGGCTTGGTTGGTCGCGGCATTGGCTTGGCCGGCCATGCCCACGCCGGCCAGCGTCACGGATCCGGCGGCGACCGTACCGGCCCGGCCGAGCAGACCGCGGCGGGTGATGCCTCTGGTCGAGGGGGCGTCCATGGGTACCTCTCTCACTTGGTGGCAATTCCGATATCAGAGAACGTACATGGGCGCTCCCGTCTGTGACGGCGAGCGCTTATGCTGCGGATATGACCGCCGACGCCGGCCCCGACAGCGGCCCCGACAGCGACCCCGACACCGCCCCCGCGCTGATCGGCGGCGCGCTGCGCAGCCGGGACGACGACCCCGCACCGTGGACGGTGACCTGGGGCACGCTGCCGCCGGGCGTCGAGACGGTGCGGGTGACGTTCCGCGACGGCCGCCGCACCGAACCGGCCGCGCGGGTCGGCGTCCTGGGCCGGCACTGGGCCGCCGAGGTCGCCGGCCGCTTCGACAAGGTGCAGGTCACCGCCGGCACGGTGCGAGAGAGCGCGAAGGTCAGGACGCGGGAGAAGACACCCACGCCGGGGCGCTTCTCACGCAAGCGGAACGTGCCGCCGCCGAGCGATCCGCTGGAGCGGATGAAGCACCACTGGGGGCTGGCCGCGGTCATTCTGCAACCCGGGAGCGAGGACCGGCCGGTGCTGCCGGACATCCGGAGCGCCGGCGGGGATATGGCGTAGTTCGCCCAGATTGCATAGTTCACCCAGATTTCGCACGCCTTGATTCTGGCGGATCAGGCAGCGGGATCGGGGCAGATCGGCGGGTGCGTCCGGGTGAGATGTCGGGGG
>NZ_JAAFZA010000261.1 GCF_015356865.1 Catenulispora pinisilvae
GCCCACATCGAGCGCTCCCCCCGAGCCGCCGGCGTGGGCGTCGGATGATGCCGCGCCGGCGAATCAGCCCCCGCAGCCCCCGCAGCCCTCGTCGCCCCCGCAGCCCACGGCTCCGGGCGGCGTCGACATCCGGCGGATGTGGCCGGACCTCCTTGAGGAGGTCAAGCGGCGCGACGGCCGGGTGAGCTGGATGCTGCTCAGCCAGAACGCGCAGGTGCTCGGTCTGGACGGCGACCGGTTGCAGGTCGCGTTCGTGAACGCCGGCGCGCGGGACCGCTTCGTGGGGCGGAAGACCTCCGACACGCTGCGGCAGGCCGTGCAGGACATGTTCGGGTTCAAGTGGCAGGTCGACGCGATCATCGATCCGTCGCAGACCCCTGGGACGCAGGTGTCGTCCGGGGTCTCGATGACGCCTGCCCCGGCGCAGATGCCGCCGCCGCCCGGCGCGTATCAGCCCCCGCAGGCCCAAGCCCCGGCCGAGTCGGCGCCCGCGCCGCAGCAGCAACCGCAACCGCCGAACCCGTCGCAGCAGCAGCCTGAGCCGCCGCGTGCGACTCAGGCCCCGACCCCGCCGCCGCAACAAGCACCGCCGCAGCCGCCGCAGGCTCAGCCCCGGCAAGCGGCTCCGGCCCCGGCTCCTCCCGCTCCGTCGGCGCCCGCGCCGCCGCCCACGCCGACTGTCCGCCCCGAGGACGACGTCGTCTCCGAATACGACGAAGTCATCGCCGAGGACAACGCGTCAGCCCACGAACTCGTCATCCGCGAACTCGGCGCGCAGCGGTTGGACACCGAGTAGTGAGCGGCCAAGTGCGGCGTCCGGACCGGCGGTCTGGATCTGCTTCGGCACCCGTTCCGGCGCTGGTCACTGAGAGTCATCAACGTCCTTAAGCGGAGGCCCGGAACCACCGTCGCCCGCCGACCGTTCTCCTGCGGTAACCGGCCGGGCATCGCACGTCACCCGGGCCGGTCGGCGGCCGTTCTCGACCGGGACACGCGGTATTGGCCGCCTTGGTCCCGGAGCGCGTATGGTCGAGTACGACTTCACATAGCGGCGGCGAACATGCACGAACAGGAGCACGCACAGTGGCTTTCCCCGATGCGACCGGGCCTGGCGACGGGCTGCCCGACTTCGGCGGCATGGACCTGCAGGGCATGCTCGGCCAGGCCATGCAGATGCAGCAGCAGATGGTCCAGGCGCAACAGGAGTTGGAGAACACCATCGTCTCCGGCAGCGCCGGCGGCGGGCTGGTGACCGCGAAGGTGACCGGCACCGGGGACCTGGTGGGCCTGGAGATCAAGCCCGAGGCCGCCGATCCGGAGGACACCGAGACCCTGGCCGATCTGGTGATCGCCGCGGTGCGCGACGCCCGCGGGACGGCCGACAAGCTGGCCTCGGAGAAGATGGGCCCGCTGGCCGGTGGCGGGATGCCCGATCTGGGCAACCTCGGCAACCTGTTCGGCTGAGCCGGACCAGGGGATTCTGCCGTGTACGAGGGTGTGGTCCAGGACCTGATCGACGAGCTCGGCCATCTGCCCAACATCGGGCCCAAGTCGGCCCAGCGCATCGCCTTCCACCTGCTGCAGGCCGATCCGGCCGAGGTGCGCAGGCTGGCCGAGGTGCTGATCCGGGCCAAGGAGCAGGTGCGGTTCTGCGCGATCTGCTTCAACGTCGCCGAGCAGCAGGAGTGCAGGATCTGCCGGGACCCGCGGCGCGAGCCGGCCAGCCTGTGCGTGGTGGAGGAGTCCAAGGACGTCGTCGCCGTGGAGAAGACCCGGGAGTTCCGGGGCCGCTACCACGTGCTGGGCGGGGCCATCTCGCCGATCGACGGGGTGGGCCCGGACGACCTGCGGGTCAAGGAACTGCTCAAGCGGCTGGCCGACGGCGCGATCACCGAGGTGATCCTGGCCACCGACCCGAACCTGGAGGGGGAGGCCACCGCCACCTATCTGGCACGGCTGATCAAGCCGATGGGGCTGCGGGTGACCCGGTTGGCATCGGGCCTGCCGGTGGGCGGGGATCTGGAATACGCCGACGAGGTCACCCTCGGCCGGGCGTTCGAGGGGAGAAGGCAGCTCGATGTCTGAACCGATGACCTCCGATGATCTGTCGGACTTCGCGATCGAGATCCATGACCAGGTCACCTCCTTCCTGCTGTCGGTGCGCGCGGTGGCCAGGGGCGACGCCCCGGAGAGCAGCGTGCCGATCCTGCTGCTGGAGACCTCGCAGCTGCTGCTGGCCGGCGGGCGCCTGGGCGCCATCCGGGACGTGGTGCCTGACGAGCGCTTCGAGACCGACGCCGGCCCGGACCCGGATCTGGATGAGCTGCGCGAGAAGCTGAACGCCTTACTCAAGCCGGTGAACACCTACAAGGAGGTGTTCGACCCGCTGGCCCCGAAGTCCGAGATCGAGACCCGGCGGATCTCCGACGACCTGGCCCTGGTCTGCGCCGACCTGGCGCACGGCCTGGCCCACTACAAGGCCGAGCGGGTCACCGAGGCCCTGTGGTGGTGGCAGTTCTCCTACCTGTCCAGCTGGGGCCCGGCGGCCTCGGCGGTGCAGCGGGCGCTGCTGTCGGTGGTGGCCCGGTCCCGGCTCGGCGCGACCACCGGCTGACCGGCGCGGTTCCCGGCTGTCGAGACGAATCCGCGACCGGCCGCCTGACCTGCGGCGGCGGCCGGTCCCACATGGTGAAAGCTCAGGGTCGTCTCAGCGGCCCCGATTAGACTCGATGACGGCGGGCCGTCTGCGGGCGGCCCTTTCTACCGCACACCGCCTCACCCGAGGGAGACACCGCGTGGGCCTCATCGTCCAGAAGTACGGGGGCAGCTCCGTTGCCGACGCCGAGAGCATCAAGCGTGTCGCCAAACGCATCATGGAGACGCGCCGGGCCGGGCACGAGGTGTGCGTGGTGGTATCCGCGATGGGGGACACCACCGACGAGCTGATCGACCTGGCCAAGCAGGTCTCGCCGATCCTGGAGGGCCGCGAGTACGACATGCTGCTCACCGCTGGCGAGCGCATCTCGATGTCGCTGGTCGCGATGGCCATCAACTCCATGGGCGGGGACGCCCGTAGCTTCACCGGCTCGCAGGCCGGCGTGATCACCGACCAGTCGTTCAACAAGGCCCGGATCACCTCGGTGACCCCGGGCCGGCTGCGGGCCGCGCTGGACGAGGGCGCGATCACCATCGTGGCCGGCTTCCAGGGCGTCTCGGAGACCACCAAGGACATCACCACGCTGGGCCGCGGCGGATCGGACACCACCGCGGTGGCGCTGGCCGCCGCGCTGGGCGCCGACGTGTGCGAGATCTACACCGACGTGGACGGGGTGTTCTCCGCCGACCCCCGCCTGGTGCCCAAAGCCCGCAAGCTGAACCGGGTCGCCTACGAGGAGATGCTGGAGCTCGCCGCGTCCGGCGCGAAGATCCTGCACCTGCGCAGCGTGGAGTACGCGCGCCGGTTCCACGTCCCGATCCACGTCCGGTCCTCGTTCTCGCAGCACGAGGGCACCTGGGTCCGGGCAAAAGAAGAGAAAGTCGAAGGAGAGACCGTGGAGCAAGCCATCATCGCCGGGGTCGCCCACGACACCAGCGAGGCGAAAGTCACGGTGGTCGGGGTGCCCGACAAGCCGGGTGTGGCCGCCCAGATCTTCCGCACCATCGCCGACGCCGAGCTGAACATCGACATGGTGGTGCAGAACATCTCGGCCGCGGCCACCGGCCGCACCGACATCTCCTTCACTCTGCCGGTGGGCGATGGCCGCAGGGCCATCACCACGCTGCAGAAGGTCCAGCCCATGATCGCCTTCGAGGCGCTCCTGTTCGACGACCAGATCGCCAAGGTGTCCCTGGTCGGCGCGGGTATGAAGTCGCACCCCGGGGTGACCGCGGTGTTCTTCGAGGCCCTGTCCAACGTCGGCGTGAACGCCGAGATGATCTCGACCTCGGAGATCCGCATCTCCGTGGTCTGCCGCGCCGACGTCGTCAAGGACGCCGTCGCCGCGCTGCACACCGCCTTCGGCCTGGATGCCGAGGGTGGAGAAGCCGTGGTTTACGGAGGCACCGGCCGATGACTGTTAAGAAGCCCACCCTGGCGGTCGTGGGAGCGACCGGAGCGGTCGGCACCGTGATGCTCGATCTGCTGTCCACCCGCGAGGACGTCTGGGGCGAGATCCGTCTGATCGCCTCGCCGCGCAGCGCCGGCCGCAAGCTCGCCTGTCGGGGCGAGCAGCTGGAGGTCGTGGCGCTGTCCGAGGAAGCCTTCGAGGGCATCGACGTGGCGATGTTCGACGTGCCCGACGAGGTGTCGGCGCAGTGGGCGCCGATCGCGGCGGCCAAGGGCGCGGTCGCCGTGGACAACTCCGGCGCGTTCCGGATGGATCCGGACGTGCCGCTGGTGGTGCCGGAGGTGAACGCCTCGGCGGCGCGCAACCGGCCCAAGGGCATCATCGCCAACCCGAACTGCACGACGCTGTCGATGATCGTGGTCCTGGGCGCCCTGCACCAGCGCTACGGTCTGGCCTCGGTGATCGCCGCGTCCTACCAGGCGGCCTCCGGCGCCGGCCAGCCCGGCATCGACACGTTGCGCGCGCAGATGGAGAAGGTGGCCGGCACCAACCTCGGCACGCACCCCGGCGACCTGCGCGGTGTGGTCGGCGACCTCGGCCCGTTCCCGGCCCCGCTGGCGCTGAACGTGGTGCCCTGGGCCGGTTCGCTCAAGGAGGACGGCTGGTCCTCCGAGGAGCTGAAGATCCGCAACGAGTCGCGCAAGATCCTGGGTCTGCCGGGCCTGCGGGTGTCGGCGACCTGCGTGCGGGTCCCGGTGATCACCACGCACTCGGTCTCCGTGCACGCCAGCTTCGAGGACGAGGTCACGGTGGCCGGGGCGCACGAGATACTGCGGGCCGCGCCCGGCGTCGTGGTGCTGGACGACCCGGCGGCCGGGGAGTTCCCGACCCCGGCGGACGTGGTCGGCACCGACCCGACGTGGGTGGGCCGGATCCGGCGCACACTGGACGACCCGAAGTCGCTGGAGCTGTTCGTCTGCGGCGACAATCTGCGCAAGGGGGCGGCGCTGAACACCGCGCAGATCGCCGAGGTCGTGGCGGCCGAGCTGACCGGGAAGATCTGAGCTCAACGGGCCGCCGCCCGCGGTATCAGGGTTGGAAGACGGTCCGAGCCCAGGTCGGGTGCCGAATTCGCCGAACCCCGTCGATGGCGGGCGGCGTATCGGGTAGGAATAGAGGCATGTGCCTGTTGGAACACTCTCGTAGGCGGTACAACTCTACGGGGGTGTTCCGTGTCTAACCTTTGTGACCGCTGGAGTGTTGACGTCGCCGTTGCGTACGGGTGGGGCAGTGGTGTCGTCTGACCGAGAAGCCGGCGACGTCACTGTCGACCTGCTCACGGAGACGTACCGAGACCACTATGGCTCGCTGCTGAAGCTGGCCGCGCTCCTGCTGGACGACCTCGCCTCGTGCGAGGACGTCGTGCAGGAGGCGTTCATCCGTGTGCACAGCGCGCGCTCGCGCGTGCGGGACCCCGACAAGGTGCTGGCCTACCTGCGCCAGACCGTGGTGAACCTGTCGCGCTCGACGCTGCGCCGCCGGCTGATCGGCATGCGGCTGGCCCCCAAGCCGATGCCGGACATGGCCAGCGCCGAGGAGGGCGCGTACGAACTGCTGGAGAAGGACGCGCTGATCCACGCCCTGCGGGGCATACAGCGGCGCCAGCGCGAGGTGCTGGTGCTGCGTTATTTCTCCGACATGACCGAGGCGCAGGTCGCGGACCTGCTCGGGATCTCGATCGGGTCGGTCAAGGCATACGGGTCTCGTGGGATCGAGGCCCTTCGGGTACGGATGGAGGCGTTCCGGTGAGCGCGCCACATGAGGACGACGGCCTCGAGGAGGCCGGCGCCGCGCTGCGGGAACGCTTCCACCAAGCGGTCTCCAGCCTGGAGGCGGCGCCCGGGACGCTGGACTATCTGCGGCGCGCGGTCCCGGCCCGGCGGCGCCGGCGCAACGCCGCGCTGGCGGCGACGGCCCTGTCGGTGTTCGCCGTGAGCACCGGCGCGACCCTGGCCGCCCGCGGCTCCTTCGACCCCCAGCCCTCGCAGGCCGGCGGTACCAACGTCGGCAACCTGTTGACCACGGCCACGAACGACGCGCCGGGCGGCGGTTCCGGCCACGGTCCGCCGACGCCCGGCGGGCAGGACATGAGTGACGACGGTTCGGCTCCCTCCCAGACCTCGTCCGCGCTGCCCACGACGCCCGGGAGCCCGAAGCCGCTGGTCTTGGCGACTCCGCTGTCGGCCACCCCGGCCGGGACCCCGTCGGCCGGCGTCTGTCAGAACTCTTCGATGTCGTCGGTGGCCGCCACCCAGAACGGGACGACCGGCGGCGTCACCTACGAGACCTTCGTGGCGACCGTGAAAACGGCCTGCACGCTGGCCGGGATGCCGGCTTTGACCGTGCTGGGCGCCGACGGCACGACCGCGAAGGTGCCTATCTACAAGGCGGATCCCGCCGCCGCACCGTTGCTTCCGACCGAGCCGTCGGGCCAGACGCTGACGTTGCGGCCGGGCGACCGGTACGAGTTCCAGCTCGCCTGGGTTCCGCTGGCGTGCCCGACGAATCCGACGCCGACGTCTCCGCCGAGTTCCCCCGCGTCCACCAGCCAGAGCCCCACGGCCACCTCGACCTCGTCCGGTCCGTCGGCGTCGTCCGGTCCGACTTCGTCGTCGTCGGGCCAGCCGACGCCGTCCGGGACGCCGTCGTCCTCCGCGCCCGCGCCGACGATCTACTCGGTGGGGTATTCGGTGTACGGGGTGCAGCCGGCGCAGAGCGTGAATCTCATGGCCGGCTGCGGGGCGTCCGTCTATGTGACGGACTACTTCCAGGCGCCGGGGCAGCGGCACGCCAGCCAGCCGGCCACGTCCGCGACGACGGCGCACTGAGGCGCACTGAGCGGTCTTCCTAGAGAGCGCTCAGGTAGACCCAGTTCCCGTCCTCGCGGACGAAGGAGCTGTTCTCGTGCATCGAGCCGTCGCGGCCGGATTCGGTGTAGTGCGCGATGAACTCGACGCTGCCTTCGGTGTGGAACGCCGATCCGCCGGTGGTGCCCACGATCTCCAGACCGGTCCAGCGCAGCTTCGGTTCGAAGTCGGTCACCGTCGGACGAGTCGAGGAGTGGTGGGTCTTCAGCAAGTACGCGGCGTCCTGTACAGCGAAGGCGCTATAGCGGGAACGCATTAGCTGTTCCGCTGTAGCGGCAGCTACCTGTCCGGAGTGCAGCGCACCGCAGCAGTCGGCGTAGGGCTTTCCGGTCCCGCAGGGGCACGTAGCGGGGAACGCTTTAGCGTTTCCCGTGCGCCGTTCTCTACGCGGCACTCGGAGCCTGCTTACGAACTTCGAGGTGGTCCAGGAGGTCCTGGGTCGCCGCGGCCACGGCCTCCACGGCTCGCTCGAAGGCCTCGGTGTTGGCCTTGCTCGGCGCGCGGAAACCGCTGATCTTGCGGACGTACTGGAGCGCTGCGGCGCGGACGTCCTCGGCGGTGGGATCGGGCACGTAGGGCTCGCGGAGGGTCTTGATGCTTCGGCACATGACTTCAGGCTAAGCCCGGCCGCCCACGGTCGGGGCGGTCACCGCTGGTCACTGCCGGTCGCCGCCGGTCAGCGACGGTCAGCGGACTCCAGGTCGGCGGCGACGGTGTGCGGGCCCTCGAGGCCGCGCTCGTGGGCGACATGCCAGGCGACGCGCGCGGAGTCGAAGAACTGGTCGGTCTCCCGGGCGGACTGGAAGGAGGCCCAGACCGTTGCCGCTATAGCGATTCCCACTAATGCGGCGAGTGCGCGGCGTCGCGGAGGGGGCGGCGCCATAAGCGCGCGGACGCGTTTGCCCACATGCGCCTGGGCCATCGCCGGGATGGTGCGCGGCAGGTTCGACAGGGCGGCCCGGCCGAGAGCGCGGGCCAGGACTTCCCTATTACCGACCGCCGCAGCGGCGTCCTCGTCCGCCCACCGCTCGGTGGCCTCGGTGACCGCGTCCGGCAGCCGCCACAGCAACGGGTTCGCGACGGTGGCCAGGTTGGTCAGGAGCAGGTAGAGATGGTGCCGGTGGTGCAGGTGGGCCTGCTCGTGCGCGAACATGGCCCGACGCTGGTCCTCGTCGAGGGTGCGCAGCAGCGAATCGGTGGCGACGATGCGGGTCGGGATCGCGGCGTGGCCGGGCAGGGGCGGGATCCCCGGCACGGCGAAGGCCTGGGCCCGCGGGTCCTGGATCACCGCGATGCTCGCCGGGTGGGCCGAGAAGGCCTTGGCGAGCCGGTAGGTGCGTGCGGACTCGCGCCACAGGCGGATCCCGGCGCGGATCGCGAAGGGGAGCAGGGCCAGGAGCGCGAGGCCCGAGACGGTGCCGACCAGCGGGCTCACCGGGCCGTGCACCAGGACCGCGTCCGAGAACCGGCCCTCGGCCGCGAACTCCGGCAGGCGCAGGACCACGACGCCGGTCAGCAGGGCCAGGGAGGCCAGCGAGGTGAGCGCGGTGACCAGGGCCGCGGCGGTGAGCAGGACCGTGGCGACGGCCGGCGGGAGGCGGCGGCCCAGGGCGGGACCGGCGGTGCCGAGCGCCAGGGCGGCCAGCAGGGGGAGGTAGACGTTGACGTTCACGGCGAGTCCCCCAGCAACTCGCGGATCATCGCCGCGTCGTCGGCGGAGATCTCGTCGAGGAACTTGGACAGCACGGCCGGGCGGTCGCTGCTGCCCTCCAGGGCGGCGCGCATGGCCTCGGCGGCGAGGTCGGCCTGCTCCACGACCGGGGTGTAGGCGTAGGCCTTCCCCTCGCGCACCCTGGTGAGCATCTTCTTGTCGTGCAGCCGGTCCAGGATGGTCTTCACGGTGGTGTAGGCCAGGCCGCCGCCGACCTGCTCCTGGACCGCGGCCGGGGTGAGCGGGTGTCCCGCCGCCCACAGCGTGGCCAGCACTTCTTGTTCCAGCGCCCCGGCGGGTCTGCGTCCGGTGGCCATCAGACGGTCTCCTCAAAGGTTCTGGTCCGCGGGTGCGGTGTTCCCCGCATTGATGCTACAGCTTGTAGTAGATTACGGGGCGGGAGCGTCTCGTTCACCGGGCGTTCACCAGTCTCGACCGCACAGCCCACTAACCGCACCCCCCGATCGTAGGAGTATCCGCGATGCCGAAGGTACGCCATTGGGTGGCGATCCCGCTGGCCCTGTTCGCCGCCGCCCTGGCGCTGGGCCTGATCGCCGCGCACACCTCGCTCACGCGGAGCACCGAACTGTCGTGGAACTCGCACCTTCAGCAGCTGCGGACCGGCTGGCTGAACCGGGTGACGCTGGATCTGGCGAACATCGCCTCGCCGGTCGGGGGACTGGTGATCACCGTGCTGATCGCGCTGTTCTTCCTGTGGCGGCGCAAGCCGGTGCAGGCCTGCGCCACGTTCCTGGTGATCGCGGTCGGCTGGAACAGCTCGGAGATCGCGAAGATCATCGTGGCCCGGCACCGGCCGCCGGCCGTCTACTCGCTGGCCCCGGAGACCGGGTCGAACTCGTTCCCGTCCGGGCACACCGCGTTCGCGTTCTCGCTGGCCGTGGCGCTGTGCATGCTGGCGATCGGGACCCGGTGGTTCCGGCCGGCGGTCGTGCTCGGGGCGCTGTGGACGGTGCTGATCGGCTTCGACCGGCTGTACATCGGGGCGCACTACCCGTTCGACGTGCTGGGCTCGGTCCTGGTCAGCACCTCGGCGATCGTCTTCCTGACCGGGCTGTGGCACGGCTGGATCGCGGCCAATCTGTACCGGGTGCCGCTGCTGGACAGGTTCGGACCGGTCCCGGGGCCGGCGGCTGTCCCCGAGACCGCGTCCGTCGCGGGCTAGCAGCGCTCGGAGCTGATCTCAGAAGCCCGCGGACTCGCCGGGCTTGAGCAGCCGCAGCCGGTCGCTCAAGCCGGCCGCTGCGAACGCCGCTTGCAGCTGTTCGCCGCCCTCGCTGAAGTGCGCCCACTGCTCGAAGTGCAGCGGGACCACGGCGCCGGCTCGCAGGATCGTGGCGGCCTGCGCGGCCTCGGCGCTGGTCAGCGTCAGGTAGGCGAAGTCCAGCAGCGGGGTGCGGGCGCCGCCGGCGAACAGCAGTGCCACGTCCACCGGGGCGTAGCGGGCGGCGATCTCGCGGACCCGGTCCAGGGAGGCGTTGTCGCCGCTGATGTAGACGGTCGGCAGGTCGTCGCCGGTCAGGACGAAGCCGGTGACCTCGCCGACCACCGGTTCGCTGCCTTCCGGGCCGTGCAGCGCCGGGACGCCGGTGACCAGCGCGGTGCCGCCGCCCGGACGGTCGAGCTCCTGGCTCACCCAGTTCGGCAGGCCCAGTACCGCCCCGCCCAGCCGGTCCTCGGCCGAACGGGTGCTCAACACCAGGCGGGCGGTGTCGACGTAGTCGCGCCCCGCCCGGTCGAGGTTGTCAGGGTGCTGGTCGTGGGACAGGAGCACCACGTCCACGGCGTCGACCTCGTCGGCGGACAGGGCGGGACCGGCCGTCTTGGTCAGGACCCGCTCACCGATCGGGTAGTCCCCGGGCGGGTCGAAGGTCGGGTCCACGAGGATCGTGACGCCGCCGTAGTCGAGCAGGGCCGAGGGGCCGCCGAGGTAGCGGACCGTGAAGGTCTGGCGGATTCGCATGGATCAACACTAGGGCCAAACGAGCCGGAGCGGACATGGCGGCGGCGTCGATCGCCGTGCTCTGCGATCGACGCCGCGTCCAACGTGACGGGCCCGCGGTAGGGAGCGCCTACCAGGCTTTGTGCTTACCGGCTATGTGCTTACGCCAGCGCGGACTTCACCGCGGCGGCGACCCGGCCGCCCTCGGCGCGTCCGGCGATCTTCGGGTTCAGCGTCTTCATCACCAGGCCCATGCCCTTGGGGCCCTCGGCGCCGGTCTCGGCGATCGCCTGGGCGACCAGCGCGGCCAGCTCCTCGTCGGTGAGCTGGGCGGGGAGGTAGCGGGCCAGGACCTCGCCCTCGGCCTTCTCGCGGGCGGCCTGCTCCGGGCGCCCGCCGTTCTCGAACGCCTCCGCGGCTTCCCGGCGCTTCTTCGCCTCCCGCGTGAGCACCTGGACCACCTCGGCGTCGGACAGCTCGCGCGCCTCCTTGCCGGCCACCTCCTCGTTGCCGACGGCCGTCAGGGCCATCCGTAGCGTGGCCTTCACCAGCTCGTCGTTGGCCTTCATCGCGGCGGTGAGGTCGGCGCGGAGCTTCTGCTTGAGCGCGGTCATGATCATCCCTTCTGGCTGCCACCCCAGTGTGTCATCAACTGCCCCGGTCCGGCCGCGCGATTTCCCGCGAGGCCGATAATGGAATCCATGCGGAAGCTCGTGACAGTCCCCCTGTCCCTCATCGGCGCGGCGGCGGCCGGGCTCACCTACGCCCACAAGGTCGAGCCCAACCTCTTCCGGCTGCGCCGCTACGAGGTCCCGGTGCTCCCGCGCGGGGTGCGGCCACTGCGGATCCTTCAGGTCTCGGACATCCACATGATCCCCGAGCAGTACCGCAAGGTCCGCTGGCTGCGCTCCCTGGCCGCCCTGGAGCCGGACTTCGTGGTCAACACCGGGGACAACCTGTCCCACCCGGACGGCGTCGGCTCGGTGCTGGACGCCCTGGAGCCGCTGATGGAGCTGCCGGGCGCGTTCGTCATGGGTTCCAACGACTACCTGGCGGCCAAGCCCCTGAACCCGGCGAAGTACCTGCTCGGCGGCGACCCCAGCCAGCGCACCCGCGGCAAGGGCAAGACCAACGACTGGCAGAAGCTGCGCGACGGCTTCGGCAAGGCGGGCTGGCTGGACCTGACCAACCGCACCGACCGCCTCACCCTCCCGGGCGCCGCCGGCCCCGTCGTGGGCCTGGTCGGCGTCGACGACCCGCACATCCGCCGCGACGACTACCCGGCCGCGGCAGCAGCCCTGACCACCGAGGACGAGAGCACCAACCCCGCCGGCACCCACAGCACCGCCCGCACCCTGCCCGACACCGACCTGACCATCGGCGTGGTCCACGCCCCCTACCGCCGGGTCCTGGACGCCATGTCCGCCGACGGCCTCCCCCTGATCCTCGCGGGCCACACCCACGGCGGCCAACTCCGCCTCCCCCTCTACGGCGCCCTGGTGACCAACTGCGACCTCGACCGCCGCCGAGCCTCCGGCCTGTCCACCTACGCCGAGTCCCACCTCCACGTCTCAGCCGGCTGCGGCACCAGCCGCTTCGCTCAAGTCCGCTTCTGCTGCCCCCCGGAAGCCACCCTGCTGACCCTGACACCCCGATCATGACCCCCTGACCTGCCCCGTTAAGTCGTTTTCGCTTCCAGCCCGGGTATGGGTAGACTGTCCACGCACGATCGGGGTGTGGCGCAGCTTGGTAGCGCGCTACGTTCGGGACGTAGAGGCCGCAGGTTCAAATCCTGTCACCCCGACACTCGTGAAAAGGCCCGCCTTCTTCGAAGGTGGGCCTTTCGGCATTTCTGGTTATGCGGCGCTATCAGCGCCGGAACCGCTCACGATGCTTCCGGACGCAATCCGGGTCGATCGTGTGTCCGGATTTTATCCGGAGCTGGTCCAGGACGGCGCCGTCGGAGGCCCGGATCACCTCGAAGGTGTCGCTGAGATAGATCGCGCCGTTATCGAGGCGGACATGGTCGTTCGGGCACAGGCTAAGGATGTTGCCAGCGATATCGGGGCCGTTGTACGGCGAGCCGAGGGCGTGGATATGGGCGCCTTCGCTGTAGTAGCCGCCATCGATCTCGATCTGGATGCCGCAGACCTGGCACATGTGGTCGTACTTCTGCTTGATGCCCTGGGCCAGTTCGACATCGCGCAAGATGCGGTTGACGGTCGTCGGCGCGCGTTGTGGGGTCTTCTGCGCGACCATCGCTGCGATCGAACGCTCGACCGGAGTGAGCTTCAACATCCGGAACTTCCAGACCAGCGGTCCATGGACGCTCGGTGCGCTGCCGTAGGACTCGATGAGGTAGAGGCCGTCGTAGCGATAGCCGGTCTCTGGCCGGATAGTGTCGGCTTTGCGGGTGCGGGGGCCGCGGATCACTCGAACGGGGATTTCCTCGCGGTGGCTGCGCACCATGGCGGCATTGCCCCGGCCCTTCGGGCCACCGATGACTTGGTCGGTGACCTGGCGCGTGCGGCTCTTGTCCTGGCCGCCGTGACCGGTATAGACGAGCACGTCAAAGTCGTCGACGTCGTCGGTGTAGCCGCCTGAGACGACGATGGCGTCCGCGCCCCTATCCGGGTCGCCGGAGATGCCATCCTGGTTCTTGGTGTGCAGACCGGCTTTCATGAGTTCTTTGCGGTCCGCGAAGGTAGCGCCTGCGCGGTACTTGCCGATCTCTCCGAACGTCACTGCCATGCGCGCATTGTGGCATTAGATGCCCACAGACAGGGCTTGATCACACCAGATCCCGCGGTACCGAAGTCATCCAGCTCTTCGTGAACACCTCGTCGCCGTTCTCGTAGGCGACCAGGCGGTCGACGACCAGGAACTCGGTCTCCGTGCACGTCATCCGGGAGAAGGTGCGCACCTCCGTCTGCCAGCTGCCGCGGCTGATGGCGTCGGTGCGTTCGCATTCCACGACTGCGGACTCGGGGTCGCCTTCGGTGAGGTGGAAGCGGTTGAGTTCGGTCTCGGTGCGGGTCAGGCCGTCTGTGCGGTCGATGGTGGTGCCGTCGGAGAATGTCATCTCGATCCGTTGGGTGCCGGTGACGGGGTTCCAGGTGATGGTGCGGGTGGCGGGGACGTCGGTGACGTCGAACGGGCTTGGTGGGGC
>NZ_JAAFZA010000262.1 GCF_015356865.1 Catenulispora pinisilvae
GGGGGGCCTGGGGGCGGAGTTCAGCTGCTGGGTCATCACGCGAGTTCCCGGTCGAGCTGGATTCCGCGGAGCTGGTCCACCAAGGCCGCGATCGCTTTGACGCTGCGGAAGTTGTCCGGGGTGACCTCGGGCAGCGGGACCTTGATCTTGTAGGCGACCTGCAGGTGGTGCACCAGGTCGAAGATCGCCGCCGAGTCGATGACGTTGAGTTCGACCAGGTTGGAATCCGCGTCCAGGCCGGTCGAATCCCCGTCCATCCAGGTGTCCGCGATGTAACGCATCAGTGACTGCTGGGTGGTCATGACATCCTCAATGTTTGTTGCCCAGCCGGGACGTTGTGACCCGGCACTGTCTAGGCGTGGTCTGTGGTCTGTGGGCGGTCTAGGCGCGGTCTATGCGCGGTCTATGCGCGGGTGAGAACCAGCACCGCGTTCTGGCCGCCGAACCCGAACGAGTTGCTCACGGCCACCTCGATGGGCCGGCGGCGGGGCTCTTTGGCGACGACGTCCAAGTCGATCCCGGGATCGAGGGCTTCCAGATTGGCCGTCGGCGGAATGGTCCCGGTCTGGAGAGCCAGTGCCGTGAAGGCCGCTTCGATCGCGCCGGCAGCGCCGAGGGCATGGCCGACCACGCCCTTGGTGGACGTCACCGCGGCCCGGTCGCCGAGTACAGCGCGCAGCATGCGGCCCTCGGCCGCGTCGTTCAACGGGGTCGACGTGCCGTGCGCGTTGACGTGGTCGACCTCGTCCGGCGCCACGCCGGCTCGGGCCAGCGCGGTCAGCAGCGCCTGGCGGGTGCCCTTGCCCTCCGGATCCGGCGTGGTCATGTGGTGGGCGTCGGCCGAAGCGCCGAAACCAGCGATGGTGGCGCGGATCCCGGCCCGGCGCGCGCGGGCATCGGATGCCCGCTCCAGGATCAGGATGCCGCTGCCTTCCGCGATGACGAAGCCGTCACGGCCGGCGTCGAAGGGACGGGACGCGGCCGCCGGGTCGTCCGTGTTCGCGGACAGCGCGCCCATCTGCGCGAACCCGGTGGTGATCAGCGGAGTGACCGCCGCCTCGGAACCGCCCGCGACCACCACGTCGCAACTCCCGTCGCCGAGCAGCTGCATCGCGGTCCCGATCGCCGTCGCGCCCGAGGCACAGGCCGTGGCGGTGACCAGGTTGGGGCCGGTGGCACGCAGTTCGATGCCGAGGTGGCCGGCCACCATGTTCGGCACCAACATGGGGATGAGCAACGCCGACACCGCCCGCGGGCCGTTCTGAAGACTGGTGCGCAGTTGGGCCTCGCCGGTCGCGACGCCACCGACCCCGCAGCCGATGACGATGCCGACCCGGGCCCCGTCCCAGGTGTGCGGGTCGAGCCCGGCGTCGGCCACCGCTTCGCGGGCCGCGGTGACGGCCAGCTGGACGAACCGGTCGTGGATCAGGCTGCTGCGGCGGCCGACATGCTTGCCCGGGTCGAATCCCGGGACGGTGCACGAGATGTCGACGGGAAGGCCGGCCAGGTTCGGATCGCGCCGCGCGGTGGAGATGCCCGCACACACCCCCTGCCAACTCGCCTGCACACCGATCCCGGCCGAGGTGACCAGTCCGATCCCGGTCACGGCGATCTCCGGCTGCGAACCCGGGGCTCTCACCTGGTACCCGCTGTGGCTACCTGCTCGCGGACGATGTCCACGGCGCGTTCCAGAGTGTCCTGCGCGGTGAGCGCGTCATCGGGGATGGCGGCCTGCACTTCGCGTTCGACCACGAGCAGCAGTTCCACCAGGAACAGCGAGTCGACCTCCAGGTCCGCGAAGGTGACACCGGGTCGGATCAGCTCGGGAAGGACCTCGAACTTCTCCACGAGGAGTGCGACGAGGGTTTCGTACGTCAAGTCAGCCATAGCCTGCTCCTAGTCGTGCGGTCGGATGCCCGGTCGTGGACGAAGCCGCCGGACGTGGTCACGGATGGGTGAGGTCGGGCCAGGTGAGCACGGTGGAACCCCAGGTGAGGCCGCCGCCGAAGGCGGACAGCAGGAGTCGGTCGCCGGCCTTGAACCGGCCGGCCCGGTAGGCCTGGTCGATGGCCAGGGGAATGGAGGCCGCCGAGGTGTTGCCGACCTCTGCGATGTTGGCCAGCACCCGGGCCTCGGGGATGCCCAGAACATCGGCGAGCCGGACCAGGATCCGCAGGTTCGCCTGGTGGCAGGCCAGCCAATCGATGTCCCCGGCCTGCCAGCCCACCTGGCCCAGTACCGCCCGCGCGGACTGGGCCATGTGCTCGACCGCCTGCCGGAACACCTCGCGGCCGGCCATGGAGAAGTACTCGTCGCCGGGAGCCGGTGCCGAACCGCTGCGGCGCTGTTCCGCGCCGCCGGCGCGCACGGTGATCAGGTCTTGGCCGGTGCCGTCGCTGCCCAGGTCGAACGGGCCGACCGCACCGTTGCCGACCGCACCGTTGCCGGCGGCCTGGCCGGAACGCAGCACCATCGCCCCGGCCCCGTCGCCGAAGATGACGGAGGTGGCGCGGTCCGCGGGGTTGAGGATCGTCGAGAACGTCTCGGCGCCGATCACCAGGACCGTGTCGACGCAGCCCATGGCAAGCAGCCCACAGGCGGTGGCGAGCGCGTACACGAAGCCGGTGCACACCGCCTGCACGTCGAACGCCGGACGGCCGGCCAGCCCCAGCTTGGCCGCGACCACCGGCGCCGTGGCCGGGCACGGCCGGTCCGGAGTGGTGGTGGCCAGCACCACGGCGTCCACCTCGGCCAGACCCGCCGACTTCATCGCCCGCGCTCCAGCCTCGGCAGCCAGGTCCGACGTGGTCGTGCCCGGTTCGGCGAAGTACCGCTGCCGGATCCCGGTACGGGTCCTGATCCACTCGTCCGAGGTGTCCATACGGGCTGCCAGTTGCGCGTTGGGCACCAGGCACGACGGCAGGAAGCTACCGATACCGGCGAGACGTGCCGATCTTGTCATCGGTTACCTCCGAGTGGACATCAGCGAAGCCCTACCGTCGTGGTCTGGTACCACGTGGGGGAAGCGTTCCTTACGAGCCGCGTCGGCCCGACAGGCATGGCAATCACTGTCGCAGCCGAGGCTGACCGAACGCTTTCAAGTTCTTGACCGCCCGCGGACAGCCCCGAACCGCGTCCGGCGGTGAAAGGAAGCGGTAAGCACTCTGTCAAAGCCGCGTGCGACGGTGGACCCGTCTCGGTGGCACGCGGATCGGCGACGACGCGCGCGTCCACCCCACGACCGCCCACGAACGGAGCCAGGCCATGACATCCCAGACCAGCCTGCGGCGGCTGCTCGTCGCCTCCTGCGCCGGAGCCGCCACAGTAGTCGTACTGCCCCGGGCCATCCCCCTGCTGGCCGATACCGGCCTGCTCCGCCCGCCCGCACACCAAGACGCGCACGAAGACACGGAGAACGAGTCCGCCGCGGAAGCGGCGGACTCGCCCACCCGCCGATCGGGCCGGAAGACCGCCGTCCTCGCGGTCGGCCTGGTCTACCCCTCGTACCGGGCGTGGCGATTCACGCGCGCGCTGCGGGCACGGTTCAGCACCGAAGAGAACTGACGGCAGGCGCGAATGAGCCTCGTGGTACCCGCCCGCGAACTAGCCGCCCTCGAAGCGGATGTGCAGGCCGCCCTGGCCGCCGGCGATCAGGGATCTCTCGACGTCCTCGGGTACGGCGAGGTCACCCTCGTGCTGCGCCGGGACACCGAACACGGCTCGTTCGCCTGCAAACGCCTGCCCGTCTTCCCGGACGGCAAGCGGCTCGACCGCTTCCGCTCCTCACTGGACACCTACCTGCGGCTCCTGCACGAGCGCGGCCTGCACGTCGCCGAAACGGCCATGTGGCACATGACGCTGCCCGACGGCAGAGTCGTCGCCTACTGCCTCCAAGAAGCACTGCCGTCCAAGCGCCTGTGCTCGACCCTCCTACACAGCGAAGGTGAGCACTGGGCCGACGACTTCTTCTCGCGCTTCCTGGACCACGTCGAGCAGACGGTCACGCCCGGCCTGGGGCTCGACGCGCAGGCCTCGAACTGGATCGACCTCGACGGCCGGCTGCACTACCTGGATGTGACCACGCCGCTGCTGCGGGACGCGCGCGGCGGCGAGCTTCTGGACGTGCGGCTCTTCTTCACCTCGCTGCCCTGGCTGCTCCGCAACCCGGTCCGCATGGCAGTCGGCAGCTCCATCTTCGACAAGTTCTACACACTGCGCGGCGTCGTCCTGGACTTCCTCGGCAACCTGATCAAAGAAGGACTCGACGAACTGATCCCCCGCTTCGTCGAGCAGGCCAACGCCCGACTCGAAGCGCCCCTCACCGCCGACGAAGTCGCCGCCTACTATCGCGGCGACGCCCGGATGTGGGAGCTGATCCAGCGGCTCCGCAAAGCGGACCGGTTCTGGCAACGCCGGGTACGCCGGCGGGTCTACCCCTTCCTGCTGCCCCCAGTGGACAGACGGTGACCGCCGCCGTCGCGCAAGGTGCGACGCTCCTGAACGACGCACCGGGCCTACAGCACCAGCTGGTTCTGGACCCGGCCCACCCGCTGCACCTGGCCTGCGTCCCGGACTTGCCCACGCTCGCGGTCGTGTCCATCGCGTCGCTGCGCGCCCGCGGAGAGTCGGTGCGAGCCGAACTGAGCCACCGCCACCTCACACCCGAGGAGCAGGCGCGAGCCGGCGCCTTCGCCCGGGAGGGCCGCAGGATCGAATGGCTGGCCGGGCGGCTCGCCGTCAAGTACGCCGTCACCACCCACCTCAACCGCGCATCCGGCCAGGCCGCCGAGACCTCGGCGATCGAGGTCCGCGCGGTGGCGTCCGGGCCGCGCGCCGGCAAGCCGTTCGTCAACGCCCCCGTGGAGGTCGGCCTGTCGCACTCGGGCGACTTCGCCATCGCCGCGTGCGGTTCCGGCACACTCGGCATCGACCTGGAGTGCGGCCGGGACGTCAGCCCGGTGCTGACGAAGGTGCTGGACGAATCCCGGCCCTCGGGCGACCCCGGCGGGCGGCTCAGCTCGATCCCAGCCACCTTGCACTGGGCCTGCAAGGAGGCAGTACTCAAACACTTCGGATTCGGCCTGCGCATCGACAGCCGCGAGGTGGTGCTCACCGAGTGGCTGCCCAACGCTCACTTCTCCTGGCGGCCCGGACCGACACTGCGCAGCCGCACCGCTTCAAGCGCCTACCCGTCACACGGCATCGCGCACCAGATCTCCGGCTATTCCCTGGCACTCGTCTGGCGATGAGGGAGACCCACAGTGAACCGCACCGGGCCACAGCCATCACGCGTCCCTGTCCGCCTTCAGGCCAACGACTTCCTTCTGGCGGCAGAACCCTGCTTCCAGCAATCCCTCGACGAGGCCGCCGCCATCGCGAACCTCAGCCCTTCGTCGCACAACTGTCAGCCGTGGGGCCACGTGTGGCTGAAGAGCGACCGGGCGAAGGCCTTGGCTTATGAACTACTCCACGACCCCGACGACACCACCGTCGGCGAGGACAGCGCCGGCGGCGCAGACAGGACCGTCGGCACACACAGGACCGTCGGCACACACAGGACCGGCGGCACAGACAGCATCTACCTCGCCCTCGCCCAGGACACCGACCGCAGCCTCGGCGCGCTCCCCGCGCACTCCGCCGAAATGCACCTCAGCTGCGGCAGCTACTGGCACCTCCTGCTGCGTGCACTGGCCGCCCAAGGCTGGGTGCCGGCAGCGGTCCGACATGTCGGGCTGGAAACCCTGCACCGGGCGGCGCACCGAGCTGCGACCGACGCCGATTGGCCGCACAACTGGCGGCTACTCAGCCTGGCCGTCCTGACCCGAACCGGTATCCCGCGGTCCGGCGACCTCGCCGATCTCGCCGACCGCGCCGATCTCACCGAACTCACCGAACTCACCGACCGCGCCGACCTCGCCGAACTCGCCGAACTCCGCGACACGGCAGCCGCCAGGCGCACCAACCGCGCCCCCTACCGTGATCTGCCCGTCGCACCGCAGGCCCTGCACGAGCTAGCCCACCTGCCCCCCAGCTCCTGGGACCCGAACGCCCGGACGCAGGTGACGGTCCGGCATCTGCGATCACCAATGGAACTGCGGCGCTTCGCAACCCTCATCGCCCACCACGCAGGCCGGGACTTCAGCGACGACGCAGCCTGGCGCGAGACCCACTCGTACTTCCGCTGGACCTCCCAGGACGCCGCAGCACGCCCAGACGGCTTCACCGCCGGACAGATCTTCGGCCCCGTGTCTGCGCCCCGCCGACTACTGGCACGCGTCGCACTGAACCCCGCCGTACTCCCCCACCTGTGCCGACTAGGCTTCGACCGCTACTTGGGCAGTCAGCTCGCACGGACCGTACGGACCACCCCCGTGATCACGGCCGCCAGCCTGCCCATGGACGCTCCGACCACCTCCGACCTCCTCAGCACCGGGATGTGGCTCGCCGACTACTGGCTCACCGCCACCCGAGCAGGCCTGGCACTACATCCCCTAAGCATCTTGACGCAGCACGAAGACCTCCGCATCGAGCTCCAACAACGCTTCGGCCTACCCGGCAGAACATTCTTCGTAGCCCGCCTCGGCTACCCGACCACCACCGCGGCTGCGACGCTGCGACGTCGCGCTTCATCATTGACTCTGTGACAACGCTCTTGCCCCCACTCGCTGGCGGAGCAGTCCGCGCAGCCGGTACCTGACTCTGCGCCCTATGCTCTACGCTCTGTCCTTCAGGAGACCGGAGTGGTACTTGCGTTTCGCTCATTCACTATGCACCGTTCCGCTATCTCACTCGGCTCTCCGACCTGGCCTGATATCGCAGGCTTTTGATTCGGCAACGGTCAACGTCGCGCGGTTTTCGGGCGCACTCGCACAGGTCACAACGGCCTGATTCAAAGGAGTGCCAGGCTTCCGAGTCGAACTGCACCACGGCCACGCGGCCCAGACCCAGAGCACCGCCGAATGGGCCATGAGCGGAACCGTGTAGGCATTCCGCCCCATCTCTCGGTTCCGATCGGATCTGAACACTGATGTCAAGCACCGTACCTGGGTGGTACCGACGGTGCTGGCCAATGTGCCGCAGCTGCCCGATCCGATTCCGGACCGAGGTCGGGAGTCCTTTCCGTGGTCTTCGACTGTCGCGTTGGAAGCCAGGTTGGCGCAGGGGCCGGAGTAGGCAGCGAGTTCAAAGGGTGTTGGAGAAGCCCGAACGAGCACGCCGCCGCTGGTACACCGCCACGGCCGAACCCTCCTTCGAAGACACGCTGATCAAGATCAGAGGCGTCATCATCGCCGCCCATTCTTCCCACCCAGGCCCCTACCAGCCACAACCCGAAGAAACCCGCGCCGTCCTCCTGGCCTGGGCGGCAGCCGAAACATGATCACCTAAAGCGCGAAGGTCGAGGGGCAATCCGCCGTCAGTTCGGCCGCGCAAGCATCTGCGGCTGCCGTTGGCGTTGCAGCCGCAGCGCGTCCGGCGTCACCGGCGTATACAGGTTGATCAGCGCGCCGTCCGGGTCGCGCAGAAGTACCGACAGGTTCCCCCAGGGCATCATGGTCGGGGCCTGCACGACCTTGAGGCCGGCGCCGTACTCGGTCTGGAGCCGGGCGAAAAGGGCCTCGGCGTCGTCGACCAGGAATTCGACGATGGCGCTGTCGTTGGCGCCCGGGCGGGGAGGGTTGCCGGCGATGAACGCGACCCGGCGGGAGTGGCTGACCGCGAAGGTGGCGGACGGCGTCACCAACTCGGCGAAGTCGTCGGTCAGGTACTGGGCGGTGGCCCCGGTCACGATTTCGTAGAACCGCACGAGGCGCGGGAGATCGTCAGTGATGACGCGGACCGAGGCGAGTTGGACAGTGTTGGTGTTGGTCATGAAGCCAAGCTAGAACGTATTCCGGGCACTATCCGCCCGGAATGCGTAGGAGAATCGATCACATGAGTCGGCCGACTTCCCGCGTGCTGGGGGTACTCGAGTTGCTACAAGCCGGCGGCACGCACACCGTCGCCGACCTGGCGGGGCGGCTCGGCGTCGACGAGCGCACGGTCCGCCGCTACATCGAGCACCTGCGGGACCTGGGCATTCCCGTCGACGGGACGCGCGGCCGCTATGGCGGCTACCGGCTGGCCCGTCACTACCGCATGCCGCCGCTCATGCTGACTGACGAGGAAGCGCTCGCCGTGGTTTGGGCGTTGCTGCTGAGCGGACGGTCACGGTCGGGGCCTGCGTCCGCCTTGGCGGTCGACAGCGCGACGGCCAAGGTACGCCGGGTGCTGCCCGCAGCGCTGGCACGGCGGATCGGCGCCGTCGTGGAAGTTATCGACTTCACCGTCCCCGGGCAAGGGCACCATGACGATGAGGACGGCGCTGACGGGGATGTGGCCCCGGTGCTGTTGTCACTAGCCGAGGCGGCGCAGGACCGACGCCCGGTGACGTTCGCGTACACGACCCGCCAGGGCCGTGCGGCGCAACGCTCCGTGCAACCCTACGGCGTCGTCGCCCACCATGGTCGGCTCTACCTGACCGGGTTCGACGTCACGCGGCGGGCCGTCCGGACTTTCCGCCTGGACCGCATCGCGGGCGTCCGCCTGCTTGAGGGCACCTTCGCCCCGCCGGCCGATGCCGACCCGGTCCAGCAGGTCATCGGCCCGCTGGCCCCGTCGCCGCAACTGCACGAGGTGTCCTTCCTAATCAAGGCGGACATCGCACACGTCTGGTCGCGGATACCGGAGACGCTGGCGTCAGTATCTCCCGACGATCCTGACAACCAGATTGGCGAAGGCTGGCTGCGCGTGTTCCTGCGCGCCGAACGCCTGGAATGGGTAGCCGGCACCCTGGCCATGCTCGACAGCCCGTTCATCATCGAACACCCCCAGGCGCTGCGGGACGTGGTGACCGCCCTCGGTCAACGGCTGATCAAGGCGGCCGACGTGACAGTCGTCCGCGGGGCGGCGCCCAGCCCATGACCCGGCCGACCCGTCGAAGGCAGCACCGATGTTGCGGCTGTTTGCGCCGGTCAGCGGACCGGCTCGGCTCGCACGAGCCTGACCCTTGATCGCGACACGGTCACCGCGTGTCGGGCAGGCCCGCGCTCCGGGCGTCGGAACTCGCCGCCGACGAGATCCCCGTCGCCGACGCGATCCGCGACCGCGCGGCCATGCTAGAGAACACTCCGGTGCGTGTGCCGTCCGCTGCTGACCGCGGCGGGACTGTGTCGCGGTCGGCGGGGCTCAGTCGTTGGTGGACGCCCCTGGTCCAGTCGTGGCGTATCGGGCGGCGATGGTGCGGACGGCCTCGTCGACCACCTGGGCGACGCGTTCGGCGCTCACCTCCCAGCCCGGCACTAGGAGTGTCGGCCAGAAGACGTAGTTGGAGATCATGCCCAGGAACTGGGTGGCGGCGAGGTCCACGTCCTCGACCCGCACCGTTCCCGCCTCGTGCTCAGCCAGCAGGTAGCTGCGTACGGACTCGAAGTAGGGCATCTTCCCGTGCGAGAACTGCGCATGGGCCAGCTCGGGGAACCGCGGCAGCTCGGCGATGACGATCCTGAACAGGTCGGCCATCTGGGCACGGCCTAACAGCCCGGCGTAACGGCGACCGATGATGCTGAGCCCGTCGACGACGTTGCCTGCCGGCGGAGGGTCCTGCTCGTCAGCGGTCGACCAGGACTCGGTCACGATGGCGTCGAACAGGGCGGCCTTGCTCGGAAACTGCTTGAACAAGGTGGCCCGCGAAACGCCCGCGCGCTCTGCGATCCGCGCCAGTGACGTCCGGTCGTAGCCCAACTCGAGAAACAGTGCGGTCGCGGCCGTCACGATCAGCGCGCGCTTCTCCTCGGCGACCCGCTGGTGATACGTCGTCACGACACTGCTCATGGGTGCGAGTATACGAGGCGAGTGGCTTGACTCGCCACCGCCGCCGACCTAGTGTCGAGGCAATGGTGAGTCGCTCGGCTCACCACTGGCCGCCGGTCCATCACTGATGATCGGCGGTCATTGCCCCACGTACCGAAGGAACATCTGATGCCCCGCTTCGACGACCAGACCGTGCTCGTGACCGGCGGGACCGGCGGCCAGGGTTCGAGCCACGTGCGCGCCTTTCACGCGCGGGGAGCGAACGTGGTGATCGGCGACATCGACACCGGACGCGGCGCCGCTCTCGCCGACGAGCTCGGGACCCGCGCCCGCTTCGCCCGCCTCGATGTCACCGACGAGGACTCGTGGTCCGCCGCTGTACTCGCCGCCGAGGACGCCTTCGGCGCCCTGAACGTGCTCGTCAACAACGCGGGCGTGCAGAACCCGCCTGCGACAATCGAGAACACGGACCAGGCCACGTGGTCGCGCATCCTCGACATCAACCTCACAGGGACCTTCCTCGGCATCAAGGTCGCAGCCCCCGCTCTGCGCCGCGCAGCAGGGGGAGCCATCGTCAACATCGCCTCGACCATGGGCCTGGGCGGCACAGCTCACTACGCGCCCTACGTCGCCAGCAAGTGGGCCCTGCGAGGCCTCGCCCAAACCGCAGCACTCGAGCTCGGCCGCGACCACATCCGGGTCAACACCATCCACCCCGGCGTGATCGCGACCTCCTTCATCCACGAACCAGCAGCCGGCGCCACCGCGGCAATCGCCGACTTCTACTCACCCGAGCCGTTCGCCATCCCCCGGCTCGGGGAGCCGACCGACGTCACCGGGCTGCTCCTGTTCCTCACGTCATCAGAGGCGTCGTTCATCACGGGGTCGGAGTACGTCATCGACGGTGGACTCCTGCTCGGCCCCGCCCTTCAGGCCCAGACCGCATGAGCACTCCACAGGCGACCGGGTCGAACGACTCCACACGGGACGCATCTTTATCCCACCTGCCCAACCACATCCGACGAGCCATCGAGATCACCCCCGCCGCGGGCACCAGAGAACGGATCATCGACATCACGACGCTGGGGCGCCGCACCGGCCGGCCACGCCGCATCGAGATCTTCTTCTACCGAGCTGCGGGCGCAACGTATCTGTGTAGCGGCGCCGGCGGTGCCGCGACCGGCTGGCATGCGAACCTTCTCGCCGATCCCAGCTTCACCTTCCACCTCAAGAACGGGATCCGTGCAGATCTGCCTGCCCGGGCCACGCCTGTCACCGACCCGACTGAACGTCAGGCCGTGCTGACGGAGATCGTCGCGGATCTCAATCAGCCCCACGACCCCGGCACCATCCGACCGACTCGGCTCGAAGACTGGGCTGACAGCCGGCTGATGCGCATCAGCTTCCGCCATCGGCCGTGATCGCGGATCCCTCGACAGATGCCCTGCTCCCAGGGACTGGGGGTGTAGTCGCTGCTAGAGCGGCTCGTCGCCCAATGAGGGTGTAGCCGGCGCGGCGGTCCCAGATGGATGCCGCGAGTCGCCGACAGTTCAAGTCTGTGAGCGTCCGATGTGTCGGCTCGGCCCGCCAACATCCTCCCGGCGGTCCCTTATTCGAAGCGCTCGCCACAAAGACGCGGGCATACTGATGGAATGGCCCGGATACGATGCGCGACCTGCGGGAACGTATTAAGCGGCGCGCTTCGTGGAGTGCCTCTGTGCGAACTGCGGTGCCGAAGTGGGCGGTCGCACCGACGACTGCTACACCCACCAGGCGTCGCGCTTCGACCCGAGAACCGTGGTCCTGGAGGATTGCGGCACGCTGCCGGAGCCGCTCGATCCGTACGAGCGCGCCGCCGACTGGGACGTCGCGGCGGGCCCGGATCCGGGGCCGTTCCGCGCCCCGCTCACCCGGTCGCGGCCGGAGCTGCTGGTCACGCGCTGGCGCTCGCGCGGGATCAAGGACGAGCTCTATCGGGACGACCCGCCCACGTGACCGCGGTGGCGGGTATTGGTGAACTCTGCGATACGCCATCCTCTCGGACCCGGAGAGCTGACTCCGTAGTACCTGAACGAATTCAGCCGCAGGACCCCTCCTCTGACCGCCCGGGTATGGTCGGGCACCGGCTTACCCACGAGATGCTTGCGCAGGCACGCCAGTCCAGCCTGCCGCCGGTGGCCTTCTGATGTATCGGACGTACCTAGGTGGAGAGGTCGTTGGTGCAGTTCCAGAGTCTCCGGCGGATATGGTTGTGGGGAACCGCGGCCCTGACGTTGGGCGCGTTCACAGCGGCGATCTTGTTGGCGCCGGCCGGAGGCTCTGCGCCGGGTCCAGCGCTGGAGTCGCTGCTGTTCCTCGGAACCTCCGTGCACGTGGCGTCGACGGCCTGGTTCTACACGGTGCCGGAGATACGCCGGCACGCGGGCGCTCATAGGGCTCGATACGTATACGCTCCCGTGGCCTTGATCGCGGCCGGTGCGGTCGCCGGCGCGGGATTGCCGCCGGAGACGGTTCGCTGGGCCTCACTCGGCTTCTACGGCTGGCAGTTCTGGCACTTCCAGAAGCAGAACCTCGGGTTGGCGGCGCTGGCCGCGGCGGCTACGGGTACTGCCCGGTTGAGCCGGCGGGAGCGGGCGGCGATAGTCGCGGCCGGGGTGTTCGGCATCGTGGCGCTTGTCGCTCATCCTGAACTCTTGCAGGTCGCTGTCGATTCGCGGCTGCGCTGGCTGTTCCCGGCGGCAGCGCTGGGCTACGCCCTGGCTGTGACCTTCGGGATCGTCCTGTGGGCTCGCCGCGTGCGCCGCTGTACCTGGAGTGCGCTTGCCTATGTCGGATCAGTGCTGTTCTTCGCCCCGGTCTTCCTGTTCCGGTCTCCCTACGCGGCCGTCGCGGGGCTCACGATCGCGCACGGGTTGCAGTATGTGCTCATCATGAGCCTGATAGCCGGGTCGACCGCCGCGCCGCAGGTGCGCTGGCTCGACTCTGCGGCCCAGTCCAGCGGGCTGCGGCTGCTGCTGTTCACCAACCTGGCGGTGGTCTTGGGCGCGATCCTGACCAGCGCATCGCACCTTCACGACGGTAGCGCGCCCGGCCGGGCCCTGTACGGGGCGTTCCTCGGTGCTGTCATGGCCCACTTCGTCATCGACGCGGGATTGTGGCGGCTGCGCGATGAGTTCCCGCGCCGGTTCCTCAGCAGCCGGCTGCCGTATCTGCTCGGCGGCGCAGGCCGGGCCTCGGCCTGACACGGCGGCTTGATCCCACCGGTCGACCGACTGCCCGACTGCCCGACTTCCCGACTTCCCGACTGGTTCGGTCGACCTCCCGACCTCGCCGACGCCAGACGCTCAGCCGCCGCCGCAGCCCCCGCTACCGGAGATGGCACTGGCGACAGCCGGGAGCAGAACGATGAGCACCGCTGTCGTCGCAACGCCGAGAGAGATCAGCAGAGCAAGCTTGAGCCCGGGAGATCCCGCGGCCCGGTACGGCTCCGGCGGCGTTGCCTGCTCGAACATCCCCATGGCCCCTGGCGTCATCAAGATCCCCCTGTGATTGGCGACTTGCGCTTCTCAGTGTTGAGACGCACATGTACCAGGCGCGGTTCCGTCAGCCGACCGTGAGTCCAGGACCCGTTCCTGAGACTTCCGTGCCGCGTTCACCGAATTACAAGATCCCTGGCCGATATCCATCAGGATTCGACGTTGACTGACTTCCGATCATGTCCACGGGCTTATATTCAGCATGATTCAACGCATCGTGTGGGAGTAAGCGCACCCGGAACGATGGCGGCAGTCTGGCGCGGGGACTTGGAGGACAGACAGATGTCGGGGAACTCTCAATCGGATCGGCAGGACGCGGGCGGTTCGGTGAGCCGGCGGGCGGTGCTCACCAGCGGAGCCGTCGTCGGCGCCGCGTTGGTGGGGGCGTTGGGG
>NZ_JAAFZA010000263.1 GCF_015356865.1 Catenulispora pinisilvae
GTGCGGGTGTGGGGGCGGCGCGGCGGGCGGGTAGGCGGCGCGGGTAGCCGGCGGCGGAAGAACGGCGCCGCGGCTGGTGGGTGTTCGCGGGCGATAGGTGGCGGCCACCACTCGCCTGCGAATCAGCTCTCGCCGATGTGAGCGATGCGGCGCGTCACCGAGATCGGCGAGGAGGTGCTGCGCCGGCCGTGCCGGGACGTGACCGAGTTCGGGACCGCCGAGTTGACCGCCCTGGTCGACGACATGTTCCGGGCGATGCAGGTGGCCGAGGGCGCCGGGCTGGCCGCGAATCAGGTCGGCGTGGATCTGCGGCTGTTCGTCTTCGACTGCCACGACGGGTACGGCGGCCGGCACGTCGGCCACATCGCCAATCCCGTCCTGGAGCAGCCCGATCCGCGCCGGCGGCGGCTCATCGAGGACGTCGAGGGCTGCCTGTCCGTGCCGGGCGCGACGGTGGTGGTGCCGCGGACCGAGCACGCCGTCGTGCGCGGGTTCGACAAGGACGGTGCGCCGCTGGTCATCGAGGGCCGGGGCTACTTCGCCAGGTGCCTGCAACACGAGTCCGACCACCTGCTCGGCACCGTCTACCTCGACCGGCTCGCCAAAAGGGACCGCGAGGAAGCCCTCCGGCAGATGGACGAGCGGCGCGAACAGGTCTTCGCCCGCCGCGCGGCCCGGGCCGCCCGGCTTGAGCAAGGCGAAAGGGCCGAAAGGGCCAGAACGCCCCTAGGCGGCTGAGCCCACCTCGGCCCGCTCCACCCCCAGAGCGCACTGTTTCAACGACCCCACGTACTCCGCGATCGCGTCATGGTTCCGGGTCAGCAGCGCGATCCGCTCCGCCAGCCGGTCCCGGTGCCCCTCCAGGGTGGCGATGATGTCGGGGGTGGCGTCGGCGAAGTGGATCTCGCTCGGCTCGTTCAGGCAGGGCAGGATCTGCCGGATGATGCGGGTCGACAGCCCCGCGTCCAGCAGCCCGCGGATGTGCGCGACCTGGTCGACCAGCGCCGCGTCGTAGTCGCGGTAGCCGTTGGCGGACCGGCCGACGCGGATCAGGCCCTGCTCCTCGTAGTAGCGGAGCAGGCGGGGGCTGGTGGCGGTGCGTTCCGCCAGTTCACCGATGCGCATGTGACCCACCTCACAGGAATGGCCGTTTGACCCTCACATCCGTGTGAAGGTTCGACCATGGTCGCATGAGCCAGGACACAGAGCTTTTCGACTACCGTCCCATCACCGAGCGTGAGCCGCTGAGCTGGCCGGAAGGCAAGCGGGTGGCGTTCTACGTCGGCCTCAACGTCGAGCACTTCTACGTCGACCTCCCCGGGACCGCCACCTTCGCCGGCACCACATCGCTGACGCCTGACAGCCTCAACTACGGCTGGCGTGACTACGGCCCGCGGGTCGGTATCTGGCGGCAGATCAAGCTGTTCGACAAGCACGGCGTCAAAGCCAGTGTCCTGCTGAACTCCGACGTCGCCGCCCGCTACCGGCAGATCATCGACGCCGGTGTCCAGCGCGGCTGGACCTGGCTCGGCCACGGCGCCAGCAACAGCCACCTGTTCACCGCCCTGGAGCGCGACGTCGAGCAGGAGCAGATCCGCGACGTGCTGGGGACCATCGAGCGCGCCACCGGCGCCCGGCCGCGCGGCTGGATGGGCCCGGCGCTGATCGAGACCTTCAACACGCCCGAGCTGCTGGCCGCCGAGGGCGTCGAGTACATCCTGGACTGGACCAACGACGACCAGCCCTACCCGACCAACGTCCCGGGGCTGCTGAGCCTGCCGTACTCGGTGGAGCTGAACGACATCGGGATCTTCGTGAGCAAGGGGCTGACCGGGCCGGACTTCGTCCAGATGGTCAAGGACCAGGTGGACCAGCTGGCCGAGGACGCCGCCGACGGGTCCGGGCGGGTGCTGGCGCTGGCGCTGCACCCCTTCATCACCGGCCAGGCGTTCCGCACCCGGTACCTGGACGAGGCGCTGGAGTACGTGGTGAACCATCCGGCGGTGTGGAGCACCACCTCCGACGCGATCGCCGATCACTACCTGGCCGTGCCAAGGGGGTGAGCCCCGCGACCCACCACACGGACACCACACAGACCCACCACACAGCCGATCCGCCGCGATCCGATCTAGGTTTCACCGTCCCCGCCACGTAGCCTGAGAGCCATGACGGCGAGAGCGCAGCTGGTCGACTGGCAACTGGCGGTGGCGACGGCTGAGCGTCTGGTGCGGCCCGGTCCCCCGACCTCCGCGGCCGAGGCCGCCGCCACCGTGGCGGACCTGCGCCGGTACGCCGCGGAGTCCCGGGAGCACGTGGCCGGGTTCACCGGGCTGGACAACATGGGCACCATCCTCACCGAGCCGCAGGTGCTGGTGGTGGACCGGGCCGGCTGGATCCGGGCCAACACCGAGGGCTTCCGCATCGTCACCGAGCCGCTGGCCCGCAAACTGAACGAGAAGCGCGAGGGCGTCCCGCCGTCCGGGCTGGCCGCCCTCGGGCCCAAGGCCACCGCGCTGGAGCTGGGCACCCTGCTGGCCTACCTCTCGCACCGGATCCTGGGCCAGTACGAGATCTTCCAGGAGCCCGGCCGGCTGCTGCTGGTCGCCCCGAACATCGTCGCGGTCGAGCGGGAGTTGCAGGTCAAGCCGGACGACTTCCGGCTGTGGGTGTGCCTGCACGAGGAGACCCACCGCACGCAGTTCGCCGCGGTGCCGTGGCTGCGCGCGCACATCCTCGGCGAGATCGAGTCCTTCATCGCCGGCATGGACACCGACCCCGGGGCGCTGGCCAAGCGCGTCCGCGAGGCCGCCCAGCTGCGGCGGGAGACCGGGGAGAAGCGGCCGATCACCGAGCTGGTGCAGACCCCGCGGCAGGTGGCCGTGCTGGACCGGATGGTCGCGGTGATGTCGCTGCTGGAGGGGCACGCGGACTTCGTGATGGACGGGGTCGGGCCGCTGGTGGTGCCCAGCGTCGCCGACATCCGGCGCAAGTTCGGGCAGCGCCGGGCCAAGGGCGCCAGCCGGATCGACGCGATCGTGCGCCGGGTGATCGGGATGGACGCCAAGATCCGGCAGTACCGGGACGGTTCGCGGTTCGTGGCCGCGGTGGTCGAGCAGGCCGGGATGTCCGGCTTCAACCGGGTGTGGACCTCGCCGAACACGCTGCCGACCCGGGCCGAGATCAACGATCCGGCGGCCTGGCTGGCCCGGGTACGGCCCTGAGGCGGGTGCACCGGGAGCAGCGCCGGGCTAGTGCCGGCCAGTGCCCCGCCAGCGCCGGGTCGGCGCCGGGCCAGCGGCGAAACGCCGGCATGATGCGCGAAAGTCGCCGGCTGGAACACCCGTCCCAGCCGTAAGGGTGGTCCTGCGGAGTGTCGCCGCGACCTGAGAAGGGTCCGCGTCGTTGCGCCGGGAAAGATGCCCTGGAAGAGAAGACCCGGGCGTCGCACGTACGAAGGAGTACAACCATGGGTCCCGCCCCCGCAGTCGCCGCGATACGCCTGGCCGTTCGTAAGGCCCTCGCCGACCAGGCCCCCGGCGGCCTCGTCCTGGTCGCCTGTTCCGGCGGCGCTGATTCCATCGCCCTGGCCTGCGCCACCGCGTTCGTCGCGCCCCGGCTGTCCCTGCGCTTCGGCGGCCTGACCGTCGACCACAATCTGCAAGCGGGCTCGGCCGCGCAGGCCGAGCGCGTCGTGCGCTTCCTGGCCGGGCTGGGCTTCGACCCGGTCGAGGCACTGCCGGTGCACGTCCACGGCCGCGGGGGACCCGAGGCCGCGGCCCGCGTCGCGCGCTACGGCGCGCTGGACGCCGCCGCCGACCGGCTCGGCGCCGCCACCGTCCTGCTCGGCCACACCCGCGACGACCAGGCCGAGACCGTGCTGCTGGGGTTGGCCCGGGGCTCCGGCGCGCGCAGCCTGGCCGGGATGCCGGCCCGGCACGGCCGCTACGCGCGCCCCTTCCTGGACCTGCCGCGCGCCACCACGGTCGCCGCCGCGGCGGCCGAGGGCTTCGAGCCCTGGGACGATCCGCACAACGCCGACCCGGCGTACACCCGCTCCCGGGTCCGGCACGCCGCCATCCCGGCCCTGTCCGCGGCCCTCGGCCCGGGGATACCGGAAGCGCTGGCGCGGACCGCGAAGATGCTGCGCGAGGACACCGAGGCGCTGGACGCCTGGGCCGCCCGGGAGTTCGACAGGCTCCTGGAGCCCTTCGGCGACTGTGATCTGTCCCACTACCTCGACGTCTCCGAATTGTCCGGGCTGCCCACCGCGGTGCGCCGCCGGGTGCTGCGCCTGGCCGCGCTGCGGGCCGGCTGTCCCGGCTCTGACCTGGCCGCGGTCCACATCGAGGAGCTGGACCGGCTGCTCACCGACTGGCGCGGCCAGGGACCGTTGCACCTGCCCAGCGCCGTCGCGGTGGCCCGGCGGTATGGAAAGCTGGCCTTCGAGAGGTCCGGTGCGCTGCGCCGAGGTGGCGCGGACCGGAACGATCCCGGCCAAGCGGCGGAGGATCCCGCCCCGGCCGGATTGTTGATGCCGGCTTAGCGACGCACGAGGGACTTCCAGCGTGGACGACAAGGACATGGCCCAGGACCTGGAGAAGGTCCTCATCTCCGCCGACGAGATCAAGGCCAAGGTGGCCGGGCTCGCCCGCGCGATCGAGGCCGATTACGAGGGTAAGGAAGTCCTACTGGTCGGAGTCCTGAACGGCGCCCTGATCGTGATGGCCGATCTGATCCGCGAGCTGCACATCGACTCGGAGATGGACTGGATGGCGATCTCGTCCTACGGGGCCGGCACCAAGTCCTCCGGCGTGGTGCGGATCCTGAAGGACCTCGGCGCCGACATCCAGGACCGGCACGTGCTGGTGGTCGAGGACATCATCGACTCCGGGCTGACCCTGTCCTGGCTGCTGTCCAACCTGCGCTCGCGCCGCCCGGCCTCGCTGGAGGTGGTGACGCTGCTGCGCAAGCCGGACGCGGCCAAGGTCGCGATCGACGTCAAGTACGTCGGCTTCGACATCCCCAACGAGTTCGTCGTCGGCTACGGCCTGGACTACGCGCAGCGCTTCCGTGGACTGCCCTTCATCGGCACACTCGCGCGTCACGTATACAGTTCGTAGGCGGAATGACACTCCGGTACGCCACGTTGAGCCCAGTGTGGGTTCATCCGGGACCTCGCGCGGGAACGCAGTGACCGCGTACGGTCGTTAGGCATCATGAACTAACACACCGCAGTGTTGCTGCACCGACATATTCCCGCCGTGAACCGCTAGCACGAGTCGTAGAGGATCGATGGACGTCAAGCGATACTTCCGAGGCCCAGTGATCTGGGTCGTCCTGGCCGTCGTGGCGGTCCTCGCGGTCATGCAGCTGGTCTCCTCGGCCGGCGGCCCCAAGTCCGTGGACACCTCCGTCATCATGGACGCCATTACCAAGAACCAGGTCGTCTCCGCCAAGGTGGTCGGCGGCTCCGGTTCCTCGGTCGAGGTCAAGGTGGACCCGAGCGGGTCGGTCGCGCAGGCCCAGGGCGGCGCCACCGACCTGAAGGCCACCTACCTGAACGACCAGCAGGGCGAGGACATCACCAAGGCCCTGCAGACCAGCCAGTCGGCCGGCGGCATCAAGGACGGCTGGAACGTCTCCCTGGCCAAGCAGAACGCCTTCATCGGCATCCTGATCACGCTGCTGCCGTTCGTCCTGATCGCCCTGGTCTTCCTGTTCCTGATGAACCAGATGCAGGGCGGCGGCTCCCGGGTGATGAACTTCGGGAAGTCCAAGGCCAAGCTGGTCAGCAAGGACACACCGAAGACCACCTTCGCCGACGTGGCCGGCGCGGACGAGGCCGTGGAGGAGCTCCAGGAGGTCAAGGAGTTCCTGGAGGCCCCGGCCAAGTTCCAGGCCATCGGCGCCAAGATCCCCAAGGGCGTGCTGCTCTACGGCCCGCCCGGAACCGGTAAGACGCTGCTGGCCCGCGCGGTGGCCGGCGAGGCCGGCGTGCCGTTCTTCTCGATCTCCGGCTCGGACTTCGTCGAGATGTTCGTCGGTGTCGGCGCCTCGCGCGTGCGCGACCTGTTCGAGCAGGCCAAGGCCAACGCCCCGGCGATCGTGTTCGTCGACGAGATCGACGCCGTGGGCCGGCACCGCGGCGCGGGCCTGGGCGGCGGTCACGACGAGCGCGAGCAGACGCTGAACCAGCTGCTGGTCGAGATGGACGGGTTCGACGTCAAGGGCGGCGTGATCCTGATCGCCGCGACCAACCGCCCGGACATCCTGGACCCGGCGCTGCTGCGCCCGGGCCGCTTCGACCGGCAGATCGCGGTCGAGGCCCCGGACCTGGAGGGCCGCAAGCAGATCCTGGCGGTGCACAGCAAGGGCAAGCCGCTGGCGCAGGGCGTGGACCTGGCCTCGCTGGCCAAGCGCACCCCCGGGTTCACCGGTGCGGACCTGGCCAACGTGCTGAACGAGGCCGCGCTGCTGACCGCGCGCAACGACAAGAAGCTCATCGACAACCTCGCGCTGGACGAGGCCGTGGACCGCGTGGTCGCCGGCCCCCAGAAGCGGACCCGCCTGATGAGCGACAAGGAGAAGAAGGTCACCGCGTACCACGAGGGCGGCCACGCCCTGGTGGCGCACGCGATGCCGAACCTGGACCCGGTGCACAAGGTGACGATCCTGGCCCGCGGCCGCGCCCTCGGTTACACGATGGTGCTGCCGGAGGAGGACAAGTACTCCACCACGCGCAACGAGATGCTGGACAACCTGGCCTACGCCATGGGCGGCCGCACCGCCGAGGAGCTGGTCTTCCACGACCCGACCACCGGCGCGTCGAACGACATCGAGAAGGCCACCAACATCGCCCGCTCGATGGTCACCCAGTACGGCATGACCGAGCGCCTGGGCCCGATCAAGTTCGGCAAGGAGACCGGCGAGGTCTTCCTGGGCCGGGACATGGGCCACCAGCGCGACTACTCCGAGGAGATCGCCTCGATCGTCGACGAGGAGGTCAAGCGGCTGATCGAGAGCGCGCACGACGAGGCCTGGGAGGTGCTGGTCGAGTACCGCGACGTGCTGGACCAGCTGGTCCTCCAGCTGCTGGAGAAGGAGACGCTGAACAAGGAGGAGATCGCCGCGATCTTCGCCTCGGTGGTCAAGCGCCCGCAGCGCCCGGCCTGGATCGGCTCCTCGCGCCGCACCCTGCAGACCCGCCCGCCGGTGCAGACGCCCCGGGAGCTGGAGGCGGCTCGCTCCGTCGCCAACGGGACGGTGACCGACAGCATCATCGGTCGGACGGATACGGTGCCTGAACAGTGAGTGAGAGCAACACCGAGAGCAACAGCACTGAGAACCAGCGCGGCGACGATGCCGCCTCCCGAGCCGTTCACGGCTCGGGAGGCGGCATCGCCCGCGTCAGCCTCCGGGGCCAGCCCGAACTGGCCGCGCCGGACCTGGGCCGCGCGGTGGCCGAGTACGACGCCGACCGCGCCGAGCGCGCGGTGCGGGAACTGCTGATAGCCGTCGGCGAGGATCCAGACCGGGAAGGCCTGAAGGACACCCCGGGGCGGGTGGCGCGGGCTTACCGGGAGATCTTCGCCGGGCTGTACCAGGGGCCCGAGGACGTGCTGACGACCACCTTCGACATCGGACACGACGAGATGGTGCTGGTCCGGGACATCGAGGTGTACAGCACGTGTGAGCACCACCTGGTGCCGTTCCACGGAGTGGCCCACGTGGGGTACATTCCCTCGGTGGACGGACGCATCACGGGCCTGTCCAAGCTGGCCCGGCTGGTCGACGTCTACGCCAAGCGGCCCCAGGTCCAGGAACGTCTGACGACGCAGATCGCCGACGCCGTGGTGCGCATCCTGGAACCGCGCGGGGTCATCGTCGTTGTGGAGTGCGAACACCTGTGCATGTCGATGCGAGGGATCCGGAAGCCGGGCGCGAAGACCGTGACGTCGGCGGTGCGGGGGCAACTGCTCGCCCCGGCCAGCCGCGCCGAGGCGATGAGCCTGATCCTGGGGCGGTGAGCGGCCGTCCGGCCCGGACCGCGACCGACTTCGCCGACCACACCGGCCTGGACCGCACCGGCCGAGACTGTTCCGACTCCGACCGCACCGACCGCGACCGCTCCGCCGGCCCCACCGGCGGCGCGGCCACCGGCAGAGCGGTTCCGGGCCTGCGCGTCAAGTCCTCCGGGGCGGGTAAGCGCGGGAGTGGGACCGCTGAACCGGCGGGCTCGCCCGGGGATTTTCCGAAGGATGCCCCGGGAAGCAGTGACGCGCGGCACAATCAGGTCGGATCCGTCACACCCGCGGATGTCGCCGACAACACTCGTGACAACCCGCGCGGTGCCCTCGAACGTCCCTCCAACATGACTCGGGCCAAAGCCATGACCTCCAATACCGCGCCGCCCCCGTCCGACGCGGCGGCGGCGCAGCCGGGGCAGCCCCGCAAGTGGGTGCCGCGACTCGTCGCGTACATCACTTACCTGGCCGGCTTCGGCAACATCGCCTCGGCCATCTCGCCCGGCTTCCGGCACTCCCGGGTGCACTCGCTGAGTGTCAAGGTGCCCACCGAGGTCCAGAACCTGGCCGCCGCGGCCACCCTGATGTCCGGGGTGCTGCTGGTGCTGATCGCGCACGCCCTCAAGCGCCGCAAGAAGCGGGCCTGGTGGGTGGCGGTGGTACTGCTGATCACAGTGGTGGTCTTCCACCTGGTGCGCTCCTTCCGCGGTGAGGACCGCGACGCGGCGACGCACTACCTGGGGATCCAGATCTTCCTGACGGTCGTGGTGCTGGCCCTGTTGCTGGTCTACCGGGAGGAGTTCTACGCCCTCGGCGACCCGTACACGCGCTGGCGGGCGCTGCGCGCCTTCGTGCTGCTGGCGGCCTTCTCCTTCGCCTCCGGCATGGCCCTGATGTACTGGCAGAGCAAGCACATCGAGGGCGACCCGAGCGCCTGGACCCGGTTGCAGCACGTGGCCCTGGGCCTGATGGGCATCGACGGCCCGGTGAACTTCAAACGCGGCTCGACCGACGACCTGGTCGCCGCGCTGCTCGGCGGGCTGGGCCTGATGACCGCGCTGATCGTGGCCTACCTGGTGCTGCGCCCGGCCGAGCCGATCGCCCGGCAGAGCGGCCAGGACGACGAGCGGCTGCGCGAGCTGATCGCCAAGCAGGGCCGCCGGGACTCGCTGGCCTACTTCGCCACCCACCGCGACAAGTCGGTGATCTGGTCGCCGTCCGGCAAGGCCGCGATCACCTACCGCGTGGTCTCCGGCGTGATGCTGGCCTCCGGCGACCCGATCGGCGATCCCGAGGCCTGGCCCGGCGCGATCAAGGTGTACGTGGAGGAGGCCGACCGGCACGCCTGGGTGGTGGCCGTGGTCGGCTGCTCGGAGACCGGCGGCGAGGTGTGGTGCCGCGAGGCCGACCTGGACGCGCTGGAGCTGGGCGACGAGGCCATCTGCTACACCGACAAGTTCAGCCTGCAAGGCCGCGCGATGCGCAACGTGCGCCAGATGGTGAACCGGATCGAGCGCCAGGGCTACGAGTGCCAGGTGCGCCGGCTCAAGGACATCCCGCGCTCGGAGGTCGAGCTGATCAAGACCGGCATCGAGGCCTGGCGCGGCTCCAGCGAGCGCGGCAGCTTCTCGATGGCGCTGGGCCCGGACCGGTTCGGGGACCCGGCCGACGGCGAGTGCGTGGTGGCCACCGCGACCAAGGACCGTGAGGTACGGGCCCTGATCAACTTCGTGCCCTGGGGCACTGACGGCATGAGCCTGGACCTGATGGTGCGCGACCGCGAGGCCGAGCCGGGGCTGAACGAGCTGCTGATCGTCAAGGCCATGCAGGGGGCCGAGGCGCTGGGGATCACCCGGGCCTCGCTGAACTTCGCGGTGTTCCGCGCGGCGCTGGAGCGCGGCGAGAAGCTGGGCGCCGGCCCGATCACCCGGATGTGGCGCTCCACGCTGGTGTTCTTCTCGCGCTGGTACCAGATCGAGTCGCTGTACAAGTTCAACTCGAAGTTCCAGCCGGAGTGGGTGCCGCGGTTCGTGGCGTTCAAGAACACCCGGGACATCCCGCGGGTGGGCCTGGCCTACGCCGAAGCCGAGGGCTTCATCGTCCCGCCCGGCCTGCCGTGGTCGAAGAAGGACCGGGACGAGCGCGAGCTGGACGACGTCGACGCCGATGTCGACCTGGACGGCGAGTGCCCGGACAAGGACGAAGACTGCCCCGGCACGGATGCTGACGGGGGCGCCGACAGGGGCGTGGACGCGGGTGCGGACGCGGGTGCGGACCGGGGTCCGGACGCGGTCGCGGACCGCGAGCGGCGCCGGGTCACCGAGCCCGAGGCGGCCGTCGGCGGGCCGGGAGGACGCAAGGCCGCGAACGGCTAGGCTTTCCACCATGAACGCGCCCGGTCGGCCCCTCAACCGCAGGCAGACCGTGCGCGGTCTGCCGGATTTCGGACGCTGCGCGGTGTTCGGCGTCGTGAACGTCACGCCGGACTCCTTCTCCGACGGCGGCGAGTACTACGCCGACGGCGACACCGCCAAGGCCGTGGCGCACGGCCTGCGACTGCACCGGCACGGGGTGGACGTGGTCGACGTGGGCGGGGAGTCCACCCGGCCCGGCGCCGCCCGGGTCACCGCGGCGCAGGAGGCGGGCCGGGTCCTGCCGGTGATCGAGGCGCTGTCCGCCGCCGGGGTGCGGGTGTCGGTGGACACCATGCGCGCCTCGACCGCCGCCGCCGCGCTGGAGGCCGGCGCGGTGATCGTCAACGACGTCTCCGGCGGCCTGGCCGATCCGGACATGTTCCCGCTCGTGGCCGAATCCGGCGTGCCGTACATCTTGATGCACTGGCGTGGGCACAGCACTGACATGCAGACCCGCGCGGTGTACGGCGACGTGGTGAAGGACGTCACACAGGAACTGCAAGCGCGCTACGAGGCGGCCCTGGCCGCCGGGATCGCCGAGGACCAGGTGATCTTGGATCCGGGCCTCGGTTTCGCGAAGAACGCCGACCACAACTGGGCCCTGCTGGCCCACCTGGAGAAGCTGGAGTCGCTGGGCCGGCCGCTGCTGGTCGCCGCCTCCCGCAAGACCTTCCTGGGCCGGCTGCTGGCCGACGAGGCCGGCGGGATCCGGCCGCCCTACGGCCGGGACTCGGCGACCGTCGCGCTGTCGGCGCTGGTGGCCGCCGCCGGGGCCTGGGGCGTGCGGGCGCACGACGCGCTCGGCTCGCTGGACGCGGTCCGGGTGGCCGCGGCGCTGGCGGCGGCGCGATGAGCGCCGGGGGGTACGGCGGCGGTCCGGTCGAGCCGGACGAGCCGGATGGCTTGAACAGCTCGGACGGCTCGGATGGCCCGAACGGCCCGAACGGCTCGGCCGGCCCGGACGGGTCCGGCGACCCGGGCGAGCGCGGCGGTGAGCCCCGCGGTGCCGGTGAGCCCGGCGGCGACGGCGGTCCCGGCAGTCCCGGCGGCGACGGCGGGTCAGAAGACCTCGGGGGCCGGGACGGCTTCGGGGACTTCGGCGAGTTCGAGGAGGAGTTCGGCGGTTTCGGGCCCGGCCCGGACGGTCCGCCGCCGCAGGTGACCGCGGACATCGGGGCGATCACCGAGGCCAACGAGGAGTTCTACGCCGCCGCCGAGGCCGGGGATCTGGACCGGCTGGGCGCGATCTGGCTGGCCGGGCCGTTCGAGGCCTCGGTGCAGTGCGTGCACCCGGGCTGGGCGCCGGTGTTCGGGCGCGAGGACGTGCTGCGCTCGTGGGCGGTGGTGTGCGCGAACACGCCGTTCCTCCAGTTCTTCCTCACCGACGTCCGGATCGACGTGGTGGACCGGATCGCGGTGGTCAGCCTGACCGAGAACATCATCACCGACATGTCGGCCGGCTCCTCCGAGGAGGACCCGGGTTTCATCGCCGGCGGCCGGGCCACGACCATCAACATCTTCCGTCGCACCGACGAGGGCTGGCGGCTGTGGATGCACCATGCCTCGGCGGTCATGGAGAGCGTCGAGGAGTAGGGCGCGGCGCAGGTCAGCCCGGCCGGAGCCGGGCACCCCGGACCCGGTGCGCGGTATTCGGGCGATCCCGGGACGGCAGGCCCGAGTAGGCCCCGGTATGTTCGTCATGATGTCTACTCACACGAAGCGGCTCGACCGGGTGACCGTCCACGGGCTGCGCGGACGCGGCCACCACGGGGTCTTCGAACGGGAGCGGGAGAAGGGCCAGACGTTCATGGTCGACGTCACGCTGGGCCTGGACACCCGGCGGGCGGCGGTCAGCGACGCGCTGTCGGACACGGTGAACTACGGCGAGGTCTCCGAGCGCATCGTGGCCCTGATCGAGGGCGAGCCGGTCAACCTGATCGAGACCCTGGCGGCCCGGATGGCCGCGATGTGCCTGGAGTACCCGCTCGTGGAGGAGGTCGAGGTCACGCTCCACAAGCCGGACGCGCCGATCACGGTGCCGTTCGAGGACGTCACCGTGACCGTGGTACGGGCACGGGAGGACCTGGCGGGTGCCGTGGGGCGGCCGCCGGAGAACGGTGGGTCGGCGATATGAGCGAACTCGTCACCGGCGACGGATCCTTCCGGATGCACAGCGCGGTCCTGGCAATCGGCGGCAACCTGGGCGACCGGCTGACCAACCTGCAGACCGCCGTGGACTCCCTGGCGGACACCCCGAGCCTGACCATCACCTGGCTGTCCCCGGTCTACGAGACCGCCCCGCTGTTGGCCGACGGCGCCGAGGCGCAGGACGACTACCTGAACGCGGTACTCGGGGTGACCACCGCACTGCCCCCGGACATGCTCCTGATGCGGACCCAGGCGATCGAGGAGGCCCTGGGCCGCACCCGCGAGGTGCACTGGGGCGCGCGGACCATCGACATCGACATCGTCCAGGTCGACGAGCTGGTCTCGGCCGAGCCGGAACTGACGCTGCCGCACCCGCGAGCCGCCCAGCGCGCCTTCGTGCTGGCGCCGTGGTACGACGCACGGCCCGAGGACGTGCTGACCGGCGTCGGGCCGATCGCCGAGCTGCTGACCGCCCTCGGCGGGGCCGCGGCGCAGGGGGCGGCGCGGCGGGATGATTTGGAATTGATGCTGTCTTAGCCAGACAGCCAGACAGCCAGACAGCCAGACAGCCAGACAGCCAGACAGCCAGAGCAAGCCAGCAAGCGAGTCGGTCTGCCCGCGCGGCAGCAGCTAGGCAGCGCACCGGCCAGCGAGCCAGCAAGCAAGTCGGTCTGCCCGCGCGGCAGCAGCTAGGCAGCGCACCGGCCAGCGAGCCAGCAAGCAAGTCGGTCTGCCCGCGCGGCAGCAGCTAGGCAGCTTGCCGCTCAGCCGGAGCAAGCAGGCAAGTCGGCCAGCCAGCAACCAAGTCGGCTTGCCCGCGCCGCAGCAGCTAGTAGCTTGTCGCTTCTAATGTTTGGGATATAGGTGGCGGAGTCGGGTGCGGGCGTCGTCGGTGGTGAAGTGCCAGTGGACTTGGCGCTGGTCGGCGTTGACGGCGGTGGCCCAGGCCGCGAGTT
>NZ_JAAFZA010000264.1 GCF_015356865.1 Catenulispora pinisilvae
CGGCCGCCGTGGTCAGGTCGGCGGTTGTTCCGAGGGCGGCGGCCGTGAGGGCGCCGGTGCGCAGCAGCGCACGACGGGACAGGGGCATGATTCGGCTCCGGTGGGTAGAGCAGCCCTGATTCAACGATGTAATGCCTCATTCAGGCACCGGCGGGCTGAGTCGTCAAGACCCTGCCTTGAGCAGCCGGTGGCCGGCGACGTGGGAAAGGTGCAGCTCCGGGCCTTCGTCGAGGGCTGAGAAGGATCTTGCACCCGGCAACAAGAGGGTTGACACACCTCCCGCGGACATGCATGACTAGCGTTACATCGTTGGAATACGGCTCGACGGAATACGGCTCGACCGATAGCGCACAGGCACCATCGACGATTCCCCCCCCGTGACGAGGATGTGAAGACTCTCATGCGCCCGCGTGTAAGCACTCTGACCCGCCCGGCGATGGCCGCGGCCCTCGTCGCGGCCTGCCTGGCCGGCACCGCCGGCTGTGCCAAGTCGGCGTCCAAGGCCGCCGCCTCCAGCCCGACCTCGACCGGGACCGCGGCCCAGCAGGTGGTCGCCACCTCGGCCTCCGGCCCGGGCTGCACGTACCAGACCTACGGCGGCGGGGTGCCCAAGCTGAACCTCACCGACCCCTCGACGGTCGTCGGCTTCTCGCAGTCGGAGTCCACCAGCAACCCGTTCCGCTCCACCGAGACCGACTCGATCACCAACCAGGCCAAGTCGCTGGGGGTCAAGCTGATCCAGCGTAACGCCAACGCCGACGTGAACGCCCAGAACTCGCAGATCGAGGACATGATCGCGCAGGGCGCCAAGATCCTGATCGTGGCCCCGGAGAACTCCGACGGCCTGGGTCCGGCGCTGGCCGAGGCCAAGGCCAAGAAGATCCCGGTGCTGACCATCGACCGCACCGCCACCGGCACCGCGTGCGGCGACTTCATCGCCTTCATCGGGTCCAACTTCTACGGCCAGGCCCAGATCGCCGCCGACGACCTGGCGAGCGCCACCAACAGCCAGGCCAAGGTCGCGATCCTGTCCGGCACCCCGGGCAACGACGTCACCACCGACCGCACCAACGGGTTCCAGGACGAGCTCAAGGCCAAGTACCCGAACATGTCGGTGGTCAGCTCGCAGACCGGCAAGTTCGACCAGACCGACGGCCAGTCGGTGATGGCCCAGATGCTCCAGGCCAACCCCGGCATCAACGCGGTCTACGCCGAGAACGACGAGATGGCGCTGGGCGCGATCCAGGCGATCACCGCCGCCGGCAAGACCCCGGGCAAGGACATCAAGATCGTCTCGATCGACGGCACCCAGCAGTGCGTGCAGGACGTCGCCAGCGGTTCGATCTACGCCGACGTCGAGACCAACCCGCGCTTCGGCCCGCTGGCCTTCCAGTCCCTACAGGCCTTCTACGGCGGCTCCGGGGTGTCCAGCAAGGTGATCATCAAGGACAGCCACTTCACCCAGGACAACGCCAAGCAGGCCCTGGCCGCCGGCCAGGTCTACTGAGAGCGGCGGCGTCACAAGGAGGAACCGTGCCGACGAGTCCGGATGAACCGGACCCCTCCGCGCCGTCAGCAGTGGGAGCGCCCGCGGGCGCTCCCGCCGCGTTGGAGGCGCGCCGGGTGGTCAAGAGCTTCGGTGGCGTGCATGCTCTGCGCGCGGCGGACCTGCTGGTGCGCCCCGGCGAGGTGCACGCGCTGATGGGGGAGAACGGGGCCGGGAAGTCCACGCTGATCAAGCTGCTCACCGGCGTCTATCGGCCGGACGACGGCGTGATCGCCTTGCACGGGACCGAGCGCGACTTCCGCACTCCGCTGGAGGCGCAGACCGCCGGGATCTCCACGATCTACCAGGAAGTGAACCTGGTGCCGATGATGTCGGTGGCCCGGAACCTGTTCCTGGGCCGCGAGCCGCGTCGCTACGGTCTGGTCGACCTGCGCATGATGAACCGGCTGGCCGCGGAGATCCTGGAACGCTACGGCGTGCGCGTGGATGTCACCGCGCCAGTGCACTCCCTGGGTCTGGGCGCGCAGCAGATGGTCGCGCTGGCCCGGGCGGTCCGGACCGACGCCCGTGTGGTGATCATGGACGAGCCGACGTCCAGCCTGGAGCCGCGCGAGGTCCAGACCCTGTTCGACGTCATCAGGACCCTGCGGGATCAGGGTTCTGCGGTGGTCTTCGTGAGTCACCGGCTGGACGAGTTGTACGAGATCTGCGACCGGGTGACCGTCCTGCGCGACGGCCGGACCGTGCACAGCGGCGCGATGGCGGCCCTGCCGCGGATGGAGCTGATCTCGCTGATGCTGGGCCGGGACCTGGTCGCGGCACACGACGGCCGGGTGACGGCGTTCGCGCCGGACCGGTCGCAACGGCAGCCGGCGCCGGACGACGCGGCCCTGGCCGAACTGCTTCCGGCCGGGCGCCGGGGCCGGTGGGGCCGCCGGGCCGCCGGTCCCGGCGATCCGGGTTCGGGCACGACGGGTTCGGAGACGACGGGTTCCAGCACAAGGGACTCCGGCCGCGCGGCGCTGAGCGTCAGCGGCCTGACCGACCGGCACCGGCTGCGGGACGTCAGCCTGGACGTCGCCCCCGGCGAGGTCGTCGGCCTGGGCGGACTGCTCGGCGCCGGACGTAGCGAGACCGCGCAAGCCGTGCTCGGCGCGCATCCGGCGGCCGGCACGGTTTCCGTGGACGGCAAACGGATCCGGCGGCGCAATCCCCAGGCCGCGGTGCGGGCCGGGATCGCGATGCTGGCCGAGGACCGCAAGGCTGAGGGCGTCATCCCGGGCCTGTCGGTGCGGGAGAACATCGTGCTGGCGGCGCTGCCGCGGTTGTCGCGCGCCGGGATCGTCTCCACCGCGCGGCAGGACCGGATCGTCGAGTTCTTCATGAACCGCTTGCGGATCAAGGCTTCCGGGCCCGAGCAGAAGGTCCAGGACCTGTCCGGCGGCAACCAGCAGAAGGTGTTGCTGGCCCGCTGGATGTGTCTTAACCCCCGGGTGCTGCTGCTGGATGAGCCGACCCGCGGCATCGACGTCGGGGCCAAGGCCGAGGTGCAGGGGATCATCGACCAGCTGGCGGCCGAGGGCGTCGGCGTGCTGCTGATCTCCTCCGAACTGGACGAGCTGATCGAGGGCTCGGACCGGGTCGTGGTGCTGCGGACCGGCTCGGTCGTGGCGCGGCTGGACGGGGACGAGGTCACGGCGCCGAATCTGCTGGCGGCGCTGGCCGGAGAGGGCGCCGAGGGCGCTGAGGGCGCTGAGGATGCAGAGGCCGCGGCGCTCGGCGACGGATCCGAACTCGGCGAACCCGAAGCCAGCGAACCCGAAGCCAGCGAACCCGGGCGTGGCCAATCCGAATCCGGCGGACCCGAGCCCGGGGGAGCGGACGAGGGGGAGGGGAACGCATCGTGACCGCGACCGTGATCGAACCCGTGGACGGGGCCGGCACCCGCGAGCGGATCCTCGACCTCTCGCAGCGCTACGGCGTCTACGTGGCGCTGGCCGTCCTGATAGCCGTGGCGACCGCGCTGAACACCGACTTCATGTCGGTGTCCAACTGGCGGGTGCAGATGTTCCAGGCCGCGCCGACGGTGCTCGTCGCGCTCGGCATGGCGCTGGTGATCGGCACCGAGGGTGTGGACCTGTCGGTCGGCGCGACCATCGCGCTGGCCGCCTCGATCATCCCGCTCTACATCGGCTACGGCCCGGCGCCGGCGATCGTGCTGGCCCTGCTGCTCGGTGCGGCCTCCGGCCTGGTCGGCGGGTCGATGGTGGCCTTCGCCGGGGTGCAGCCGATCGTGGCCACGCTGTCGCTGATGATCGGCGTGCGCGGGCTGGCCGAACTGCTCAACGGCTCCTCCGCCAAGCCGGTGGCCGACTCCACGATCGCCGACCTCGGCGAGCACACCCTGGCCGGGATCCCGCTGATGGCCTGGATCGCGCTGGCCGCCACCGCGGTCGTCGCCTACACCGTGCGCCGCACCACCTTCGGCCGCCAGCTGGTGGCGATCGGCGACAACAAGCGGGCCAGTCTGCTGGCCGGGCTGCCGGTGCGCCGCGTGCTGGTGACCGTGTATGTCCTGTCCGGGGTCCTGGCCGCGCTGGCCGGCGTGCTGATCGTCGGGCACGGCGCCGAGGCCGACCCGGCGAATCAGGGGTTGAACATGGAACTGAGCGCGATCACCGCGGTGGTGGTCGGCGGCACGCCGCTGTCCGGCGGCCGGGTCCGGGTGGTCGGGACGGTGGCCGGCGCGATGTTCATGCAGCTGATCTCGGCGGTGCTGATCCAGCACAACGTGCCGACCTCCACCACGCAGATCGTCGAGGCCGTGCTGATCTGCCTGGCCGTCTACGTGTCCAGGGAACGGGGGACCCGATGAGCGTTCGGACGGCACAGGTTCCGGCCGCGCCGCGGCTCTCGCCCGAGGGGCTGCTGGAGACGCCGCGCGAGCGGTGGATCCGGCGCGCGGAGCGGCGCGGGCCGCTGGTGGTGCTGGTGGCGGTGTGCGCGGCGGCCACGATCGCCTCGCCCTCGGACGCGTCGTGGTCGGACGTCAGCAGCATCTTGGGCAACAACGCCTTCGTCTGGCTGCTGGCGCTCGGGATGACGTTCGTCATCACCACCGGCGGCATCGACTTGTCGGTGGGATCGCTGTATGCGCTGGGCGGAGTACTGGCCGCGCGAGGCTCCGCCAGCGGGCCGTGGCTGGCGATCCTGCTACCGCTGGTGGTGTGCGCGGCGTGGGGCGCGGTGCAAGGGATCCTGGTCGCGTATGGGGGAATGGCCCCCTTCATCGTGACGCTGGCCGGGTTGCTCGGCGCCCGAGGGCTGCTCCAGGCCCTGACGAATCAGGGCTCGACGACGTACCTGGTACCGGCCCATTCCTGGTTCCGCCATCTGGGCGCCGGGACCTGGGTACCGGTCGGCATCGTGGCGGCCCTGTTCGCGATCGGATGGGTCCTGATGGAACGCACCGGCTACGGCGCGACCCTGACCGCGATCGGCGGCAATCAGGACTCTGCTGTCCTGCTCGGCCTGCCGGTCGCGCGGGCGAAGGTGCTGGTCTACCTGCTGTCCGGCACCCTGGCCGGGGCGGCGGGCGCTTTGGGCGGCGCGCGGCTCGGCTCCGGGGTGACGACGATCGGCGTCGGTTATGAGCTGACCGCGATCGCGGCCGTGGTGATCGGCGGCACGCTGCTGACCGGCGGCTACGGCACGGTCGGCGGGACGGTGTGCGGGGTGCTGCTGCTGGCGGTGATCCACCACCTGATCGACAGGTATCTGTCGCAGTACGGCTCGGCGATGACGGACGCGGTGAACGGGGCGTTCCTGGCCGTGGTGGTGCTGGCGCAGGCGCTGCTCGAACGTTCGCGGCGGCGATGAGGCGGCGGCGAGAGGCGGCGACCATGAGGCAGCGGCGATGAGGCGCCGGCGATGAGGCGGCGATGAAGCGGCGCGGAGCCGGTCGGATCGGTCGGACCGACGGACCGCGACGGGCTTGCGAGCCGGGGTCGGCCCGGTCAGCCCCCGCTGCTCTCCCGCACGACCAACCGGTGCCCCGGCTGGATCAGCCGCCCGGGCTCGGCGTAGCCGTCCGCGATCCGCTGCAACAGCGCGTCCACCGCCGCCTCCGCGATCCCGGTCTTGTCCGGCGCCACGGTCGTCAGCGACGGGATCGCGTACTCGGCCTCCTCCACGTCGTCGAATCCGACCAGCGCGATGTCCTGCGGGACCCGCAGCCCGGCCTCGTGGATCGCCCGCAGTGCGCCCAGGGCCATCAGGTCGTTGAAGCAGAACACTGCGTCGGGCCGCTCCGGCAGCTTCAGCAGCCGGCGCATCGCGGCCGCGCCGTCGGGGCGGAAGTAGGCGCGGACCGGCGGGCACAGCGCCGGTTCGGCCGGCAGCCCGGCCGCCGTCAGCGCCTGCCGGTAGCCGGTCATGCGTTGCTGCGCGGTGGCGCGGGGGCTCGGGTCCTGCCAGCCGATCGCGGCTATCCGCTTACGCCCGGCGGCTATCAGGTGGTCCACCGCCTCGCGGGCCGCGCTCACGTTGTCGATGTGGACGTGGTCGCAGACCAGGCCGAGGTCGGCCTCGCCGAGCAGGACCAGCGGGATCTGGCGTTCGCGCGCGGCCAGTTCGTGCTGGTCCAGGCCCAGGGGGCTGAGGATGACGCCGTCGATCATCGGGTCGCCCAGACCGCTGGCGATGCGCAGTTCGGCGCGCGGGTCGCCGGCGGTGTCGTCCATCAGGACCGTGCAGCCGTGGCGGCGGGCTGCCGCGATGACCTCGACCGCCAGCTCCGCGAAGTACGGGGAGGGCAGTTCGGGGAAGGCCAGGGCGATCACGCCGCTGCGGCCGGTGCGCAGCTTGCGGGCCGCCACGTTGGGGTGGTAGCCCAGGGCGTCGATCGCGGCCTGGACCTTGGCCCGGGTCTCGGCGGCCACGTGCACCGTGCCGTTGACCACGTTGGACACCGTCTTCATCGAGACCCCGGCGGCCTCGGCGACGTCCTTCAGCCGCGGCGCGGACCCGGCGCCGTACATCCCGCCGGCCGTCCCGCCCGGCGCTTCCCCGGTCGCCCCACCCATCGTCGCCTCAGCGCTCCGTCCGTCGTGCGGGATCTGATGTGATCTGATGTCAGTGTTCCAACGTTAGAATAGCTCATTTCCTGACAATCGTCACAAGATTCTGATTCCGTACCGAGGAGCACCACCTTGCGATCTGACAGTTGGCGGCTGAACGACACCTCCGGCACCCAGGCCACGATCCTCGCCTACGGCGCGACCTTGAAGGAACTGAGCACCGCCGATCGAGACGGCCGGATGGCCAACGTCGTCCTCGGTTTCGACAACCTGGCCGCCTACCGGGAACACGGCTACTTCGGCTGCGTCGTCGGCCGCTACGCCAACCGTATCGCCGGCGGCGCCTTCACCCTGGACGGCCGCGACCACCGGCTGCCGCTCAACGACGGCCCGAGGCCCAACACCCTGCACGGCGGCGACCCGGGCTTCGGCGCGCGCCTGTGGACGGCGCCGGACGGCGTCACCGAAGTGGACGGCGGCACCTCGCTCACCCTGACCCGGGTCAGCCCCGACGGCGAGGAAGGCTTCCCCGGCGAGGTCACCGTCAGCATCCGCTACACCCTGGCCGCCGGCCGGCTCCGGCTCGACTACCGCGCCCAGAGCACCGCGCCGACCGTGCTGAACCTGTCCAACCACGCCCGCTTCAACCTCGCCGGCGAGGGCGCGGGCACGGTCCTGGACCACGAACTGGGCATCGCCGCCGACGATTACCTACCGGTCGACGCCGCGCTGATCCCGCTCGACGGCGCGGCCCCGGTCGACGGCACACCCTTCGACTTCCGCAAGCCGGCGGCCGTCGGCGCGCGCCTGGCCGACCCGCACCCGCAGCTCACCCTGGTCGGCGGGTACGACCACTGCTTCGTCCTGCGCGGCGGCCGCACCGCCGAGCCCCGCCCCGTCGTCGAACTGCACGACCCGGGCAGCGGCCGCACGATGCGCATCGCCACGACCGAGCCGGGCTTGCAGCTCTACCTGTCCTCCGAACTCGACGGCACGCTGACCGGTTCCGGGGGGCGCCGGTACCAGCGGTACGGGGGCATCGTGCTGGAGACCCAGCACTTCCCCGACTCGCCGCACCGGCCCGACTACCCCTCGACCGTGTTGTTGCCGGGGCAGGTGTTCGCCTCGACCACGATCCTGGAGTTCGACAACCGCCGGTGGGAGTGAAGCGGCGGAATATCCGCGGCCGTCAGGCGTTAAGCGGGTACGGCCCGATCATTCGCCGTCACATCGACTCCCGCGAAGAGCGCTAGGAGGGACATCATGAAGCCCGGAATCCACCCCGACTACCGGCCCGTCGTCTTCCGCGACCAGGCCGCGGGATACGCGTTTCTGAGCCGGTCCACCGCGACCAGCTCGCACACCGTCCAGTGGGAGGACGGCGAGACCTACCCGGTCATCGACGTCGAGGTCTCCTCGGCGAGCCACCCCTTCTACACCGGCAACAGCCGGGTGGTGGACACCGCTGGCCGCGTCGAGCGGTTCAACCGGCGTTACCAGCGTCCGAGCAAGGGCGAGTGAGTTAGCCAGGAGCCAGGTCAGGTAGCCCGGCGCGCCGGTCAGGCGTCCAAGCGCACCATGGCGATCGCCACGGGGACAGTCGTTCCCGTGGCGATCGCCATTTGCATTTATGGAAGCCCCTTATGGAAGCCCCTCAGCTGTCCAAGCGCAGCAGCTCGCGCCCGGCCCGGATCACCGTCTCGCGCACCTGCTGCGGATCGTCGAGCTCGGCGGCTGACAACGCGCCGTCGTGCAGCAGCACCAGGACGCGCCCCGCGTACTCCGGATCCGGGTGTCCGGCCTGTCCGGCGAGCTGCGTGACCGTGTCCTGGAACCAGGCGCGGTGCTCGGCGACGGCCGCCCGGATCGGGTCCTCGGGGTCCGGGTACTCGGCGGAGGCGTTGATGAAGTGGCAGCCGCGGAAGCCGGCGGAGCAGGTGACCTGGCCGATCAGTTCCAGCAGCGCGGTGGCGGCCTCCTGCGGGCTGCCCTTGTCGAGGGCGACGGCCACCGCGGCGCGCAGGTCGGCGTCGGTGGCCCGCAGGTAGGCCTCGACCAGGTTCTCCTTGGCCGGGAAGTGCCGGTAGAAGGTCGCCCGGGTGACGTTGGCCTCGGTGACGAGGCGATCGACCGGGACCGTGTGGATGCCCTCTGTGTAGAAGAGCGTGCGCGCGGTCTCCAACAGGCGGTCCCTGGGGCTCGGTGCGGAGTTCGGCATGTCTAGATCTTAGTGGAAAGAACGTTCTGTTGACGGGGTCCCGGCGGCCTGCGTAGAGTCGCACCAGCGTAGAGAACGAACGTTCTTTCCGCTGAGTGCGGCCATCAAGCCATCGAGAGGAACCCGACCTCATGTCTTCCCGCTTCACCACCTACTTGCAGCGCAACGAGACCTTCGCCGGCACCGACGCGAAGCTCCGCATCCCCGAGATCCCCTTCATCCCCTTCAAGCAGGTCTACCTGCTCACCTGCGTCGATCCCCGGGTCGAGCCGGCGGCGATCGCGGGAGTGGGGCTCGGCGAGGCCATCGTGGCCCGCAACATCGGCGGCCGGGTCACCGAGTCGGTGGTCAACGACCTGGCCTGGGTCTGCCACCTGCACGAGAACAAGACCCCGGACGCGGACTGGTTCGAGGTCGCGATCATCCACCACACCGACTGCGGCTCCGCGCTGTTCGCCGACCCGGAGCTGCGGCGGACTTTCGCCGAGCGCGGCGGGTACGACGAGCAGACCGCCTCCGCGATGGCGGTGCTCGACCCGGCGGCGACCGTGCGGCACGACATCGAGCTGCTGCGCCGGGCGCCGGTGCTGGCCGGGACCATCGACAAGCTCAAGATCGGCGGTTACGCCTACGACCTCAAGACCGGCGTGATCAGCACGGTCGTGGCTCCGGAGTGAGCTGACGCGTGGGTGGTTGAACCGGCGACGCTCTCGAACCCGGTGACTCTGTCGGTACCTCTCGGTAAGGTTCACTCATCGACAATGCTTATTACAGCGCTTACTACAGCGCTTATTGCCGGGAGGGGCCGTATGACTGCCGAGCTGATACACCGCTGGGCCGAGGGCTGGACCGTGTCGCGCGGGACCGCCGCTCCGGTCGCGACGCGGTGGGGGCTGCGGATCGAGGTGGGGGCCGAGAACCAGTTGCGGCGCCACGTCCTGCTGGATCCGCGGGAGCAGGGGGTGCGGGAGCTGGTCGCCTCGATCGCGGAGCCGCTGACGTGGATCAAGACCCACGTGGAGCCGGCCGAGCTGACGCCGTGGCTGCCGGCCGGCTGGGCCGAGGACGACCCGGGCTGGCTGATGGCTATCGACGTGGCGCCGGCGGAGGTCACTGTGCCGGACAGGTACCGGCTGACGTCGGAGTCGAAGGATGGTGTGACGTATGTCCGGATCCTGACGTCGGACGGGGATCTCGCGGCGCGCGGCCAGTACGGATACGTCGGGGACTACGGGACCGTGGACAAGATCTCGACCGAGCCCGCGCACCGGCGCCGCGGCCTCGGCTCGGTGGTGATGGACGCGTTGGCCAACGCCGCGTATGGATTGGGCGCGTCGACGAGCGTGCTCGGCGCGAGCGTGGAGGGGCGCGCGCTGTACGAGTCGTTGGGCTGGAAGGTGCACGCGCCGCTGGCGGGGTTCATCTTCAACGGGTAGCCGGACCAGGCGAGTTCTTCACCTGCGGCGACAATGGAAACCGATGTCGTTGCCATCTTTGCGTTATCACGCAAATGTGCGGTTCACTTCGGGTGTCAGCTTGTAGATTCCGGCCCAGGCGGAGGCGCAGTGCCTGAGCACGACCCGCACGACTCGCACGACCACGGCGAGCCCGGCGACCTCGGCGGGCCCGGCGAGCACGGCCACGACCAGGCCGGCGCCCCCGGCCACGCCGGCCACAGCCACGGCGTGGCCGTCGACGCCGACCGGCGCTGGCTGCTGATCGGCCTGGCGCTGATCCTCGGCTTCATGGCGGTCGAGGTCTCCATCGGCTTCGTGGCGCACTCGCTGGCCCTGATCTCCGACGCCGCCCACATGCTCACCGACGCCGCGTCGATCCTGTTGGCGCTGTTCGCGATGCGGCTGGCCGCCCGGCCGGCGCGCGGCGGCTACACCTTCGGCCTCAAGCGGGCCGAGATCTTGTCCGCGCAGGCCAACGGCGTCACGCTGCTGGTGCTGTCCGCGGTGCTGGCGTTCGAGGCGGTGCGGCGGCTGGTCAGCCCGCCGGCGGTGACCGGCGGCCTGGTGCTGGCCACGGCGCTGGTCGGGGTGGCCGTGAACATCGCCGCGGCCTGGTCGATCTCCAAGGCGAACCGGACCTCGCTGAACGTCGAGGGCGCCTTCCAGCACATCCTGACCGACCTGTACGGCTTCATCGCCACCGCGATCGCCGGCCTGGTGGTCCTGCTCACCGGCTTCGCCCGGGCCGACGCGATCGCCACCCTGGTGGTCGTGGCGCTGATGCTCAAGGCCGGCCTCGCCCTGGTGACCGCCGCCGGCCGGATCTTCCTGGAGGCCGCCCCGGCCGGCGTCGACCCGGACACGGTCGGCGACGAGATGGCCGCGGTCGAGCAGGTGATAGAGGTCCACGACCTGCACATCTGGGAGATCACCTCGGGCCAGGCGGCGCTGAGCGCCCACGTGCTGGTGGTGCCCGGCGGGGACTGCCACAAGGTGCGGCGCGTGCTGCAACGCAGGCTGCTCGCCGAGCACGGGATCAGCCACGCCACGCTCCAGGTCGACCACCTCGGCGAGGAGGACGACCACCAGCTGCTGCAGATCGCGCACAGTGCGCCGGGCCGGGAGCAGGGGCAGGGACAGGGGCACTGCGAGGATGCGCACGGGCCGGTGCACCGGACGGGGCCGCACGATCACTGAGGCGCTGCGGCACTGAGGCGCTGCGGCCAGGCGTGTTTCGCGATCGCTGAGCGCGGTGGCTGCGAGCGCCGGACTGCGCGGCTTGAGCTGGCTGAGCTCGGCTTGAGCTGTTCGGCCTGAGCTTGGCGGCTCGCGCTTGCTGAGCGCGGCGGCCGCGAGCGCCGGACTGCGGGGCTTGCGCTGTTCGACTTGCGCTTGGCTCGCTACTCGCACTTGCGCGTCTTGCTGCTGAATCCGTCAGCCGGCCTCGGCGCCGACCAGATCGCCGACGGCCACGGCCAGCTCAGCGCGGCGTGGCGGCCCGGAAACCCGATGCGTGATCCGGCCCGTGCCGTCGAGCACCAGCACTGTCGGCGTCCGCAGCACCGATAGGCGGCGCGCCAGGTCCAGCCGGTCCTCGGCGTCGATGTCCACGAACGCGACCGCGTGGTGGTCGGCGAGTTCGGTGAGGATCCGGCGCGTCGGGCCGCAGTACTGGCACACCTTCGAGGAGAACTGCACCAGTGTCGCCCTCGGGTCGAGCTCGATGCCCAGGTCCGCGGCGACCAACCGGTCGCTACCAGCCGCACCGGTACCCTCGCCACCCGCGCCGCCCACTTCGCGCACCGCGCCGTCGGTCCGCTTGCGCCACACCCCGAAGGCGGACGCCGCCGCCAGCACGGCCACCGCGGCCAGCACGCCGGTGATATCCATGCAGGACACAGTGCCGCCGTCTCGCGGGTTATTCCGCCCTTGTCCATTCGGCGAGACGTAGTTTTGCCGCCGGACCCGCCGACCTACCTTTGCCGTATGACGGAAACGCAGGTCACGCCGCCCGCCCGGGGTATCGACGTGCGCGGGCCGCGGTTCGGCGCGACGGTGACCACCGTCGTGCTGGTGGTGGTGCTGGCGACCGGGAGCGGCTGGCTGCTGGCGGCCCAGGCGCTGGTCTTCGCGATCGGTGCCGGTGCGGGACTGCGCCGCGCGCCTTACGGCCTGTTGTTCGCGCATCTGGTCCGGCCCCGTCTCGGCCCGCCGACCGCGTTCGAGGACGAGGCGCCGCCGCGGTTCGCGCAGGGCGTGGGGCTGGTGTTCGCGGTGGTCGGGGCCGTCGGCTATCTCGCCGGAGTGTCGGCTCTGGGCATCGCCGCGACCGCGCTGGCGCTGGCCGCTGCCTTCCTCAATGCGGCCTTCGGATACTGCCTGGGATGCGAGATGTATCTGGTGCTGGCCCGCCTGCGCAGACGCCCGGTCTGAACCCCCGATCCCCTTGCCCACGTTTGCAATGCGGCGACGGCTTCCCTAAGGTCCTGATCAAAGTCAGCGGCCTGCTCTTCTATACGGCTGTTGATTCGTGGGCCTCGTGTGGAACGAGCCGGTTTTGACCAAGGGGGGTTGATTCATGTCCACTCGTCCTCGCATCACGGTGCTGGCCGGTGCCGCGTTCGCCGCGGTGCTCCTCGCCGGTTGTTCGAGTTCGGGCTCCATCAGCGGCGGCGGGTCGCAGGGGTCTGCCGGCGGCGGCACGGGCGGCGTGCCGGGCAGTGCGTCGGGCAGTGCGCCGGCCGGCGCCACCGACAAGGGCTGCACCCAGGCGATGACGGCGATTCAGGACGCTGAGAAGGCCCAGAACAACCCCAACCCGCAGGACGCCCTCCAGCAGGCCACCACCGACATCGGCCAGATCCGTGGCGCGGCCTCCGTGACCAAGAAGCCCGGCGGCCAGGCGGCGATGAACAAGGTCGCCGACGACCTGCAGGCCATCGTGAACCAGGTCGCGGCCGGGCAGAAGCCGGACACGTCGCAGGCGTTGGACGACGGCCAGGAGGTCGTCCGGATCTGCGGGTAGCCCGGCCCGTCGTCGGAGGCGGTCGGCCGTGCGCCCGACCGCCCGACTCTGCCGAAGTCACTGACCGCCCGACCGCCCGACTTTGCCGAAATCGCTGACCGCCTAACCTCCC
>NZ_JAAFZA010000265.1 GCF_015356865.1 Catenulispora pinisilvae
GGTCACCCGCACTGACGTTCCCCCAGCCCCGCCGCGACCCGCGTCGCGGCCCCCGACCCGCTGAGCTGACCTGCGGCGCAGCCGCCGAACCGGTTACCGCACTGACGGTCCGGTCGGCTACCGTAGCCGTGCCGGGCCGTGAACCGCGCCGGACCGGTCCAACGGAGGGGATCACACTTTGACGTCGAGCATCCCGACCATGGCGATAGCCGCCGTGGCCGCCGTGTCCGTCATCCGCGGGTTGTCCAAGGGTTATGGCGGGAAACGGCGTGGGAAGGCCACCGGGCGGACCCGCCGGCCTTCGGAGATCGAGGCGATCAAGCCGGTGCCGATCGACCGGTCGCACGGCGATCCCGAGCTCGCCGCGCTGCGCCAGGCCGCGCGGATCACCGACTGGCCGACCGTCGAGGCGATCCTGCGGCCGATCCGCGACCGGAATGACTTCGAACGCCTCACCTTCCTCGTGGGGAACATCGAAGACCTCGGCGGCGACTTCCTGCTCAAGCTGCCGAACCAGTTCCCGTCCGATCCGCTGGCGCTGACCGTGGCCGGCGCCCGGCACTCGGCGTGGGCCTGGGAGGCGCGCACCGGCTATCGCGCCTCGCAGGTCTCGGAGGAGCAGTTCCGGGTCTTCCACGATCGGCTGCGCATCGCCGAGGAGTACCTCTACACCGCCGTCGAACTCGACCCCGCCAACGCCGCGCCCTGGTACACCCTGTGCGTGACCAGCCGCGGCCTGGAACACGGCACCGACATCACCCGCCGCCGCTTCGAGGCCGGGGTCAAGCGCGCGCCCGGCCACGCCGGGCTGCACCGCCAGATGTTGCAACAGCTGTGCGCGAAGTGGGGCGGCTCGCACGAGGCGATGCACGCGTTCGCCACGAAGGTCTTCGACGCCGCCCCGCCCGGCAGCGGGCTCGGCGAGCTCGTCGCGCAGGCGCACCTGGAGCACTGGCTGGATCTGGAGCAGGGCCCGGACGACGTCTACATCCGGGACGCGGCCGTGGTCCAGGACCTGCGCCGGGCCGCGGACGCCTCGGTGTTCCACCCGGCCTTCGCCCCGACCGCCTCCCCGTACACCGCGCTGAACACCTTCGCGATGGCCTTCTGGCTCGCGGACGACAAGGACTCTGCGGGCCGGCTGTTCGAGCGGATCGGAGACCACGCCACGAAGGCCCCGTGGCGCTACCGTGGCGACCCCGAGCGGGTGTTCGCGGTGGCCCGGCAAGACTGCGTCAAGAAACGGAAGAAGTAGGGGACACGACACGTGAGCACCGAACCCGGCCACACCTTCCAAGTCGACCTGCGTGGACTCGTCGACCTGCTCTCCCACCACCTCTACTCCTCCCCGAAGGTGTATCTGCGGGAACTGATGCAGAACGCCGTCGACGCCATCACCGCGCGGCGGATGCTGGACTCCTCGGCCCCGGCGCGGATCCGGATCCGGACCGGCGTCGACGGCGGGATCCGGGTCGAGGACTCCGGCGTCGGGCTGACCGAGGCCGACGTGCACACCTTCCTGGCGACCATCGGCCGCTCCTCCAAGCGCGCCGAGGACGGCGGCCTGGACCTGTCGGCGGCCCGCCAGGACTTCATCGGCCAGTTCGGCATCGGCCTGCTGGCCTGTTTCGTGGTGGCCGACGAGATCACCGTGGTCTCGCGCAGCGCCCGGGACGCCAACGCCCCGGCCGTGGAATGGCGCGGCCGCAGCGACGGCACGTACCAGATCAAGACCCTGCCACCGGGCACCGTCACCGAACCCGGCACGACCGTCACGCTGGTCCCGCGCGGCGACGGCAGCGAGTGGCTGGACCCGAACCGGGTGCTGCGGCTGGCCCGGCACTTCGGCTCGCTGCTGCGCTACGACGTGGAGGTCGTGGACCGGCACGGCGACGTCAGCAAGGTCAACGACACCCCGCCGGTGTGGGACCGGCAGTACGGCTCGCCGCTGGCCCGGCGCGAGGCGCTGGCCGGCTACGCCAAGTCGACGTTCGACTTCACCCCGCTGGACACCATCGACCTGGACCTGCCGCTGGTCGGGTTGAAGGGCGTGGCGTTCGTGCTGCCCACCCCGGTGCACCCAACGAAGCGCTCCGGGCACCGGGTCCACCTCAAGGGCATGCTGCTGTCGGACTCGGCGGCCGAACTGGTGCCGGACTGGGCCTTCTTCGTGTCCTGCGTCGTGGACACCACCGGGCTGCGGCCGACGGCCTCGCGCGAGGCGCTGTACGAGGACGAGACGCTGGCCGCGGTACGCGACGCGATCGGCGAGCGGATCCGCGAGTGGCTGGTCGGGCTGGCGGCCTCGGACCTGACACTGCTGCGGCGCTTCATCGACGTGCACCACCTGGCGGTCAAGGCGCTGGCCCGCTACGACGACAAGCTGCTGGCGCTGCTGCTGCCGTGGCTGCCGTTCGAGACCACCGACGGCAACGTCAGCCTGGACGAGTTCGCCCGCGCGCACCCGGTGGTGCTGGTGACGCAGTCGGTCGAGGAGTTCCGGCAGGTGGCGCCGATCGCGGCCTCGGCCGGGCTGGGCGTCGTCAACGGCGGCTACGTATATGACAGGGAGCTGGTTCACCGGCTGCCCGAGGTGCGGCCCGGCGTGACGGTCGCGGACCTGGACCCGGAGACGGTCAGCGCGCACCTGGACACCGTGGACCCGGCGGCCGAACTCGCCGCGGCGGCGTTCCTGGCGCGGGCCCGCGCCGTGTGCGACAAGTTCGACACCGACGTGGCGTTGCGCTCGTTCCAGCCGGTCGGCGTGCCGGCCATGCTGGTCGACAACCGCGAGGCCCGGCATGAGCGGCGGCGCGCGGAGCTGTCGGCGGACGCCGACGAACTGTGGGCCGGGATCCTGGGTTCGCTGGGGTCCTCGGCACCGCGGGCGCAGCTGATCGTCAACCATCTCAATCCCCTGATCCGCAAGATCGCGGACATCGCGGACCCGCACCTGTCGGAGACCGCGATCGAGGCGCTGTACGGACAGGCGCTGCTGATGTCGCGGCGTCCGCTGCGGCCGAGCGACCACGCGCTGCTGAACCGGTCGTTCATCGGGCTGTTGGAGTTCGCGGCGCAGGCGGCCGGCGGCTCGGGCGGCGTCGGTGGCTCGGGCGGCTCTGGCGGTACGGGTGGCTCGGGCGGCTCCGGCGGCGGATCGGCGGCGGGCACTGCCTCCGACACCCGGGGTGACGTGTGAGCGGGTTCGCGACGAAGGAGGAGTTCTTCGGCGCGCTGCGCGAGAACCGCGAGCGGGCCGACGGCCGGGCCAAGGCGGCGATCGCCGAGGAGATCGCCGACGAGGCCGAGGTCTTCGGCGACGACGAGGTGACGGCGACCGCGCTGGTCGAGCTGATGAGTTCCTACCACGGCAGCGGCGAGCGGGTGAAGTACCCGGTGGTGTTCGCGCGGCTGCTGCGGTTGTGGGACCGCAACCCGAAGGCGTTCGACGACTGGGAGGCGCACCGCGTCTTCTGGTACTTCAAGTGGGTCGGCGCCGGCCTGCTCACCACCCCGGACGTGCCGCTGCCCGCGATCCGCGGCTGGATCGGCGAGATGCGCAAGCGCTACGAGGCCGCCGATTACGGCTTGCAGCCGGTCTACGGGCAGCTGTACTCGCTGGCGCAGCACCTCGGCGAGGGCGAGGAGCTGGCCTACGAGCTGTGGGCCACGCGCGGCCGGACCCGGATGAGCGACTGCGAGGCCTGCGAAGCCCGGTCCCGGGCCGAGTACCACTTCGGGCTCGGCCAGGACGAGCTCGGGATGGCCGAGCTTGAGGCGACGCTGGACGGTCGCAACACGTGCGACGAGGAGCCGCACGCCAGCCAGTCGGCGGCGCTGCTGCCGCTGGTGCGGTTGGGGCGGACGGACGAGGCGCGCGGGGCGCACCTGGCTTCGTACCGGGCCGTGCGGGGGCGCGAGGCGTACCTGGCCCTGGTCGGTCGGCACCTGGAGTTCTGCGCGCTGACCGGGAACGAGGCACGTGGCCTGGAGCTGCTGTCGCAGAACCGTGCGTTGTTCGGCTTCACGTCCGCGCCGTTGTCCCGGCTGGAGTTCCTGACCAAGGTCGAGGTGCTGCTGCACCGGCTGACCGCGGTCGGGCACGCCGACACGCCCTGCGGCGGACCGCTGGGACGGGAGTGGACAGTCGCCGAACTGCTGAAGTCGGTCGCCGCGGACGCGGACGCGTTGGTGGCGCGCTTCGACGCGCGGAACGGGAACGCGACGATGTCGGGGCGGCGGGCGGAACAGCTGGCCGAGGAGCCGTTGGTCGCCGAGCTGAACCTCGGCGTGCGGGCGGCGGTGTTGGAGGGTACTGAGACGGCGCTGACGGTGCCTTCGGCGGGCTCGGCTGTCGCGACATCACAGGTTACTGAGACGGTGATCCCGGACGACTTCGCGGCCCTGGTCGCCGAGACGCTGCTGCTGGACCGGCAGTTCCATCCGGACTCGCGGCGGTTGTGGGACTCGTTGCTAAAGCGGGTCGACGGTGCGGATGCCGGGAGGTTGGACGACGCGCCGAGCAATGCACCGAACGATGTTCTGAACAGCGTTCTGGACGACGTGCTGCGCGGGGAGATCGCGACCGAGCGGGCCGGCCGTGCGCACCGCGACCGGGACTGGGACGCGGTCGAGGCGCACTTCCTGGAGGCCGCCGCATGCTATGAGCGTGCGGGCCGGCCGGACCGGAGGATCGCGTCCCTGGCCCGCGTCCAGTGGAACAAGGCCAACCGCGGGGATCAGGACACTGACCCGGCGGTCGTCGCCGAGCAGGCGTGGCCGGAACTGAACGCGCTGCTCGGGCAGATCGACACGCTGCTGGCCGATGGCGGCGCCGCCGCATACCTCGCCGACGCGCAAGTACAGAAGCTGGTGGTGCACCAGAGCCGGGTCTTCGCGGCCCGCAACGCGGCCATCCACGCCGCCGCCCCGGCCGACCGCGAACGCTGGCTCGCCGTCTTCCGCGCCGAGGCGGAGCGGATGGTCCGCGAGGGCACCGGCCTCAACGCCCCCGAGCGGCTGGCGCTGGTGATGGAGGCGGTCGCCGAGTATGACGCCACCCACGAGGACCCCAAGGCCGCCGAACCGCTGGCCCGGCACGCACTCCAGATCTTCACCGACCTCGGCTGGCCCTGGCGCCTGCACCGCTCCCGCATGATCCTCGGCCTGGCACTGGCCGGCCAGGACCGCTACCCGGAGGCGATGCGGGTGCTGCAAACCGGCATCGCCGAGGCGCACCCCGCGGCCGACGCCGACGAGCTGACGCCGCTGTACCGGCTGCTCGCCGAGACCGCGTTGCAGGGCGGCGAGCCGGCGACCGCCGTGCGGGCGTTCGCCGAGGCCGCGGTGCGGCTGGACCGCGAGGGCGACGCGTTCGGGGCGGTCGAGACGCGGTGGCGGATGAGCAACGCGTTGGCGGCGCAGGGGCAGACCGCGGACGCGGTCGCGGTGCTGGAGACGCTGGTGGAGACACCGCTCGGCGGGGACGGGGGGTATGCCGCGGCGGGTGCCGACACCACCGCGACCCACCAGGCTTCTGATGCAGTGCCGGCTGGCTTTGCCGCCCACGCCCACGCCGGCGCCGATGGCGATGGCGATGGCGAGCCGACCGTCGCGGATGCCAGTGCTGCCGATTCCAGCGTCGCGGATGCCAGTGCCGCGGATGCCAGTGCCGCGGCTGACGAATCTTCCAGCGCCACCACCCCCAAGCCGACCAAGCACCCCTCCCGCGCCGACATGCTCATGGTCCAGATCCGCGCGGACCTCGCGCGCGGTTTGCTCGCGCTGGACGAACCGCGTGCGGCGGCCGTCGAGTTCCTGCACGTCGCCGATGCCGTCGACGGGTGGCCGGAGGCCGGGCGGCTGACCGCCGCCGCGGCTGAGGCGGCCGGCGCGCTGGCGTTGGCGCGGAACTGGGACGGCGCCAAGGCCGCGTGGGAGCGCGCGTTGGCCTCCAACGCGGTGGCGCCCCGGATCCCGGACATGACCGAGGCTCTGCGGGACATGGCCGGGGAGACCATCAACGCGTTCGGAGCCGAGCACGCCGAGGACGCGCTCGCGTACCTCACGCAGGCTGATCGGATGCGGGTCGAGTTCGCGGAGGCGGCGCGGGCACAGTTCCTCAGCGTCGAGGTCGACGAGGCGCAGACCTGCTACACCCGCGGCTGGGTACTCAACACCGCGGGGCGGCCGGAGGAGGCGATCGAACAACTGGAACGCGCCGTTCTGCTCTACGACCGGCCCGGCTTCGCGGCGATCCCGCCCCGGTTCGACGCGATCCGCCAGGCCGCGGTCATCGAGTTCCGGTCGCTGGACCGGCCGGACGCCGCCAAGGCCCGGCTCGACAAGGCGATCGCGGACGCCGAGGCCGCGGGGCACTCGGATGGGATCGCGACGCTCCGCAAGCTCCGGGATGCCTTGAGGTGAGTGGACGAGAGCACAATCAGGTCGCGACGCTCTGCAAGCTTCGCGACGCCCTGCGATGAGTGGACGAGAGCGCGGGTAGGCCAGAGGGCTGACTCGGGTCGTGTCGACCGGAGTCAGCCCTCGAAGGCAGTCAGCGCCGAATCTCGGAGCTCACCCCGCGCGCCGGACACGCCAGGCACTCGCGCACACCTCGCAACTGCCGAGCCTCGCGCCCCTCACCCCTGCCGAGCACCCGCCGCCAAAGCCGCCCGCGCCGGCACCCACGTCGCCACCCCGGCCAGCACCGCGCCGCCGCCGAGCACCGCGGCCAGCATCCCCGGCGGCATCGACACCCCGGCCGTGCCGCGCGTCATCCCGCTCGTGTAGGTCGTCAGCACCGCGACCGTCACCGCCAGCGCGAGTCCGGTCGCCACCAGCACCGCGACCGCCGTCTCCCAGCCCAGCATCCGCTGGATCTGGCGCCGGGTCGCCCCGGTCAGCCGCAGCGCCGCGAACTCCCGCCCCCGGTCGCTGATGCTCATCGCCAGCGTGTTGACCATCGCGATCGCCGTGAAGGCGACGATCAGAGCGAGCGTGACGTACCCGAACTTGTTGCTCGCGTCGTCGTTCGAGGCCTGAGCCGCCACCCGGTCCTTGATCCCCAGCCCCGCCTCCGCCTTCAGCGCGGCGACCAGCGCGGCCCGCGGCACCCCGGGCGCCTTCACCAGCAGCTCGTCGTCCAGCGGCACGTCCACGTGCGACGCCAGCAAGTCGTGCGCCAGCACCAGATCCCCGAATCCCAGCTGCCGCGAGTAGAGCGCGACGATCGTCACCTGCGTGGGCGTTCCGTCGGGGAGCGTCATCGAGACCTGAGATCCGACGTGATATCCCTGCCCCGAAGCCGCCGCCGCGGTGGACGGCCCGGTGAACTGCGCGAGACTCCCACTCGTGACCCCGAGGTCCAGAGTGTCGGCGAGGCCGGCCGGCGTCGCCCCGAGCACGTTCCGGTCGTTCAATCCGGTCCGCACCGTGGCGTGCAGCACCTGCGTCAGCGTCGTCACGCCCGGCACGGCCTTCACCTCCGCCGCCGCGTCCGCGGGCACCTTGCTCCCGACCACGTAATCGGCGATGTTCCCCGCCGCCCGCTGCGCCGTCGCCGCGTTGGCGACGCTGGTCTGCGAGAACAGGATCGCGCACGCCATAGCCGTCATCAGCGTCAGCGGTGTGACCACGGACGCCAACCGCGGCGCGGCGGCCCGCAGGTTGTTGGCGGCCAGGTATCCGCCGACCCGCGACCACCGCAGCGGCACCCCCAGCACGGCCGCCGCCGCCCGGGCCACCCACGGTCCCAGCAACGCCAGCGCGATGCACCACAGCAGCACGGCGTTCAGGCTGACCGGCTGCGAGGCGCCGTCGCTGTGCAGGATGGTCAGCAGCACCGTCAGCACGGTCGCGCCGGCTACCGCCAGCAGCCCGAACAGGACCCTGATAGCCGACATCCGCGGCGGCTTCAGCTCGGCCTCGCCCAACGCCTCCACCGGACGGATCCGGGTGGCCCGGCGGGCCGAGATCCGGGCGGCGGCCCACCCGGCGGCCACCGTGGCCAGCAGCGAGGCCAGCACCGGGAACACCGAGAGCACCACCGGGACGTTCGCCGGGATGATGCCCAGCGACACGAACTCGTTGTGCAGCCACGCCCCGAGCGGCAGCCCCGCGACCGCCCCCGCGGCTCCCGCGACCGCCCCGACGGCCAGCGCCTCGCCGCCGATCATCTTGCGCACCTGCTTGCCGGTCGCGGCCACGGCGCGCAGCACCGCGATCTCCCGCTGCCGCTGCTGGATCGACAGCACGAAGGTGCCGACGACCACGAGCACCGCGACGATCACCGCAGTGCCGCCGAGCACCGCGCCCATGCTGATCAGCCGCACCGAGGCGTTGGCCGAGTCGGGGAACTCGGCGGCTCCACGCGCGTCACCGGTGTGGACGACCGGCGCCGGGACAACCCCGACGGACGCCGACGAAATTAGGGCCTTGACATCCTTCTCCGTGGAGCCCGTGTCCACTGCCGGGAAGACGCCGATCGCGTCGACCTGGCCGTCGTGTCCGGCGAGGTGGCGTGCTTCGGCGGTGTCGAAGTAGATCGCGGCCTGACTCGCAAAACCCTGTGACGTCACGCCGACAACGTGAACGGGCATCGTCCCGCTCGCGGTACGCAGCGGCACGGTAGAGCCGACGTGCAGGTTCGTCTTCGCGGCCGTGGAGGCGTCCAGCACCACCTCGTCCGACGCCGTGGGCGCACGCCCGGAACCCAGCTTCAAGCCGGACAGAGACGCCGATTCCCAACCGTGGCCGAAGGAATCGCTGGTCGGACCGCCGGGAAGATAGGCCGCGAACAGCACCTCGGTCGCGACCGACTTCACGGACGGCAGGGCCTTGATTTGGTCGGCGAGGTCAGCGGACACCCACACGTGGTCGCTGACCGGCTTGGCCTTCTTCCTGACCCGGCCCTTGTCCTCGATCTCGACGGCGTGCACGTTCTGGTCGCCGGTGACGACGATCGGCGCGGCGGCGAAGCGTTCCGGCTTGACGCTGCCGAGAATGCCGGTGACCAGCAGCGTTCCGCACCCGGTGATCAGCGCGGCGGCGGCGAACAAGGCGATCAGGGCACCGATGAAGCTGCCCTTGCGATGGCGCAGCGTGGCGATGGCGAAGGGAAGCATCATCACGCCCACGCTCCCAACCGGATCATGCGCTCGGCGACACCGGCCGCGGTCGGGGCGCTCATGGAGTCGGCGATGCGGCCGTCCGCGAGGAACAAGACGGTGTCGGCGTAGGCGGCGGCCACCGGGTCGTGCGTGACCATGACGATGGTCTGGCCCAGCGCGTCCACGGTCTCGCGCAGCAGCACCAGCACCTCGCGCGCGGTCATGGTGTCCAAGGCCCCGGTCGGCTCGTCCGCGAAGATCACCTCCGGATCCGCGATCAGCGCCCGGGCGATCGCCACCCGCTGCTGCTGCCCGCCGGAGAGCTGGCCGGGCCGGTGACTCGTGCGCTCGGTGAGGCCGACGCGCTTGATGACCTCGGCGAGCCGCGCCCCGTCCGCCCGCTTGCCGGCCAGGCGCAGCGGCAGCGTGATGTTCTGGGTCACGGTCAGCGACGAGACCAGGTTGAACGCCTGGAAGACGAACCCGGCCCGCTCCCGCCGCAGCTCGGTCAGCTTGGTCTCGCTCAGCCCGGACAGATCGGTGCCGCCGAGCTTCACCGTGCCGGCCGTCGGCCGGTCCAGCCCCGCCGCGCAGTGCAGGAACGTGCTCTTGCCCGAGCCGGACGGCCCCATGACCGCGGTGAAGCCGCCCCTGGGCAGCCCCACCGACACCTCCCGCAGCGCCGCGACCGCCCCGCGCCCTTTGCCGTAGACCTTGCTGACGGCGTCCAATGTGATGGCCTCGTTCATACCCGCCAGCCTGCCGACCTGCGGCGGCGTTCCCCAGAGACGGCGTCACCAGGCACCCGTGACATCGTCACGGGTACTGTCATGACGTGATCCGACTGCTGCTGGCCGAGGACCAACTCGTGGTACGCGGCGCCCTGGCCGCCCTCCTGGAACTGGAGCCGGACATGGAGGTCGTGGCCCAAACCGCGACCGGCGACGAGGTAGTGCCGCAGGCCCTGGTCTTCGCCCCCGACGTGGCCCTCCTGGACATCGACATGCCCGGCACCATCGACGGCCTGGAAGCAGCCGCACGCCTGAAGCAGAAGGCACCGACCTGCCGCACCCTGATGCTCACCGCCAACGGCCGCCCCGGCATGCTCCGCCGCGCACTCGAAGCGAAGGTCGACGGCTTCCTCTTGAAGACAGCACCCCCCGAGGAACTGACAGCCGCCATCCGCACAGTCGCCGCCGGCGGCCGAGTACTGGACCCGGCCCTCGCGGTCACAGCCTGGGACCTGGCCGACAACCCACTGACCCCGCGCGAGCAGGACGTCTTACGGGAACTGGCGGGCGGCGCGGAACCACCGGAGATCGCCGCGACACTGCACCTCTCGACCGGAACGGTGCGGAACGTGCTGACGGCGATCGTGGCGAAGCTGAACGCGCGGAATCGGACGGACGCGGTGCGGATCGCTCGGGATGCGGGATGGGTCTGAATTTCTAGCGCGGCATCTCAGCGCAAAGGACGTACCAGCCATCGTCGGGCCCGGCTGTCAATGTCCCGCCGTGCTCAGCGAGCCGCAGCGTCAGACCGCCGACTCCGGAACCAGTCGAACCCGCGCCGCGGACCGCGACCGCCGCGACCGCCGCGTCAGCGACGCCGTCGTTCTCCACCTCCAGCCGCACCGCAGCCTCGACCATCGTGACCGCGATCCGCGCGTGCCGGGCCGCGCTGTGCCGCAGCACGTTCGTCACCGCCTCACGCAACACCACGCCGAGTACCGCTCCGGCGGCGGATGGCACGGGCAGTTCGTCGCCCTCGAGTTCGACCACCACGTCGGCCGCCGCCAGGACCGCTGCCGCCGAGGCCAGTTCGTCGCCGAAGGACAAGTCGCGCGGGCCGCCGGTCAGGGCTCGTAGTTCGTGCTCGCCTTGTGCGGCCAGGCGCTCCACGTCGCGGATCTCCGCGCGGCATCGGCTCGGGTCCGTGTCCCGCAGCCGCACGGCCAGCTCCGCCTTCAGCAGGATCGCCGTGAGCCCGTGCCCCAGCAGATCGTGCAGATCCCGCGCCGCACGCAAGCGCTCCCCCACCACCGCCGCGCGCGCCAAGCCGTCGCCGGCTTGCTGCAACTCGCGTACCAGACGGGCCAGGCGCAGCATGCCGTAGACAATCAGGCAGGTCACCAAGGCGTTCAGCACCGCCGAGGCCGCGCTGGTGCCGTCGGCCGACGCCACGAAACCACCGACCCCGAGCGCCGCCGCGACCACCGGCACCCCCAGCGGCAGCGGCAGCGCGATCAGCAGTGAGCCGGTCAGGAGCCCGAGCGCGGCGATCCAGTTCTGGCCGAAGGCGTGCATCGGCGCGAAGGTCAGCGCCGCGAAGAGTACGAGCGCCGCCTCGCTGTGCCGCTTCGCCTCCCACACCGAGTACACGACCTGTAGCGCGCACAGTATCGCCAGCACCAGCACCGCCGGTGCGATCAGCGCGGCCGGGACGTATAGCAGTGTCCGTACACAGAACGCCGCCAGCAGGATGTAATACAGCGCAGTCGCGCGCCGCAGTTCCGGTGCGTCCACCGGCATGGCCGAGGCCGGTGTGGCCGGTACCGAAGCCTCGACCGCGAAGCGCCCGTCCGCCTCCAGCCCGGCCGCGAGGCGCCCGCCGCTGGCGCGCACCCGCTGCGCGAGGCCGTCCAGCACGTCCGCGCCGAGCGCGGCGGTCCGCACGCCGTCGCTGGCCACCCGCAACATCACCTGCCCGCCGGCCTCGCCGGTGACGATCTGGCAGTGCCGCGCGTCGCCGACCCGCACCACCGCCGTGACCGCCTCGCGCAGCACCGTGGCCAGCACGGTCCCGGCCGGGCCCAGCGGCTCGGTGTGGCCGGTGACCACGTCCGCCTCGACCCCGGCCGACTGAAGCAGAGCCCTGGCACTGGCCGACTCCGGCGCGAGCGACAGGCTGCGCAGGTCGGCGGCGGTCGCGCGGGTCGCGGCCAGGGTCGCGCGCGCGTCGGTCAGCAGGACGTCCAGAACGTTCGGATCCGCTTTAGCCGCCAGCTCGCGAATGCGGGTCAGGCCGGAAGACAGGTCGGTGTCCAGGCCCGAGGCGATGCGCAGCCGCTCGGTCGTCACGGCGGCGGCGGTCAGTGTCAGTCGGGTGCCGTGCACGCGGGCGGCCAAGGCGGCCAGCGTGGTCACCGCGTAGAGCGCCATCCCGCCGAGCAGCACCGTGATGCACATGTCGACGATGTCGCGCACGTTGTCCGTGCGCACCGCCTCCACCCACGCCGCGGCCGCGAGGACCGGTGGCAGCAGGACCCACAACCCTTGCAAGAACACCGCACCGACCGGCACCGCCAGCAACCCGATCGACGCGCCGCCCGGCACCACCGCCAGGAACCCGCACGCCAACTGCGCCACCGCCCGCGGCCAACTCGCCGGCCGGAACTCCAGCGCCAGAATGGCGGCGCACGCCGCGACGATCGTCAGACCGGCCGCCGGATCGGCGGGAATCCGCCCCAAAGCCTTGGCGAAATGGACCGACACCAAGGCCGCGGCCACGGCGAAGACCAGTCCCCGCGCCAGCCGCGGCATGTTGTCGTTCCCCGTGAACCCCACGGGGTCATGGTAGGGCGGCGACGCGCAGTAAGGGGCGCATTACTGAACCGCCCACAGACGGCGAAGTGACCACCTGACGAAATGCCGCGCCGAGCCGGAGGCCTTCGGCAGTAGGGTCGGACGGCTTCGGGAGGGATATTGTCCGCGACCGCGGATGCCGGCGTGACCGCCGAAGACATCCGCAAGGACACCGTGTTCGGCCGCATCGGCGGCGCGCTCCGTGACCGCGACTTCCGGTGGTGGTTCGCCGGGCAGATCACGTCGGCGTCCGGGGTGATGGCGCAGGGGGTGGACCGCGTCGCCGGTCTTCTGCAACATCCACCACGACAGCGGGCCTGATTATCCCGACGGTCCTGACAGTGAGGTGTCGGACCTCGGAAGTAAATCAGCACGCGCACATGACGGGACCAGCCGCCGGCCTGGGAACACGGCGGCTGGTGTCGGTGGGGCCCAGGGCGGGCCGCGGCACCCGGCGCGAGTGGGGTGGGGTGGGTGATGAGCGCCGGCTGCCACGAACCCGCGGCCTGGATACCGTCAGATCAGTGCTCGTATCAGCTCTCGTATATCAGTGCTGCGCCCCCGGGTGGACCGGGT
>NZ_JAAFZA010000266.1 GCF_015356865.1 Catenulispora pinisilvae
CCGAAGGAACCCTGGAGACCCCGGCCCGAGCGCCGGAACTTCGGCATGCCCACACGCCAGCCGCACCCGGAAACCATCAGCACCCTGAATCAGACGACCCGATCATGCTCTTGGTGAAAGACGGAGGCTAGGCGTAACAGCCAGACGCCGTCCGAGGCCGGCCCTTCGAACCAACCGTGGAGGAAGTCTGCCTCGTGGGGGTTCGAGGTGCTGCTCAAGCCACGCACCATGCGGTAGCCCTCTGCAAGAAGCTGGTTGATCTCGGAAGCGATCTCGAGTGCGCGATCTGACATGATCATCTGTGCCTGCGCATAGAGGCGAAGGTAGTCTTCCCGGATTCGTTCGACCCGCGTATCGTCGATCGGCGAGTGGCCGCGCTCCCAGTCGAATAGCATGTCTTGGCAGGCCACGCGATACGCACGGGCGCTAGCGTTGTAGTCGGAGTACAGCGATAGCTTCTCCGTCCTCGCCGCAGCTTGGCTAGCGTTTGCTCGGTCATCGGCACGGTCACGGCGCAGATTTTCTGAATCGGTACGCCGATTGCGGGTAGCGGACCACTGCGACAAGCCACTACCGGCCAATGTTCCGGCAACCCCGACGACCGCGACCACTATGTTCGATGAATCCATGCTCCGATTATCTCCGTCGAACGTGCGTGTTGCTCAGAGGTCAGAGTTGCCCTGGGTTACGGCGCCGAGGTCAGGCGGTGAACCGGACGCCGAGTAAGGCGGCCGTTGTTGAAGATGGCTGGTGTGCTGTGGCTGCGGCGACGTTCAGGAGGAGCGGCGCCAGTACGGGGACTTGACACTCCGAACTCATGGATCGGGGAACAAGGCTCGGTCAAAGTAGGACAGCGCCACTGATCTGAAGCTGTCTGTCCCAGTGCCCGTCAGCCCCGTGCCCATCCTGGCGGTCTCCCCCCAGGGATACCAACCTACGCATGACCTGCTCCGGGCCGGCGGCCACGTCCTCGACGCGTTAAGCAGCGTCGGGGACGTGGCGACATGGAGCCCTAATGCTCTGCGTAGATACGCGACCGGACGGCGCGTCGCGCGGGTTCTATCCGCGAGTGGAACAGCGACCCATTCGGGATCAACGTAGCCATCCCGGGTCCCATGCCCGGGGCGAGTCGAAAACGGAAGCTCGTGACCTCATGGCCCGCAACGTCTCGTCGATTCGCTGTCGCTCCACCTCGTAGTCCGTTTCGGGCTCGTGTGTGTACTTGCGGAGCGTGTAGGCCGGGTCAGCGTGGCCAAGCCTGACCGAGAGCGTGAAGATGTCCATGCCCTCGCCGAGGCGCTGCGTTGCGTAGTCGTGGCGGCCGGCGTGCATCATCTTGTCCCGGCACGGCTCCCACTTCCGCCCTCGGCCAATGGGCTTGTCGTTGAGCGCCTTGATGATCCCCGCCAGTTCCAGGCCGCCCTTCCATACCCAGTTGATGTAGTTCTTGTTCAGGGGCTTCCCCTCGCGCGACGTGAAGAAGATGACGGCGGTGTGTGGCTCCCCGTCGCGGGTTTTCCAAGGGAGGGTGACTTCGATGGGAGCGAAAGCGTCGGCGTGAGCCATTATGGCGAACAAGACCTCGTCCGCTGCCGGGACGAAGCGGTCCCGTTCTTCATCGAGGTCGCTGCACTTGGGAGGTGCGAAGACCATCGTTCCTCGGTCCCAGGCGATCTGCCGCCGTACGTGAACGATCTTCTTGGTCCAGTCGATATCGTCCGGGCTGAACGCGAAAACCTCGCCCTGGCGCATGCCGAGGCCTCGGGTGACGTCCACGAGCGTCTTGTAGCGATCGGGCAGAGTCTCGCGTAGCAACTCCAACTGGCGGCCGCTGAGAGGGGCTTTGCGGGCCGGACGCTTGGAGCGTTTCGGTTTGACGTCGCGAACTGATTTTGCGCGACAGGGATTCTTCGGGATCAGTTCGTCGTCCAGCGCTGACTCCATGATTGCCGCGAGGTGAGCGAGGACGAGACCGATCGTGGTTTCGTCGAGGCCGTACTCTCGGCGGCCGTTGATCCATGCGACGATCGTTGACGGCTTGATGTCGCACAGTCGTAGTTTGCCGAGAACGTCGATGATGTGGTTGTTGATCCGTGACTCGTACTGGGCGTACGTGCGCGGAGATTTGAAGTTTCGGCTGTCGAGCCATCGCTGGGCGATGGCTTCGAGCAGGACCATTCCGTTGCGGGGTGCGATGTAGGTGCCCGAGTCGATTGCTTCGGCGATCTTGTTCAGGTGCCTGACAGCTTCTGTCTTCTTCTCAAAGAGCGCCTCTTGCTGTTCGCCGTCGGGGTCCCGCCAGCGGACCGCCCATCGCGTGCCTCTACCGTGCTTGGCACTGGGAACCTTGTCATGCTCGGCGCAGAGCTTCTCTCCAGGTTCGGGGCGTGACTTGTGCCAGCGGTCGTACGGTTCGGGCACGAGAACGACCTTTCCGTGAGGGCCAGCGGACTACGAGGCTTTTGATTCGAGCCAGGCCATGACGTCGAAGGGGTTGTATCGGCGGTAGCGGCCTACTCGATACGACCGCGGACCGTTGCCGACGTGATTCATGTAGTGAAGGGTCTGTTCGGAGAGCTGGAGGAATGCGGCGGTTTCTTTGTGGCTCCACAGCCGCTCCGGAATCGTTGGTGGAGGCTCTTTGTGCTGTGGGGTGATGGTGCGTGGGCGGGCCAGCCTGGCGTCCTCTCTGTGCTTTGTGCTTTAGCCAGAGTCAGAAGCTGGGCGGCCGAAACGACACTAGATCGACTTCGGCCCTGGGAGTATGCCTCTCACCGGCGAATCATCCTTGGCGGCAGGATTTCGCTGGAGGCACTTCTACGAGTGGCACGATCTCGGCCGAGGTGCTAGGGGAGCGTCGCGAGTAGGTCCCGTGCTTCATCGGTGCGAAGTCGGGGCATTCGTGGGCACGGCGCCGAATGATCGGGCGGTCGGCCGGGGAGCGATGGCCGGTTGTAACGAGTTCGTTCATGAGCCGCGGTCCTTCGAGGTAGAAACGGTCCGCTTGAACGGCGGTGTCACCTCTTTAAGTCCGGCTTTGGTTCGTGGAACTGTCTCTGCGATGTGCTTCATCACCCGGTCGGTGGATCGGCTGGCCCGTAGCGGCCGGGCGATGACGGAGCGAGGTGCGTCTACAGACAACGGTGGGTCCGCGAGCCCTCAAAGGGCTCGCGGACCCACCGCGACCAACGTTCTGCAACTGTCAGCTCAAGATCATCCGGCCCACATCGGGCCCACATGAGGTTCGAAAACGCCCATGATCGATCGAAAGTATCCAACAGCCTCGCCACAGGTCAGCTACCGTTTCTGCGCTCGCGGCGCAGGCAGCTGCCCTGAGCGTGTTTAGATGTCGAAGTAGAGCTCGAACTCATGCGGCGTGGGCCGCAGCCGAACCGGGTCGACCTCCCGCTCCCGCTTGTACGAGATCCACGTGTCGATCAGGTCCTGGGTGAACACGCCGCCCTCGAGCAGGTACCCGTGGTCGGCCTCCAGGGAGTCCAGCACCGCCGGGAGGCTGCCGGGCACCTGGGGGATCGAGGCGTGCTCGTCCGGGGGGAGCTCGTAGAGGTCCTTGTCGACCGGGGCCATCGGCTCGATCTTGTTCTTCACGCCGTCCAGGCCGGCCATCATCATCGCGGAGAAGGCCAGGTACGGGTTCGAGGACGGGTCCGGGCAGCGGAACTCGATGCGCTTGGCCTTCGGGTTCGAGCCGGTGATCGGGATGCGGATGCAGGCCGAGCGGTTGCGCTGGCTGTAGACCAGGTTGACCGGGGCCTCGTAGCCGGGGACCAGGCGGCGGTAGCTGTTGACCGTCGGGTTGGTGAAGGCCAGCAGCGAGGGGGCGTGCTTCAGGATGCCGCCGATGTAGTGGCGGGCGGTGTCCGACAGGCCCGCGTAGCCGACCTCGTCGTAGAACAGCGGGACGCCGTCCTTCCACAGGCTCTGGTGGCAGTGCATGCCCGAGCCGTTGTCGCCGAAGACCGGCTTGGGCATGAAGGTCGCGGTCTTGCCGGCCTGCCAGGCCACGTTCTTGATGATGTACTTGAAGAGCATCAGGTCGTCGGCGGCGGCCAGCAGGGTGTTGAAGCGGTAGTTGATCTCCGCCTGGCCGGCCGAGCCGACCTCGTGGTGCTGGCGCTCGACGATCAGGCCGGACTCGATGAGCGTGCGGCTCATGGTCGCGCGCAGGTCCGTGTAGTGGTCGTTCGGGGCCACCGGGAAGTAGCCGCCCTTGACCCGCGGCTTGTAGCCCCGGTTGCCGCCCTCCTCGGAGCGCCCGGTGTTCCAGAACGCCGCCTCGGCGTCGATGTGGTAGAAGCTCTCGCCGGGGCCGGAGGCGAAGCGGACGTCGTCGAACACGTAGAACTCGGCCTCCGGGCCGAAGTAGCACGTGTCGGCGATGCCGGTGCCCTTGAGGTACGCCTCGGCCTTCTTGGCCACGTTGCGCGGGTCGCGGGAGTAGGCCTCACCGGTCAGCGGGTCGTGGATGAAGAAGTTGATGTTGAGCGTCTTCTCCGCGCGGAACGGGTCCAGGCGGGCGGTGCTCACGTCGGGCAGCAGCTGCATGTCCGACTCGTGGATGGCCTGGAAACCGCGGATCGAGGAGCCGTCGAAGGCCAGGCCGTGGGAGAAGACGTCGGCGTCGAACGACTCAACCGGCACCGTGAAGTGCTGCATCACCCCGGGCAGGTCACAGAACCGCACATCGACGCTCTTCACGTCGTTGTCCCTGAGGTACGCGAGTACCTCGTCGGCGTTCGAGAACATCCACTACTCCTTTGAGTACTCTCACCGGCCGGAAGCCTTTCGCCACCGGGGCCGGGACCCAACGGGCACTTCTGTGACCGTAGGACCGGGGGGTTTCCCGGCCGTGTCCCTCTTGTTTCCGGCGTGTTACACGGAGCCCGGCTCCCTTCCAACCTACCCTGTGGGCAGGTCGGCGCCCCTGGAACAGCTGGGGGCGACGTTGGTGGCGGGCGTGGAAACCGTGCGGGGTACCGTGGACGCCATGACCTCGTCCGACTATTCCGGCCAGCGTTTCGGCCTCCCGCAGACCGGTCCGGGCTCGATGGCCCCGGTCGGCCGCCGGCTGGCCGCGTTGGTGATCGACTGGGCCATCGCCTATGGCGTGGCCTACCTGCTGGTCGGCGACCGGCTGTTCCAGTCCGGCCAGTTCGCGGCGCTCAGCCTGCTGGCGGTGATGTACCTGGTGGGCCTGTCGATCAGCGGCTCCACCTTCGGGATGGCGATTCTGGGCCTGCGGGTCAGCTCCGATCAGGGGACCAGGGCCACGCCGTACAAGATCGCGATGCGCACCGTGCTGTTGTTCCTGGTCATCCCGGCGGTGGTCTGGGACGCCGACGGCCGCGGCCTGCACGACCGGGTCGCGCGCACGATGATCATCTCCACCCGCTGACCGATCCGGCACGTGGACCGCGGCCCCGCGCCGGAAAAGGCAAGCGATATCCACATCGGGCGCCCACGAGACGCTCGCTGACCAGCGCCTCCGCCCCGCGTTCGCACCGGGCCTCGGCACGCGCCCGAGCCCGAGCCCGCGCCCGCGCACAACGCCGACGGCCCGCGACCGGAGACCGGTCGCGGGCCGTCGTACGTTCCATGGCGTTTCGCTCGGGTTACAGCACGCAGACGCGGGCTTGTGGCGATTCAGCGCACCTGGCCGCGCGGCATCTTGCCGTTACGCGGCATCGGCCCCTTCGGGATCGGCATGTTCGGCCCGACGGCCTTGAGCCGGTTCTGGTACTCCTGCACCTGCGCCGGACGCAGGTAGCCCTTGCCGGTGGCCGGCTTGAGCCGCATCACCTTCTTGTTCAGCCGTCCCAGCGGCACCATGCCCTCTTCGTCGCCGGCCACGATGTCCTCGCCGACCAGCGGGACGTCCGGGCCGAACAGCCGGGTCAGGTGCCGGCGCTCCTCGGTGAACAGCGCCTTGAGCCGGTTCGGGTTGCCCTCGCCGACCAGGACGATGCCCGGGCGGCCGAGCACCCGGTGGATCATGTCCTGCTGCCGGTTGAAGCGGACGCCGGGGGTGACGTCCCAGCCCCGGCGCAGCGTGTCCAGCACCGAGGCGGCGGCGCCGGCCTGGTCCTTGATCGAGGAGTAGGCCGCACGTTGGGCCCGCCGCCCGAAGACGATCATCGCGGCCAGCACCGCGACCGGAATGCCGAAGATGCCGTAGAAAAGCGGGGAGCCGAGCGCGAAGCCCAGCGCCACGAACACCACCAGGGCGGCCACGGCCCAGGCGGCCAAGACCAGGGGAAGCTTGGGATCCTCCTTGCGGGTCATCCCGTAGACCTCGCGGATCTGCTTCAGCCGGCCCTTTTTCTTGGGCGCATCCCCGTCGGCCGGGGTCTTCGTGGTGTCGCGTGCCATGCCACGCAGGATACGTGGTGCCCGCGCCCGGTGGTAAACCAGTGCGGACGTTACCGGGCCTGCAGGCTCATTTTGGTGAGCGATTCGTGCGCCTCGGCCCGCAGCGCGGCCCGTTCCCGGCCCTCCAGCACGGCGGCGTGCGCGTTGGCCAAAGCGCCCCGCTGACCGCCGGCCCGCAGGACCCGGCGCTCGAAGGATAGAAGCATGGTGCGGACGGAGTACGTTGCGGTGCTCATAGCAAGACCTCGACCAGGAGAAAAAGGGGGGACGTCGGGGGAGCGGAGCCGGTGGCGGGCCACCACCACTGTCAATATTCTTTGTTACAGGGTCTGGTGTGGCCGGTCAAATCGTGGTAACGGGATACGCAATACTGCGGATCTCGTTGCTCCGGCCCGTAAAAAGGCCCCGGTCCGATCTGGACCGGGGCCTTCGTTCGCAGCGTCCTAACAAAGGGGCTGAGCAACGGCTTTCGAAACCGCCTGAGGTGCGACCAACGTCACGCCCGGGACGGCCGACATCACGTCGGAACCGCCGACGTCACACCGGGCGGGCCGACGTCACGCCGGAACGCCGGCCGCGGCCGCCTCGCGAGCCTCGACGGCCTCCTTGTACAGCCGCCCGGCCCGGTACGAGGAGCGGACCAGCGGCCCGGACATGACGCCGAAGCCCATCTGGCGGGCCTCCTCGGCCAGCTCCACGAACTCCTCGGGCTTCACCCAGCGCATCACCGGGTGGTGCCGCGGCGAGGGCCGCAGGTACTGGGTGATGGTGATCAGGTCGCAGCCGGCCTCGCGCAGGTCGGCCAGGGCCTGCGAGATCTCCTCGCGCTCCTCGCCCATGCCCAGGATCAGGTTGGACTTGGTGACCAGGCCGAAGGCGCGGGCCTGGCGGATGACGTCCAGCGAGCGCTCGTAGCGGAAGCCGGGGCGGATCTCCTTGAAGATCCGCGGCACGGTCTCGATGTTGTGCGCCAGCACCTCCGGCCGGCTGCCGAAGACCTCGGCGAGGTGCTCGGGCTTGGCGTGGAAGTCCGGGATCAGCAGCTCCACGCCGCAGCCCGGCAGCATCGCGTGGATCTGGCGGACGGTCTCGGCGTACAGCCAGGCGCCCTCGTCCTCGAGGTCGTCGCGGGCCACGCCGGTGACGGTCGCGTACTTCAGGCCCATGGTCTGCACCGACTCGGCCACGCGCCGCGGCTCGTCGGTGTCGTAGGCCTTGGGCTTGCCGGTGTCGATCTGGCAGAAGTCACAACGCCGGGTGCACTGGTCGCCACCGATGAGGAAGGTGGCCTCCCGGTCCTCCCAGCACTCGTAGATGTTCGGACAGCCGGCCTCCTCGCACACCGTGTGTAGGCCCTCGCTGCGCACCAGGCTCTTCAGCCCGGTGTACTCCGGGCCCATCTTGGCGCGGGTCTTGATCCAGCTGGGTTTCTTCTCGATGGGGACGGCGCTGTTGCGGACCTCAAGCCGGAGCAGCTTGCGGCCTTCGGGTTCTGGGGTGACGGCCGTCACTTCGAGTCTCCTTGCATGAAATGGATAGCCTGTACCGCGTTAATACCTGTGATTAGCAGCCTACGTGGCACGCGCGCTATTCCTTCCCGGCGCCGACGAGTCCGTACGCCTCGGAAACCACGTCGTCGAGGTGCTCGGCGACCAGCGGCGCGACCTCCTCGACCGTGAGGTCCCGGCCCAGCTCGGCGGACAGCGAGGTGACGCCGGCGTTCCGGATCCCGCAGGGGATGATCTTGTCGAACCAGGCCAGGTCGACATCGCAGTTCATCGAGAAACCGTGCATGGTCACGCCCTTGGCGACCCGCACGCCGATCTGCGCCAGCTTGCGGTCGGCCTTGCGCTGCCCGGCGTTGGACGGCGCGTACTCGGGGCCGGCCAGCCGGGGGTCGAACTCCTCGTCGTCGGCCACCGGCGCGCCGACGGTCTTCAGCCGCAGGTTCAGGCCGCCCAGGTCCTGGCGCTCGATCTCATCGCCCAGGATCCACACGCCGCTGCGGCCGTGGATCCGGGTGGCCTGCGGCAGGCCCAGGTCGGCACAGGTTCGCAGCAGCGCTTCCTCCAGCCGCCGGACGTGGCCCACCACGTCCATCGCCTCCGGCAGCCGCAGGATCGGATAGCCGACCAGCTGGCCGGGGCCGTGGAAGGTGATGCGGCCGCCGCGGTCGACGTCGATGACCGGGGTGCCGTCGGTGGGGCGCTCTTCGGGGGCGGTGCGGCGTCCGGCCGTGAACACCGGGGGGTGCTCCAGCAGGATCAGGGTGTCGTCGATCTCGTCGGCGACCCGCCGGGCGTGGACCTCGCGCTGGAGGTCCCACGCGGCCAGATACGGAACGGCCTCCGCGCCGAAGCCGGCGCGGAGGACCGTGATTCCACGTTCGTCAGACACCCCTCAAGGGTACGCCTGGTTCTTACCGCCCCTGCTGCTACTGGGTCGGGGTGGTCGCCAGCACCCCGAGGGTGACGTTGACGGTCGAGGTGGAGCCGTTGCGGGAGTAGGTGATCGGGACGGTGTCGCCCGGCCGGTGCGAGCGCACCGCGGCCGCCACGTCCTGGTAGGAGTACACCAGGCGGTCGCCGATCTTGGTTATCACGTCGCCGGCCTTCAGGCCCGCCTTGTCGGCCGGGGCGCCGGCGGTGACCTGCTCCACCTTGTAGCCGGTCGCGGTGCGGGTGGTGGTGTCGCTCTGGCCGTTCTGTGCCACGCCCAGCGACGCGATCTGCGCCGGCTTGCCCTGGGCCAGGGCGTCCACGATGGGCAGCGCCTCGGAGATCGGGATCGCGAAGCCCAGGCCGATCGAGCCGGCCTGCGAGCTGCTGCCGCCCAGACCGCCGGAGCTCTGGCTGTTGGAGGCGATCGCGGAGTTGATGCCGATCACGTTGCCCTCCATGTCCACCAGCGGGCCGCCGGAGTTCCCGGGGTTGATCGCGGCGTCGGTCTGGACCGCGTCCAGGACCACGGTGCTGCCGTTCTCCGCCTGGGTCTCCACCGGCCGGTTCAGGGCGCTGACGATGCCGGAGGTGACGGTGCTGGTCAGACCGAGCGGCGAGCCGATCGCCACCACCTGCTGGCCGACCTGCAGGTTCTTGGAGTCGGCGAAGGAGGCCTTGGTCAGCCCGGAGACGCCGTCGACCTTTATCACCGCGAGGTCGGCCAGCGGCTCGTCGCCGACGATGTGCGCGTTGGCGGTCCGGCCGTCGCTGAAGGTGACGGTGATGGTGGTCGCGCCGCCGCTACCGCTGCTGCTTCCGCCACTGCTTCCGCCACTGCTCCCACCGTTGTCGCCGCCGCTGTTCCCGCCGCTGCCGCCCCCGAACGGGTTGCCGTTGCCGTTCTGGCTGGAGCTGCCGGTGTTCTGGTTCGGGTCGGCGGCGGCGATCACGTGGTTGTTGGTGACGATCAGGCCGTCCGAGCTGTAGATGATGCCGGTGCCCTCGTCGCCGCTGCCGTTGCCTTGGCTGACCTGGATGTCCACCACGCTCGGCATCACGTGCGCGGACACCTGGGTGACGCTGCCGGGGGTGCTCAGCGCCGTGTTGTTGGTGTTCAGGGGGGAGCGTGAGCTGGAGCCCGCCGTGTTGGAGGAGGAGTTGTTGTTGTCCTTGGCCGCGTAGGTGACCGCGGTGCCGATGCCGCCGCCGATCAGGCCGGCGACCAGGGCCACGGCGACCAGCATCTTGCCGGCGCCGAGCGAGGAGCGCTGGGAGGTGGCGACGGGCGGGGAGTAGGGCGGGAAGGCCGTGCCGTCCGAGGGGGCGGCCCAGTTCGGCGGGGGAGTCGGGCCGGGGCCGAGGTGGCTGCCCGCGCCCGCCTGCGGTGCCTGCTGGGCCGGCGCGGCCTGGCCGAACGCGGCACCGGGCTGGGTCTGCGGCTGGGTCGGAGGCTGAGGCTGGGCCTGGGGCTGCGGTGCCTGCGGGGCCGGGCCCGACTGCGCCTGGTACGCGCCGGCGGCCGGGTCCGGCGGGACCGGGACCGCGGGCTGGATCAGGGTCGCGTCCGGCTCTCCCGGGACGGGCTGCGACGCCACGGTCGGCGGGAGCGCGTCCTGCTGCGGGGGCACCGCCTGGGGGTCCTGAGCCCCGGAGCCGCTGGACACGGCGGGGTTCGCGCCGAAGCTTTCGCGCACGTCCTGGTCCGCCGCTTCGTTGGCGCCGTTGTCGCCCAGGCCGCCGACGCCGCCTGCGTTGCTCGAGGGTTCGTTCATGAGGAGGAGCTTCGCCTGTTCACCTTAAATGCTGCTGAGACCCGGACAAGAGGTAACCGAAAAAGAAGGGCCGCATACCCCTGTGTTTCCACAGGTACGGGTCCTGTTGGGTAACGACTTGGGTAACGACCATATGCGGTACTTGCTTTAAGAACGGCATCAGGCGCGTTCTCCCATAGGGGAACGCGCCTGTGAGGTGCCACTCAGGTTCCGCTTAAGAACCCGCCGCCGAGCCGCTGTTGGAGGAGTCGGCGTCCTCGGTCGGCCGCCCGGGGAGCCACAGTCCGAGCAGCGCCCCGCCGCTCGGCGCCCGCGCCGCCGCGACCCGGCCGCCGTGGTTCTCGGCGGCCTGCCGCACGATCGCCAGGCCCAGCCCGGAGCCCGGCATGGTGCGGGCCTCGGGAGAGCGGTAGAAGCGCTCGAAGACGTGCGGCATGTCCTCTTCGGCGATGCCCGGACCCTGGTCCGAGACCTGGAGCAGGCCGTCGGCCAGACGCACGGTGACGGTCCCGTCCTCCGGGCTCCATTTGCCGGCGTTGTCCAGCAGGTTCGTCACGGCGCGCTCCAGCGCCGTCGGATCGCCTTCCAGGAACCAGGGCTGGAGCTGGATGTCGAACTTCAGTCCCGGGGCCCGCCTGCGGACCCGGTCCACGGCCTGCCGGACCACATCACCCAGGTTCACCGGCTCCGGCGCGGCCTGCGGTTTGGTGTCGCGGGAGAGCTCGACCAGGTCGCCGACCAGCACCGAGAGCTCTTCCATCTGGGCCCGGACGTCGGCGATGAGCTCGGACCGGTCGGCGTCGCTGATCCGCGGCCGGCCCGAACCGGGCGCGGCGTGGTCGGAACCGCTGCCGCCGAAGACCTGGGAGAGCAGGTCGATGTTGGTGCGCATCGAGGTCAGCGGGGTGCGCAGCTCGTGGCCGGCGTCGGCGATCAGGCGTCGTTGATGGTCCTGCGAGCGGGCCAGCGCGGTCAGCATGCTGTTGAAGCTGGTGGCCAGCCGGGCCAGCTCGTCCGTGCCCTGGACCTCGATCGGGCGCAGGTCGCCGGTCCTGGCCACGTACTCGGTGGCCTCGGTGAGCCGGTCCACCGGGCGCAGGCCGGCCCGGCCGACGGTGATGCCCGCGCTGCCGGCGACCGCGATGCCGGCGATGCCGACCAGTATGGAGACCAGGCTGAGCCGGCTGAGGGTCTGCTGGGTGTCGTGCATGGACTGCGCGAGCAGGAGGGCCTGGTGGGTCCCGGGGGAGTACTCGCTCGGCGGCACCGGCACGGTGATCGCCCGGGCCTTGGTGCCGTCGCTGAAGACGATGGTCCGGAAGTTGCTGCCGGTGCCGGCCTGCGCCACCGCGATATCGGCGGAGACCGGCTGGACCTGTGGGATGACAGTGGACTGCGCGTAGTAGTTGATCACGCCGTCGCTGTCGAAGACGACGACCTCGGTGTCCGTGTACAAGGGCACGTCGAGATTGCCCTTGACCTGGTGCGCCGTCTGGTTGTCCTCCTGGATCTGCGCCTCTTTGGCGATCTGGGTGGCGTGGCTGGCCAGCGTCGAGTCCATCTGGCTGAGGATCTGGTTGCGCACCGTCACCCAGCCCGCGATCGACGCCAGCGCCACGCTCACGCCCACCGCGACCATCACCAGCGCGGTGATCCGGGTCCGCAGCGGGACGTGCGACATCACCTCCGTGATCTTCGCGCGCAACCGTTCGTAGGGTCCCAGGCGCTCCTCGGGTTCCGGGTGTTCAGCAGCGATCAGAGGGTTCACGGTGCCGTCTCACGCAGGGAATACCCCACCCCGCGGACCGTGTGGATCAGGCGGGGCAGTTCGTCGGCCTCGGTCTTGCGGCGCAGGTAGCCGACGTAGACCTCGAGGGAGTTGGCGGTGGTCGGGAAGTCGTAGCCCCAGACCTCCTCCAGGATCTGGGCCCGGGTCAGGACCTGCCGGGGGTGCCGCATCAGCAGCTCCAGCAGGTTGAACTCGGTGCGGGTCAGGCGCACCGGCTTCTCGGCCCGGGTCACCTCGCGGGTGGCCGGGTCCAGGGTGAGGTCGGCGAAGGCCAGCGGGGCGTCGGACTGGTCGGCCAGGCTGCCCTGGGTGCGGCGCAGCAGCGCGCGCAGCCGGGCCAGCAACTCCTCCAGCGCGAACGGCTTGGGGAGGTAGTCGTCGGCGCCGGCGTCCAGGCCGGCCACCCGGTCCGGGACCGCGTCGCGCGCGGTGAGCAGCAGGACCGGCAGGTCCTCGCCGGCCGAGCGCAGCCGGCGGCAGGTCTCCAGGCCGTCCAGCCGGGGCATCATGACGTCGAGCACGACGGCGTCCGGCCGCCGCTTCGCGATCGCTTCCAGCGCCGCCAGCCCGTCGGCCGCCAGCTCGACCTCGTAGCCGTTGAAGGCCAGCGAGCGGCGCAGCGAGTCCCGGACCGCCTGGTCGTCGTCCACCACGAGGATGTGCATGGCCGCATTCTGCCCCTCTCGGTTGAGAAGACGCTGAGATCATGCCGATGTTTTTCCAGACGGCCGCCTTGCCGCCCCGCATGCGGATTAGTCCGTTAGAGGGATACGCGTTATCCACAACCCGGGTTTATCCACAGTCGGTCATGTCTTGGTCGCGCTCCGTACCCGCGAATCGGCACAGTAGCGGTCATGGATCACGACCTCACCAC